>JANXOV010000029.1 GCA_025357635.1 Pseudomonadota bacterium
GATCACGCCGACGCGCATGCCTTTCGTGCGCGAAATCGACACCGGGTTTTTCAACGTGAGCGGCTTTTCCGGTCTTGGCGTGCTGCTCGCTCCTTACTGCGGCAAGATTCTCGCCGATGCACTGGCGGGCAATCGCGCCGACTTCGATCTGCTGGCGCGCGCGCCCGTACCGCGCTTTCCCGGCGGTCCGGCATTGCGCTGGCCCACCCTGGTCGCGGCCATGTCCTTGTACGCATTGCGCGACCGTTTGTAGTTTCAAATCATCGTTTCAAGCGAGTCTCGACCATGGAAAAAGACCTGTCACCCGCCGCGCCCGTCTCCGAATGGACCGAGTTTCTGCGTGTCAATCCGCAAGTGGCGGCGCTGGATGCGTTCATCATCGACGTCAACGGCAACGCCTTGGGAAAGCGCGTTCCAATTCACGATGCGCCCAAAGTATTTGCCGATGGCGTGCAATTTTCCGCCTGCGCGCTGATCGCCGATTCGCGTGGACTGGGCCACAACGTGCAGGGCATGGGCAGCTCCGACGGCGATCCGGACGGAACGGCGCTGCCCATTCAAGGCTCGCTGTGCCTGGCGCCTTGGACGCAGGCGCCGGTTGCGCAGGTGATGTGCCACATGCGTGACGTGGAGCTGCAGCAGTCCCTGTGGTTTGATCCTCGCATGATTCTTGCCGGTGTCGTGGATCAGTGCCGCCATGCCGGCATTCACCCGGTGGTCGCCTGTGAGCTGGAGTTCTACCTGATCGATCCGAGGCGCACCCCCGATGGCGGCATCGCGCTCGCCGCCCCGGCGCCCAATGCGGGCCCGCCGCGGCGCGCAGCCAATCTGTCGCTCGAGGCGGTTGAAACCAATGCCGCGTTCCTCAACAGAATCGATACAGCCGCCGCCGCGCAGGGCGTCCCGGTCTGCGGCGCGGTGGCCGAATACGGCATCGGGCAATACGAGGTGAACCTGCGCCATGTTTCCGATCCGCTCGCTGCGGCGGACCATGCGGTCCTGCTCAAACGCATCGTCAAGGGCGTCGCGCAATCGATGGGCATGCAGGCCACTTTCATGGCCAAACCCTTTGCACAACAGCCGGGCAGTGGCTTGCATGTGCACGTCAGTGTCGTGGATGAGTCCGGTGTCAACCGCTTCGGCGCTGCAGGGGGCGAGGTGTTGCTGCAGCAAGCCATCGCCGGCATGCAGGCATTGATGTATGACTCCATCGGCCTGTGCGCACCGAATTTCAATTCGCATCGCCGCTATCTCGGACCTTTCGTTCCGACCACGCTGGATTGGGGCCACAATAACCGCAGTGTCGCCTTCCGGGTGCCTGCCGCGCACGGCTCAGCGCGCCGCGTCGAACACCGCGTGGCCGGCGCCGATGCCAGTCCGCATCTGGTCGTGGCCGCCATTCTGGCGGCGGTCTTGCACGGCATGACCAATGAACTGCAGGCCACGAAGCCGGTGGAAGGCCGCGTCAAAGCGCCTGCGGGCCATGATTTCCCCAACGGCTTGCTGGCAGCTCTGGAGCGCACCCGATCATCCGCACCGCTGGCGCAGTACATGCCGGCACAGTTCCTCAAGCTGTTTGCCGAGCTCAAGCAAAAAGAATTCGCCGCTTCGATGGAAGCCGTGTTCCCGGTGGAATATGATTTCTATCTATGACAGAACAAGCGACAGGCTCGACCGGCGGATCCGCGACACCCCTGCAATACCGGCAGATCGGCGATATCGCGGTCCTCATCATCGACAACCCGCCGGTCAATGCACTGAGCCTGGCGGTTAGAACGGCCATCGCGGAGGCCATCCGCAAGACCGACGCCGACCCCTCGGTCAAGGCGGTGGTGCTGATCGGATCGGGCAAGACCTTCATCGCCGGCGCGGATATCCGCGAATTCAACCTGCAGACGCAGGGTCCACCGGCCGCGTCAGCGGGGCGCGCTGCGTATGATGCGGTGGATGCATCGAAGAAACTCTGCGTAGCGGCGCTTCACGGCACCGCGCTGGGCGGCGGACTGGAAATCGCTCTGTGCTGCCACTATCGCGTGGCGCTGCCAGCCGTGAAGGTGGGTCTGCCCGAGGTGCTGCTGGGATTGATTCCCGGCGCCGGCGGCACGCAGCGCCTGCCGCGGCTGGTGGGGGCGGAACTCGCCCTGGATCTGATCACCCAGGGGACGCATGTCGAGGGCAGCCGCGCCGCGGCGCTGGGCATTGTCGATGAGTTGATTCCCGGCGCAGGCTTCGACGAACTTCTCGACGGAGCGGTCAGATTCACGCGTCAGGCGCTCGAGGGCCGGCGCCCCTTGCGCCGGGTTCGCGATACGCACGGCAAGATCAAGCATGTGAACCCCGAGGTTTTCGCCGGGTTCCGCGACAAGAACGCGAAGAAATGGAGCGGGCTGCTCGCGCCGTGGAAAATCGTCGACTGCATCGAGGCCGCCTGCAATGAATCCTGGGACGTCGCCTACGCTTTCGAGCTGGCCTGCTTCCTGGAATGCAAGGAAAGTCCGCAGCGCGGCGCCTTGTCTCACATTTTCTTCGCCGAGCGCGAAGCCGCCAAGATTCCCGGACTGGCGGCCGACACGCGCGCGCCGCCCATCAACAGCGTCGCCATCGTCGGCGCCGGCACCATGGGCGGCGGCATTGCGATGGCCTTCGCCAACAGCGGCATTCCGGTTCGGCAATTGGAAATGTCCGAGGAAGCCTTGCAGCGCGGCAGCGCCATCGTCAGCCGGAATTACGAAACCTCGGTAAGCCGCGGCAGCATGTCGCGCGCCAAGGCCGATGAGAACTTGCGCCGCATCCGCGGCACGCTCTCGTACGAGGAGATCGGCAGCGCCGATCTGGTCATCGAGGCGGTGTTCGAGGACTTGGGTGTGAAGCAGGATGTATTTCGCAAGCTCGACGAGGTGATGAAGCCGGGAGCCATTCTGGCCACCAACACCTCGACCATCGACATCGACAAGATCGCCTCCGCCACCACCCGGCCCGAGAGCGTGGTCGGACTGCATTTCTTCTCCCCCGCCAACGTGATGAAGCTGCTCGAAGTCGTCCGTGGCGCCCAATCCTCGCCACAGACGCTGACCACCTCCATGGGTCTTGCCAAGCGCATCGGCAAGGTCGCGGTGCTGGCCGGCAATTGCGATGGTTTCATCGGCAATCGCATCCTCGCCACCTATGCACGCGAAGCGGAGTTCCTGCTTGAAGAAGGCGCGACCCCCTGGCAGGTGGATGCCGCGCTGAAGCAGTTTGGCTTGCCCATGGGCATGTTTCTGATGCGCGACATGGCCGGCCTGGACATCGGCTGGCGCGTGCGCCAGCGCCGTGAAGCCACGCGCCCCAAACATTTGCGGCACTCCCGGGTAGCTGACCTCATTTGCGAAATGGGCCGCTTCGGGCAGAAGACCGGCGCCGGCTATTACAAGTACGATGGACGCGAGGCGACGCCGGACCCGCAAATCGAACAACTGATCATCGACGCGGCCGCAAAAGCCGGCATCGAACGCAAACCCATCGCGGATGCGCAAATCGTGCAGCGGGTCCTGATCGCAATGGTCTACGAGGCCGCCAAAATACTCGAAGAAGGCTTCGCCAGTCGCGCCTCCGACATCGATGTCACCTATGTCTACGGTTACGGCTTTCCGCGCCATCGCGGCGGACCCATGTACTGGGCCGAGCAGCAGGGGCTTGCGAAGATCCGCGACAAGGCCCTGGCCTACCACGAGATTCACGGCGATCACTGGAAGCCGGTGGCGCTGCTCGCCAAGGCGGCGGCGGCGGGGAGTTGGAAAGCCGCGTTGGGCCGTTGAAACAAGTGACGACGTGAACGCGAAAACGATTGAAACCCGCGACCGCTTCCGCTATTGGCTGAGCGTTCCGACGCGCTGGATGGATAATGATCAGTACGGACATATCAACAACGCCACGTACTACTCGTTCATCGACACCATCGTCAACAAGATGCTGATCGACAGGCAGGTGCTGTTCGGCCCGCATTGGGACGCCATCGGCCTGGTGATTTCCAGCGGCTGCGAATTCTTCGCCCCACTGGCCTTTCCGCAGGATGTCGAATGCGGATTGCGTATCGGCAGGCTGGGTACGACCAGCCTGCGCTATGAAGTGGGCATTTTCCAGACCGGTCAGCCTCAAGCCAGCGCCGCCGGCCATTTCGTGCACGTGTTCGTGGATCCGAAGACGCGGCGCCCCGTGCCGTTGGTTGCCGCGGTGCGCGCCGCAATGGCATCGTTGATGCTGGCTAGTTAGTCGCCGCCTCCCTGGCGGCGCGCTTGAGCTTCTTCGCGATGGTCCCAGCGATGCACCTCGCTGGGACCATCGTAGATCCGAAACGCGCGAATTTCCCGAAACGCCTGTTCGACCACGGTATCGCGGGTCACGCCATTGCCGCCCATCACCTGCACACAGCGGTCGGCGATGCGGAACAAACTTTCCGAGACCGCCACCTTCGTCATGCTGGACTCCATCGTACCGCGCTTGTGCTCATCGAGCACCGCTGCGCACCAGTGGATCATCAACTCGCTCTGCTTAAGCTCGATGACATTGTCAGCGAGCATGAACCCGACGCCTTCGTGATCGATAAGCGCCTTGCCGAAGGCCTGGCGTTTGCTCGCATACTGCACGGCGATGTCCTGGGCGCGTTGCGCCAATCCCCACCAGCGCATGCAATGCGTCAGGCGCGCCGGCGCAAGACGGATCTGCGCGTAGCGGAATCCCTCATTCACAGCGCCGAGCACCTGATCCTGCGGCACCCGGACATTTTCCAGCCGGACCACGGCGTGTCCGCCGGGCATGGAGCTGTCGATGGTGTCCAGAACCCGCTCGATCTGAATGCCGGGTGAACTCATGTCGGCGAGGAACAAGGTGGCGCCCTCGCCAGTCTTGGCCATGATGATGCCGAAGCCGGCGCCCTGCGCGCCGGTGATGAACATCTTGCGCCCCGATATCACCCACTCGCCGCCTTCCAGGTGCGCAGCCGTGCTGAGCATGGACGGGTCCGAACCGGCGCCGCCGTCTTCGGCCGGCTCGGTCATGAGGAACGCCGAGCGGATCTCCCCGGCAATCAACGGCGCGAGAAAGCGTCGCTTCTGTGCTTCGGAAGCGGCCTGTTCCAGCAGGAACATGTTGCCCTCATCGGGTGCGGCGATATTCATCGCCAGCGGACCCAGCGGCGAATAGCCCGCGGCGCCGAACACCAGCGCCGTTTCCAGATGCGACAAGCCATGCCCTCCCCAGGCGGCGCCGACATGCGGCGCCAGCAGGCCGGCGCGGCGCGCAAGGCCGCGCAACTCGCGCACCATGTCCTCGGCAGGGCCGTGCGGCGTCTGGCGCAGATCGCGCTCGAAAGGGATGATGGTGTTGCGTATGAAGGCGCTGACCGTCGCTGCAAGCGTCAGCGTCGATTCGCGAATCTGGGAATTTTGCATGCGTTGCTGCCGAGTCCTGGTATAGAGTTCTCGCTCCATTGTATAGGAACGAATTATGAGATCGGGACCGCTGTTGGGCGTGCGCGTGTTGGAATTCGCCGGCATCGGCCCCGCCCCGTTTTGCTGCATGTTGTTGTCGGATCTGGGCGCGGATGTTGTGCGGATCGACCGCGCAGGAAAGAATCCAGGCGCAAGCGAAGCCATCATTCTGCGTGGACGACGCTCGATCGCGCTGGATCTGAAAAGCATCGCCGGTGTACAAGTCGCCCGCCAGCTCGCCCAGCGCGCCAACATCCTGATCGAGGGCTTCCGTCCCGGTGTCATGGAAAGACTGACGCTCGGGCCGCAGACATTGCTCGAGTTGAATCCGAGCCTGATCTACGGGCGCATGACCGGCTGGGGCCAGAGCGGCCCGCGCGCGGCAATCGCCGGCCATGACATCAACTACGTGTCCTTGACGGGCGCACTGCATGCCATTGGCCTGGCCGACAAACCGGTCCCGCCGTTGAATCTGGTCGGCGATTTCGGCGGCGGCGCACTGTACCTGGCGTTCGGCGTGCTCGCCGCCTTGAATCACGTGCGCGGCGGCGGTGCGGGTCAGGTGGTGGACTGCGCGATGACCGACGGCAGCGCCTCACTCATGTCCATGATGTACGCGATGAATCAGAACAACGCATGGGTGGATGAGCGCCGCCAGAACCTGCTTGATGGAGGCGCGCCATTTTACGACACCTACGCGTGCGCGGACGGATTATGGATTTCCATCGGCGCGCTCGAACCCCAGTTCTTTAGTGAATTGGTGGCCAGGACCGGCTTGTCGCAGCAGCAATTCCCAAACAATACCGAGCGCTCGCAATGGCCGGCCATGCGGGCCGCGCTGACGCGCGCATTCGCCTCCAAAACGCGCGACGAGTGGCGCGCCATTTTCGAAGGCTCAGATGCCTGTGTTGCGCCGGTGTTGTCGATGACCGATGCGCCCTTGCACCCGCACAACCTGGCGCGCGGCACGTTCGTGCACGCTCACGGACTGATGCAGGCGGCGCCTGCGCCGCGCTTCTCCAAGACCCCCGGCGCCATCCAGGGGCCGCCGCGCCCGGCCGGCGCCGATACCGAGGCGGTATTGCGCGATTGGGCCATCGCCTGAGTGCGAACCGGCCTGCCTTAACGCGCCTTACCGGCCGCCACGCTGACCGGTGAGTCGCGGTAAATCTCGGGAAACACGCGCTGCAGATTCGCAACCTTCGGCAGATCGTTGTACACGATGTAGGGATACCGCGGATTGTTGATCAGGAAATCCTGGTGATAGTCTTCAGCCCGGTAAAAGCGCTTCAGCGCATCCACGCGCGTCACGATGGGTTTGGAGTAGGTGCGGGCCTTGTTCAACTGCGCAATGTAACTTTCAGCGATTTTCCGCTGGCTCTCGTCGGCGTAGAAGATGGATGAGCGGTACTGGGTCCCGGCATCCGGGCCCTGTCGATTCAACTGGGTCGGATCGTGCGCGACGGAAAAGTACACCTGCAGCAAGGTGCCGTAGCTTACTTCGCGCGGATCGTAAGTGATCTGCACCGACTCGGCATGGCCGGTGGTGCCGCTGCCGACGGTTTCATAGTCCGCGGTTGCCTTCTCCCCGCCCGCATAACCGGACAGCACCTGGCGTACGCCCTTGACGTGCTGGAAAACGCCTTGCACGCCCCAGAAGCAACCGCCCGCCAAGACGGCCGTGCGCAAGGAACCGCCGTCCTTGCTGTCGTCCACGAGCGGCGCGGGAATGCTCACCGCGGATTCGGCCGCGTGAGTGCTCCATTGGGCGGCGATGGCGACCAACGACACGCTCAACATCACGCTCATCGCCCGGCGTGCCATAGATTTGAACTGAACCATGCTTGTCTCCGTGTTAATCATTGCGCATGCGCATAAAATTTCAGTGAAACAGAATTCATGCAATACCGCAGACCGGTCGGACGCGGACCGTCGTCGAACACGTGACCCAGATGCGCATCGCACAGCCGGCAGGACACTGCGGTCCGCTGCATGTACAAACTGTTGTCGCCGGACTCCCGGACATTGTGCGCCGACACCGGCTTCCAGAAACTGGGCCAACCCGTGCCGGACTCAAACTTGGTTTTTGAATCGAACAACGCGGTATCGCAACAGATGCAGCGATACAACCCCGCGGCGTGATTGTCCCAATACTCACCCGAAAAAGGCGCCTCAGTGCCGGCCTGCCGCGTGACATGAAAACTGGCAGCGGACAATTGCTGGCGCCACTGCTCCTGCGATTTTGTCACAAGGGGCGCAGACGCCATGCCCTTGCTCTTACCGTCGGCTGAGAACAGTTCAATTTTCACCGTGCCGCCCGGAGTCTGCGCCGCAGGGTCACGCTCGGCGCCCAGGGCGCCCATCGCACCGGCAACCGACGCCGCTCCAAGCAATGAACGCAAAACCTGACGCCGTGTCATCGCATGTTCACGCCGATGAGCCGATACTATGTTCTTTACTGTCATCGCTGCCCCGCTGTTTCACACTGTACCCATCAGACCGGACACCATGCCCGAATATTGCAGCCTTTCGCCCGTTCCGCTGCGTATCCTGAACATCCTCTCACTGCAGGCAAACTCATGAAACCCACACAACAGCTTCACGATCTGGGCCAGAGCCTCTGGCTGGACAACATCACCCGCGACCTGCTGGACTCCGGCACCCTGCGCCGCTACATCGACGAACTCTCAGTGACCGGCCTGACCTCCAATCCGACCATATTCGACGAGGCCATCGGCAAGGGCAGCATCTACGACGCGGCGGTCAAAGAAAAGGCGCGCAGCGGCAGCGCAACGCAGGACATCTTCATCGCCATCGCGCTCGAGGATCTGCGGCGGGCCGCGGATTTGTTCCGCCCGGTTTTCGACGCCACCGCTGGCATCGACGGCTGGGTATCCATGGAAGTCTCACCGTTGCTTGCCGATGACACGCCTGGCACGGTCGCCGCGGCGAAGTCGATTCACACGCAGGCCGCGCGCCCCAATCTTTTCGTAAAAATCCCCGGCACGCCTGCGGGAATTCCTGCGATCGAGGAAGCCATCTTTCTGGGCATACCGGTGAACGTGACGCTGCTGTTTTCCTGTGAACAGTATCTGGCGGCGGCACAGGCGTATCTGCGCGGCATACGCCGCCGGGTCGATGCGGGCTTGAGTCCGCGCGTCGCCTCCGTGGCCTCACTGTTCATCAGCCGCTGGGACCGCGCAATCGCCGACAAAGTTCCTGCAGAACTGCGCAATCGGCTCGGAGTGGCCATCGCCCAGCGCTGCTATTGCGCCTACCGGGACTTGCTGGCCAGCCCGCAGTGGCTGGGCCTGGCTGCCGCAGGAGCCCGTGCGCAGCGCCTGCTGTGGGCCAGCACCGGCGTCAAGGATCCCCAGGCATCGGAATGCCTCTATGTCGAGGCCCTGGCCGCGCCGGATACCATCAACACCATGCCAGAAAAAACGCTGCTGGCGTTCGCGGCGAACGGCGCCATGCACGGGACCCTGCAAGCCAATGCCGCAGTCGCCGGGCAACAGCTGGCTCAGTTTACCGCTGCTGGTATCGATATCGACCGGCTGGCCGCGCAACTGCAGACCGATGCGGCGGCCGCCTTCGTGAAATCCTGGACCGGACTGATGCAGCGTATAATCGAAAAAAGCCGATAAACCACGAGTAAAGTGTCGACGATGAGCACCCGAATCAGCCCCCTCGCCGGCCATAGTGCGCTGGAGGCGCCACTGGTGGATGTTCCCAAGCTCATCGACGCCTACTACGGAATCCAACCCGATCCTGCGCAGACCGCGCAGCGCGTGGCCTTCGGCACCTCGGGCCATCGCGGCGTTTCCTTCGAGGGCAGCTTCAACGAAGCGCATGTGCTCGCGATCACGCAGGCCATCTGCCACTACCGTCAGGGCCAGGGCATCGACGGCCCCCTGTTCATCGGCATCGACACGCATGCGTTGTCCGGCCCGGCGTTCCAGAGCGCGTTGGAAGTGCTGGCCGCAAACGATGTGCACGTGATGATTTCCAAAGGCGGCGAGTACACGCCCACGCCGGCGGTCTCGCATGCGGTGCTGGTGCACAACCGCGGCCGCGCGACGCGTCTGGCCGACGGCATCGTCATCAGCCCCTCGCACAATCCGCCCGACAGCGGCGGCGTCAAGTACAACCCGCCCAACGGCGGGCCGGCCGATTCGGACGTCACGAAATGGATCGAGAATCAGGCGAATACATTGCTGATGGGACGGCTGCGCGAGGTGTTGCGCATACCCTTGCAGCAGGCGCGGCGGGCCTCCACGACGCGCGAACACGACTACCTCGGCAACTATGTAGCGGATCTGAAGCAGGTCATCGATTTCGAGGCGATACGCGCAAGCGGCGTTCGCATGGGCGTCGATCCATTGGGCGGCGCCGGCGTCCACTATTGGGCGCGGATAGCCGACACCTACGGCATCGACTTGAAGGTGGTCAGCGAACAGGTGGACCCCACGTTCAAATTCATGTCGCTGGATTGGGACGGACGCATCCGCATGGACCCCTCCTCGCCCTATGCCATGCAGTCGCTGATCCGGCTCAAGGATCAATACGATGTGGCGTTTGCCTCGGACACCGATCACGATCGCCACGGCATCGTCACGCGCAGCGCAGGACTCATGCCGGCCAATCACTATCTCGTGGCATGCATCGACTATCTGTTCCGGCATCGCTCGGATTGGAATTCGGCGGCGGCGGTGGGCAAGACCATGGTCAGCAGCGCCATGATCGACCGGGTCGCGGCAGCCCTGCCGCGTCCGGTGTACGAAGTACCGGTCGGATTCAAATGGTTTGCTGAGGGCCTGTTCAAGGGCGAGCTGGGATTCGGCGGAGAAGAAAGTGCCGGCGCCAGTTTCCTGCAGCGCGACGGCAGCGTCTGGACCACCGACAAGGACGGCCTGATACCCGGCTTGCTGGCCGGGGAAATGCTGGCGCGTACCGGCCTGGACCCCGCTCAGCACTATGCGCAGTTGACGCAACAGCACGGCGCGCCGCTGGCCAGCCGCATGGATGCACCGGCAAGCCCCGCGCAAAAACAAAAACTCGCCAGGATGACGCCGCAGCAGCTGAAGATCACGACGCTTGCGGGTGAACCCATACAGGCGGTGTTGGACCGCTCGCCGGTCAACGGCGGTCTGCTCGGCGGCATCAAGGTCACCGCCGCCAGCGGCTGGTTCGCAGCGCGGCCGTCAGGCACCGAGGACATCTACAAGATCTATGCCGAGAGTTTTCTAGGCGAGGTGCATCTCCAGCAATTGTTCAACGAGGCACAAAGCGTCGTCGACGCAACCATCGCGTGACCGGGCGCATGGCGCGCAGCCGAGCGTCCCTCAGCCAGGCTTCAAGTCCTGAATCGCTCGATAGGCCTCATCAATGGCCTTGTCCGTGTAGGCGGCGGCGGCCGCATCCGCATTGGCGATGGCGATGTTGCCAAACGGCGCACGACCCACCACATTTACTTTCTGCCCCTCGGGCTTGAGTTCATCGAACAGCGAATTGAATTCATGGGCATATCCATGCGGCCAGCGATTCACGGTGATGGCGCGGATGTCGTGCGCGGGATCGAAACCGCCCGCTCCCAGGGTGCGGCCCAATTGTTCGCGCATGTTCCGTTCATAGGTTTCAAATGAGGTTGCCATGATGTCGGCGCGGCCGAGCTTGTTCTGCTCGCGCTCAGGCAGGCCCGGCGCGCAGGGCGTGCGCGTGACGTGCAGAACCGTCGGCTCATCGGGGTCGCGCGCGGTCGCATAGCCGCCGATTCGCAGCGCCTCGTTCAATCGCAGGTCGGAGTAGTAGCCGCCCGGCGCGTAGACCCGGTTGACGCCCAGCTTGTCGAATGCCCTCCAGTTGCGCAGCGCAACGCTGATGTACAGCAGCGGCACTTTGGAAGGCTCATGTAAGGCGGCCTTTTGCGCCGGGGGCAACTCCGGGCACAGATAAGGAATAACCATGTTCCAGCAGGCGAGCACGCAATGCCCGGCCTGCACCCGAAAAGCCTCGCCGCCGCGGACATAGGTGATCCCCACGCCGCCCGCGTTGCTTGCAGGGCCCAGATTCTGCGCATTGATGACGGTTGCATTGAGGCGCAGTCGAACCGGCGCACCGCCACGATCCAGCTGCGCGTAGTCGGCCTTTGCCGTGATCAGATCTTCAATGCCGGCCCCCGGCATGGCCGCCGGAATCAGGCGGCGCACCAAGGAGCGTGCGATGGTGGCGTTGCCGTCGGGAAAGTGAATCACCGGCGTCCAGCCCGAATCCGCAGAGCCCGCCGGGGTGTAACCCATGCGCGGAATCGACCCTGGCTGCAAACCCATGCCCTGAAAACCCGGCATGCCGATGCCCCAGCAATCCAGCGCCGAGACGGCGTCGATGCCCACGCCCCACAGTCCGTGAGTCAGCTTGCCGTAGTAATTGCACACGCCCGGATCTGCGTGCACCAGCGTCAGCAGGAATTGCTGGTAGCTGATGCCGGCCAGCCGCTCCTTTTTCTGCTGCGAACTCAGGCCCGCAAGGTGGTCGACCTGCGCCTCTTCGATGCGCACGATGTCCTTCTTCACCTGTGCGCTGAGCGGTGAATCACGCAGATAGTCGCGCGGCGACACGCCTTCGCGCTGCAGGACCAATTTATCCGCACCGAAGGTCTCGCGGTCGAAGAACACGGCGTTGCTCATGCCACGCGCTGTGAAGAAATTCTTGTCTTCCAGTGTGCTCGCCCAGCGTTCGCGATCGATGCCGACGCTCTTGAGCAAGCCGTCCGCGACGGCGCTGTACGGCTTGGGACTTTCGATACTGAGCGTGCCGCCGTTCATGAGCTGCAGGCGCCCGTCGACATGAAATTCATTGCGGCGCGCATGGCCGCCGAAGTCATCGTGATTGTCCAGGATCAGGATGCGTGCGGCGGGCGAATGCGCAAGGTAGAAGTGCGCCGCCGCCAGTCCGCTGATGCCCGCACCGACGACCACCAGGTCGTAGCGCTCGGCTGTGTCGCGCGCAGGTGGCCAGCGGCGCCCATCGCGCAGCGCATGCGCCGTTTCGAAAGCGCCGGCGTGGCTGCCGCGCAGCCCGGTCAGAGCGGGCGGATAGTAGTCTGCCGCCGCCTGAATGCCGGCATCGGCATCGGCGGCGGTGGCCCAGGCCCCGGCGGAGCGCGAAAGCAGCGGCGCTGCCAGGCCCAATGCAGCTCCCTGCAGGAAATCGCGCCGGGTGATGTCGCGGTGCATGCCCAGTGTGCGGTCGCGCGATCTGCCGTCGGTGGATTTGGACAAAGCTCTCTCCGGTTCGAATCGTGGATACAACCCTACACGTGGGCATCCGGCGCAGTCCAGTGGCGGGCGATTTTCGGTAGGATGAGGCTGTTTCCAGCCGGACTCAAATGACCATGCCACAGTATGTCGGAGCGATCGACCAGGGTACCACCAGCACCCGCTTCATCCTGTTCACGCATCAAGGCGAAGTGCACGCCAGCGCGCAGACGGAACATGCACAACTGTTTCCAAAGCCGGGCTGGGTGGAACACGATCCGATGCAAATCTGGCGCAACACATGCGCGGTGATGGCGCAGTGCCTGTCGCAGGCGAATGTCGCGGCCGCCGACATCGCCGCCATCGGCATCACCAATCAGCGCGAGACCACTGTGTTGTGGGACCGGCGCACGGGATTGCCGCTGCATAACGCCCTCGTGTGGCAGGACACGCGCACCGAGGCAATGGTTGCGCAATATGCAGCGCATGGCGGCAAAGACCGCTTCAGGGCGCAGACGGGTCTGCCGCTTGCCAGTTATTTCAGCGCCTTGAAGATGAAGTGGCTGCTCGACTGCCTGCCCGATGCGCGCGCGGCAGCCGAACGCGGCGACGCGCTGTTCGGGACCATCGACAGCTGGCTGCTGTGGAATCTGACCGGCGGTGCACAGGGAGGTCTTCATATCACGGATGTGACCAATGCCAGCCGCACTCAGCTGATGGACCTGCAGACCCTGCAATGGGACGCCGCGCTGCTCGAGGCTTTCACCGTTCCGCGCGCGGCTCTGCCGCGCATCGTGGCGTCCAGCGATCGCTACGCGCGCGCGCGCGCCGGTCCGCTCGCCGGCGTGCAGCTGTCGGGCATGCTCGGCGACCAGCAGGCCGCGCTCGTGGGCCAGGCTTGCCTCGCGGCCGGCGAGGCGAAAAACACGTACGGAACCGGCTGTTTTCTGCTGCTGAACACCGGTGAAAAACTGGTGCGCTCGGGCGCCGGATTGATTTCCACGGTCGCCTATCAGCTGGGCAACGCACCCGTTCACTACGCCCTGGAGGGTTCGGTGGCAATCGCCGGCGCACTGGTGCAATGGCTGCGGGACAATCTGCACATGATCGCCGACAGCGCCGACATCGAGTCGCTGGCGGCGCAGGCCAAGGACAACGCGGATGTGTACTTCGTGCCCGCGTTCTCCGGCCTGTATGCGCCTCATTGGAAAGAAAGCGCTCGCGGCGCCATCGTCGGTCTGACGCGCTTCGCCGGCCGTGAACACATCGCGCGCGCGGCGCTCGAAGCCACCGCGTATCAGACGCGCGAGGTGCTTGAAGCGATGCAGACCGATGCGGGATCCGACTTGCGGCAATTGCGCGTCGACGGCGGCATGACGGCAAACGAACTGCTGATGCAATTCCAATCCGATATTTTGAACGTGCCCGTGATCCGCCCGCAGGTGCGCGAGACCACCGCATTGGGCGCCGCGTACGCGGCGGGACTTGCGGTGGGCTTCTGGCAGGATATCAGCGAGGTGATCCGCAATTGGCGCGAGGACAAACGCTGGCTCCCCGCCATGCCGGCCTCCGAGCGCGCGCGTCTGTACCGCCGCTGGCAGCAGGCGGTCACGCGCTCCTTCGACTGGCTGGAGTCGCAGCCGCCCGCTTCAGGGTAGCTGCGCAGCGTTGATTCAGGGGCGGCCGCCCGGCAACCAATCCGGTTTGAAGCCCGCACTCGCCAGCCAGCGTATCGGACCCAGCATCGATTGGATGGATTCAGTCATGTGCTGAAAATCGATATGCGCGATGTCATCCGAGGGCTGGTGGTACTGCTCGTGCAATCCGTAGCTGGACACGGTCTGCGCAACGATGCCGCGCTTCGCCAGCGTGATGTTGTCGGAGCGCATGAAGAAATTCTCATTCGGATGCGGATCCGCGACCAGGCGCGCGCCATGACCGGCCAGCGCCGGCCCCAGATTGGTCCGCTCCCACCCCGTGAGCCACAACGTATGGTCCGCGACCGCGGTGTCCGAGCGTCCAATCATTTCGAATTCCAGGTTGGCGATGATCTGCTCCAGCGGCACCGTCGGCTTCTGCAGAAAGTAACGGGCGCCCAGACTGCCCACCTCTTCGCTGCCGAACAATGCAAATACGATGCTGCGCTTGGGCCGCGGGCCCTTGGCAATCGCTTCGGCGAGCGCCAGCACGGCAATCGTGCCGGACGCATCGTCATCCGCGCCGTTGTAGATGCGATCCGGGCCGCCGCCTTGCTCACCCAGATGATCCAGATGCGCGGTCAACAGAAGCACCTGGTCGCGCACTCCTGGGCTTGCGCCGGCGATGCGGCCGACGGCGTTCCACGTGCGGCTGGTCACCGCCTGCGTTTCAGCGGCAAAGGACAGCGAGGAAGCATCGGGCATGGCCGCGATCGCATCATAGGCCGCAGTGCTCAGGAGGATTTGCACGGGCGATGGCGGCAGCGGCGTGGGATCGGCGGGAATCCCGGTCAGGCGAGTCCGGCCGACGGTGAGAGGGCGATGCTGCAGCGATTCCCATCGTTCGCGCATGGGCGGCGACTCCCGCCACAGGACGATGGCCGCGGCATCCAGCCCGTCGGCATTGCGCGGATCGGCGGCCGCCGGCATGAGCAGCACGGCGGCCGGCCGCACGGCGGCGCCGGGCTGATACTTCTGCAGCGAGCCGCTGACCTGGGCCACGTCCAGATCCAGAACCAGCATCTGCGCTCCTTGTTCGTAGCGAAGCGTTCCCGCCTGCAACCGCGGCGAGCCGATCACCTGCGTACGTTCGATGCCGACACTCTGGACATAGCCTCCGACATCGCCCATCGGCTCGAGTCCGTAGGCGCGCATCTGACTGGCGAGGTAGCTTGCGGCGATCCACTCATCGCGCGTGCCGCTGCCGCGGCCATGCAGCGCATCGCCTGCCAGAAAATCCATATGGGCGCGCACGGTCCGCTCGGCGATGCCCGCCTCATCCGCCGGGCTGTGCGCGCTGAACAAAGCCAGCGCCAGCGCGGCACACGCCCGCGCACGGCCCAAAGCGGGGCGGGATGACGGCTGCCGGTCCTTGATCATGGTCCGCTCAACCGGGCTTTGACACGCGCCGACCACAGATGCACGTGGGCGCAGGATTCGGGAACCTGCTCCTTGCTCCATCCGGCAAAATCGATGACCACGAAGGCATCGATGTCAGCCAGGGTCAAGGTGTTGCCGACAACGAACTCGCGGCCTTTCAGCTGCTCATCCAGGTACTGCCAGAACAGGCGCAGCCGCTGCCGCCCGCGCGCCTCCAGTTCTGGAATCTGCGCCACCGGTCCTGGTCCCGGAACCGCGCGATCCTTGAACGCGCTGCTGCGGTTGCGCAGCATCTCGGCGGCCGGCACGAAAGCATCGGCGAAGATCAGGTGATCCCAGCTCAGCACCTGCGCCTGCTGCAAGGCACCCACACCGAGCAAGGGGCGCTGCGGATACAGGCTCTCCAGATACCAGCAGATGGCGATGCCGTCGCACAATACCGAACCGTCATCCATTTGCAGCGCCGGCACGATGCAGCGCGGATTGATTGCCCGAAAGGCGGCCCCCAGCTGTTCGCCCTCACGCAAATTGATCTGTTGCGTGGGGATTTCGATGCCCTTGTAGGCAATGAACAGATTCACGCGGCGCGGATTGGGCGCGGCGTCGAAAGTGTAAAGCTTCATCTAAGATTGCTCCTCCGCCCCGATGCGGCTCTTCAAGATCGCTTAAGATAGCGCGTCCCGACGACAACAAGGCCAAACGATGAGCATCGCTGACGAACTACTTGAAATGCAACCGGATATCGAACTCAGCGCGAGATCCTTTGGCGTTCCCAGCGACATGAGGGTTCCGGCATTCAGCCGGCGCAGCGAATACGTGCCCGATGTCGACCCCGGGTATTGTTTCGACCCACAGACCACGCTGGCCATCCTGGCGGGGTTCGCGTTCAACCGCCGCGTGATGGTGCAGGGCTATCACGGCACCGGCAAGTCCACGCACATCGAGCAGGTGGCTGCGCGGCTCAACTGGCCCATGGTGCGCATCAACCTGGACGGCCACGTCAGCCGCATCGACCTCATCGGGCGGGACGCCATCGTGCTGCAGGGCGACCGGCAGGTCACCGAGTTCCGCGAAGGCCTGCTGCCCTGGTCGATCCAGCGGCCCGTCGCGCTGACCTTCGATGAATACGACGCCGGGCGGCCCGATGTGATGTTCGTGATCCAGCGCATCCTGGAAGCCAGCGGCAAACTGACGCTGCTGGATCAGAACCGCGTGATCAGCCCGAATCCCTACTTTCGCCTGTTCTCCACCAGCAACACCATCGGCCTGGGCGATGCGAGCGGTCTGTATCACGGCACGCAGCAGATCAACCAGGGCCAGATGGACCGTTGGTCCATCGTCACCACATTGAACTACCTGGAGCACGACGCGGAAGCCGCCATCGTGCTCGCCAAAACACCAGCCTATGACACAGTGGAAGGCCGCGCCACCGTTCTGGCCATGGTGCGCGTCGCCGACATGACCCGCAACGCCTTCATGAACCGCGACATCTCCACGGTGATGAGCCCCCGCACCGTGATCACCTGGGCGCAGAACGCCCTCATCTTCAAGGATGTAGCGCTGGCGTTTCGAGTCACCTTTCTGAACAAATGCGACGAACTCGAGCGCACCACAGTGGCGGAGTTTTTTCAGCGCGCGTTTGGCGCCGATCTGCCTGAAGCCGCATCGCGTGTGACCGTCGTTTGAAGCCGCCGCATGCGGTCACCGCACTGGAGAAATTTCAGCGCGCGCTGATTCAGTCCACGCGCGCACTGGCGGGAGAGAAGAATCTCGAGGTCCAATTCAGCGCTCAAGGACCGCAGCTGAACGGCGCGCGCATGCTGCTGCCCCTGCCCAACCAGCCGTTTACGAGCGCCGAAGCAGCGCGGCTGCGCGGTCATGCCGACCGGCTCGCGCTGCGCATCGCCTACCACGACGCATCGATTCACGCACGCTACCGTCCGGACGGATTTCGCGCCCGTGAACTCTACGATGCGCTGGAGGACGTGCGCTGCCAGGCACTGGGCGCCGCCATTCTCAAAGGCGTCGCGAACAACCTGACCGCGGCGCTCACCGATTCCCTGGAGCGCAAGGGGTTGCGCGCCGGCCAGAGTTCGAATACCGCCTCGATGAACGACGCGCTCGCCCTGCTCGCGCGCGAGCGGCTCACCGGAGAGCCGCCCCCGCCAGTCGCGCAGGAATTTCTGGAGCGCTGGCGCACCGATCTGGGACCGCGGGGCCTGAAGCCGCTTGCCCGGCTTGCCGAATCGCTGCACGATCAGGAGCGCTTTGCGTTTGCGGTGCATGATTGGGTCAAGGATCTTGGCCTCGGCTATGAGCTGGGGTCGGCCTCTGACCGCCGCCGCACGGCATCGGCGGCCCCTGCACTACCTGCGGTGGAGGCCTCCGATCTGCCGTTGGAAGCCGGATCCACCCTGAATCTTAAGCCGCAGCGCGGCACGATGGAGACCGATGCACCACCGATCCCAGATGCGGACGTGCTCGGATCACGGCAACCGGATCCGGAGGATGTAGAACGCAAGGCGGAGACCGACAGCAAGGGCGAGCGTCTGTCGCGCATCCTGCCTTTCGATGATACGGACGATCCGAATCGCCACTATCGCGTGTTCACCCGACTGCACGATGAAGTCGTGAATGCCGAGCAGTTGAGCAATGCCGAAGAGTTGACGCAATTGCGCGCTCAGCTTGATTCAAAATCAGAGACCGTGCGCGGCGCCGTCGGCCGGCTGGCGCAGCGCCTGGAGCGGCTGCTGCGCGCGCGGCAGAAGCGCGGCTGGTCGTTCGATCTGGATGAAGGCGTGCTGGACGCCGCGCGGCTGTCGCGCGTGATCGTCGATCCGCTGGCCGCATTGCCATTCAAGATGGAAGACGACATCGATTTCAAGGACACCGTGGTCACGGTGCTGCTCGACAATTCCGGATCGATGCGCGGCCGGCCCATTCTGGTTGCGGCGCTGTGCGCCGATATCCTGGCTCGCACTCTGGAACGTTGCGGGGTGAAAATCGAGATACTCGGATTCACCACCAAGGCATGGAAAGGCGGACTGTCGCGTGAGGACTGGCTGCAGGCCGGCAACCCGTCGGGTCCGGGCCGCTTGAGCGACCTGCGCTACATCATTTACAAGTCCGCCGACATGCCCTGGCGCCGCGTGCGCCGCAATCTGGGCTTGATGCTGCGCGAGAACATCCTGAAGGAGAACATCGACGGCGAAGCGCTGCTGTGGGCGCACGAACGCCTGTTGCGCCGTACCGAGCAGCGGCGGATTCTCATGGTGATTTCCGACGGCGTGCCGCTCGACGAGGCGACGTTGTCGGCGAATCCGGGCGGTTACCTCGAGCAACACCTGCGCAATGTGATCAAGTGGATTGAAAAGCGCGCGACCGTGGAATTGACCGCCATCGGTATCGGCCACGATGTCGCCGATTTTTATTCGCGGGCCGTGGCCATCACGGATATCGAGCAGCTGGCTGGAGCCATGATCGAGCAACTGGCCGAGCTGTTCGTGATCCGGCGAAGCAGAGCGTCGGACAAGCCGTAAAGATTTTACAAACACTTGACATAAGTCCGGAACTGGTTCGCGTTTTTACACTGCACGCGCATAATGAGCGGGCAATGTATGGGACGTGCCAACAATGAGTGAGATTCGCGCCAACGTCTTTCGACGGCGTGCGAACCCGGCCGTATTCGATCTGAGAAGGCGGCTGGATGAGCTGACGCGCGGCGAATGCTCGGAAGAGCAATTCATCCGCGAATCCTTCGAAGGCCGGGGCACTGCCGCCGATGCCGCCTGGTACGTGCTGTCGCTCCTGGATCAGCGCTACCGTCTCGGACAATTGTCCGGCGACTTGTTTCAGTCGATCAAATCCCGAATCGCCCAGCGCGAACTGCAAAGCGTCGAATTCGGAACGACGGTGGAGTTGATTCCGCCGGCAACCGATCCGGCGCCGCCACCGGCTGTGAGCGTGGCGCCGGCCGCTGAACCCGAGTCGATGTCCGCGCCCGCCGCACCCCAGATCCTTGCTCCCGGCCGCGTGCTGCACAACCGCTATCTGCTCGAAGCCGTCATCGGCAGCGGCGGCATGGCGACCGTTTTCCGGGCCATCGACCGCTGCGGCGTGCTGCCGGCGAATGCCGACCGGCGCGTCGCCGTCAAAGTCCTGCGCGAACGGATCAATCAAAAGCCGGCCATCCTCGTTCAACTTCGGCGCGAGTTTCACTGCACGCAGAGCCTGGCCCACCCGGGCATCGTCAAGGTGTATGAACTGGATCGGGACGAGGATCTGGCTTTTTACACGATGGAACTGCTCGAAGGCGAACGACTCAGCGAGCGTATCGCCCGCGCACAGCCGCATCCCCTGCCCCGGCACTACGCCTGGGAGGTGATCCGCGCCGTGGGGTCGGCAGTGGCGCACGCGCACTCGCGCAACGTGATCCACGGCGATCTGAAGCCGCAGAACATCATGGTCACCCACAAGGCGGAGATTCGCGTTCTGGATTTCGGCTCCTCCATCACCTCCAGTGGCGGCGATGCGGCGCAGGCCGATACGCAGCCGCAGTCCGGCCCGCTCGCAGCAACACCGCCCTATGCCTGCTGCGAGATTCTCGAAGGCCGGCAACCCGATCCGCGCGACGATCTTTTCTCATTGGCATGCATTGCTTACGAACTGCTCAGCGGCATGCATCCCTTTGAATCGCGCAGTTCGCTCGAGGCGCGCACTGCCGGGAAGTGCCCGCGGCGTCCACCGCATTTGAGCAACCGGCAATGGCAGATGCTTCAAACCGGGCTGTCGTGGTCGCGCGAGCATCGATCGGTCCCGGTGAGCGAATGGCTGATGCGCCTGGGTCTGAAAATCGAACCGCACCAATTGCCGCCGCTCCTGGAAACCGAGCGCGCCCGCCTGCCGGCATTTGCGCTGCCCGACTGGCGCAAGCTCGCGATGCCGGCAGCGATGGCGCTGCTGGCGGCCATCGCGCTGTTTGCGTTTCATCGCACGCCGCCGCGCGCGCCTGCAGCGCTTCAGATTGCGGTTCGCAAGGCAGCGGCTGTTCCGCCGGCACCGGTCACGCCGCCCACTCAGTCACTGCCCGCCGCAACGCCGGCTCCGACGGCCGATACCGGCCCCAAGGTGACGGCACCAGCGCGGCGGCCCGCCGTGGTCGCCGCAACCCCCGCCAAGCCCCGTATCACGCTGACCGCCAGAACGTACTCTGCCGGACGCGATTCGCATTTCGTGGAAGTCCGTGTGCGTCGCAGCGAAGAGTCCAAAGCGACTCAAAGCTTCGTTTGGTGGACCGAGGACGGCACTGCGAAGGCGGGTGAGGACTTCACTGCGCAGACGCGGATTTCGCGTGCGTTTTCGAATGGTCGGCAGTATGCAACGCTGTTCATACGAATCAACCCGGGAGCAGAGCGCAGACAGGCTCGTACTTTCTACGTGAACATCGCAGATCCAGGTACGGGCACGACGCCAGGCGCTGTAACCCGCACCACCGTGGTGTTGCCGACGCTGCCTTAGCGAACTTCAGAAATTCTTTTGCATACAGACCCCTTCGGCTTGTCGCGCGTCCTTGACGAACCCGGTGTCATGCCACAGCAGGCGCAGCGGCTGGACTCCTCGCTGCCCTTGCGCCCCGGCGAGATTCTGCTGGACGTGGACTGCCTGAACATCGATGCCGCCTCGTTCCGGCAGCTGGCGCAAGCCTGCGGCGGCGATGCAGAGCAACTGGGCCGCAGCATTGCCCGCATCGTCGGTGAACGCGGCAAGATGCACAATCCGGTGACTGGCTCCGGCGGAATGCTCATCGGCACGGTCCGCGAGGTGAGCGGCCTGCATCCGGATGCCGCCCGTTTGTCGGCCGGCGATCGCATAGCCTCGCTCGTCAGCCTGACGCTGACGCCGCTGCACCTTGATGAAATCCGCGCGGTGCACCTGCACACCGACCAGGTCGATGTGCGCGGGCATGCCATTTTGTTCAGCAGCGCACAGTACGCAAAGCTGCCGCCCGACCTGCCCGATGCCCTTTGCCTGGCGGCGCTGGATGTTTGCGGCGCGCCCGCCCTGGTGGCTCGATACACGCGGCCCGGGATGCGCGTCGCCATCATTGGCGCGGGCAAGAGTGGCGCACTGTGCATGGCGCAGGCGCGGCGCAGCCTGCAAGGACAAGGTCAGGTGCTGGCGGTGGACATTTCGCTCGCGGCGCTGGATTCCCTGCGAAGCGCTGGTTTGTGCGATGACGCCCTCTTGGCGGACGCCACACGACCGGTCGATGTCATGCAGGCGGTCGCGACCCTTACCAGTGGCCGGCTGTGCGATCTGGTGATCAACTGCGCCTCGATGCCCGGCACGGAGATGGCGGCCGTGCTCGCCACGCACGAGGACGGCACCGCCGTGTTCTTTTCCATGAGCACGTGCTTCAGTGCCGCCACGCTCGGTGCCGAAGGCGCCGCCAAAGACATTCAGCTGATCATGGGCAACGGCTACGCCAAAGGCCATGCTGAACTGGCATTGAACCTGCTGCGCACTGACCCCGCCTTGCGGGCGCTGTTCGAATCGCGCTTCCTGCCGCACCGCACCCGCTGAGATGCGCTCAGAGCACGCGCCGCCGCTGTCGCGACGAATCGTCTTGTTGCTCGCCGCGGCGGTGTTCATCAACTATTTCGACCGCGGCAATCTCGCCACCGCGAGTCCGATGCTCAAGTCCGAGCTCGGCCTCAGCAATGCCCAGATGGGCATTCTTTTTTCGGCATTCTTCTGGTCGTACGCGCCCCTGCAGCCATTGGCAGGCTGGCTTGCGCAGCGATTCGACGTGCGCTACGTGCTGGGCGCCGGCCTGGCGGTATGGGCGATGGCCACGGCCCTCACCGGATTTGCTCACAGCTTTACGCTGCTGCTGGCGCTGCGCGTGCTGCTGGGCATCGGTGAAAGCGTTTCTTATCCTTGCAATGCGAAATTTCTGGCGCAGCGCGCAGCGGTACATGAGCGCGGCCGCGCCAATGGCTTCATCGCCGTCGGCCAGGCCTTGGGTCCGACCTGCGGTACGCTGATCGGCGGTCTGGTGATGGCGCAATTTGGCTGGCGGCCGGCCTTCATCGTGTTCGGTGTGTTGTCGCTGGCGTGGCTGATTCCATGGCATCACGCCACACGCGATGGCGCGACCGCCAGCTCCGCCGCGGGCAAAGATGCGGTTCCCTATGGTCTGCTGCTGCGCGAACGTTCGCTGTGGGGCACCAGCCTGGGTCATTTCTGTGGAAACTACGCGTTCTACTTCATGCTGACCTGGCTTCCGCTGTATCTGGTCAAAACCCAGGGGTTCAGCTTGCGGCAGATGGCCGTCATCGGCGCCGGCGTCTATGCAATGGGCGCGCTCAGTGCCCCGGCGACCGGCTGGATCTGCGACCGCATGATCCTGCGCGGCGCGGCGCCCAACGCCGTCCTGAAGACGGCCATGAACCTTGGCCTATGCTGTGTGGCGGCCTCGATGGCGCTGTGCGCCGGCGCCGGAGCGGTCCTTTGCGTCGCGCTGTTGCTGACGGCGGGTATTTTCTTCGGTGTGCAAAGCGCGCCGCTGGGCGCCATCACGCAAACACTCGCCGGCCCGCGCGCCGCCGGCAAGTGGATGGGCGTGCAGAACCTGTGCGCCAACATGGCGGGCGTTCTGGCGCCGCTGATCACCGGCCAGGTCGTGGACCGGACCGGGCGGTTTTACTTTGCGTTTGCCATCGCGGCAGCGGTCACACTCCTGGGTGCCGCCGCCTACGGATTTGTCATCGAACGCGTCGAGCCCATCCACTGGAACGATCGCGACTGAGTTTTAGCGGCGAATCGGCACTTCGATGTAGCTGTCGCCGTACCATCGGATCTTGAACGCAGGCGAGGCGTCGGCCACGGACTCCTCACTGACGTCGTTTCCGGTGCCGTAGTTGATCTGGCGGTCAGGTCGCTTGCTCAAGCCCAGCACCATCACCAGCCGGCTGCCCTTCTGAAACTGGCGGCTGGTCATGCGCTCGCTGCGGAAATTCAACTGCTGCCGGACGCCGGCCTGCAGCAGCCGGCGATGCACGCGATCGCCTGCGTAGCTGGCGCGAAATTCATAAGTTGGATTGAACAAGTGGATGTAATCGCCCTCCCGAGTCAGCTCATAGAGGCTGATGTTCAAGTCCATATCCATCTTGTTCACGGTGAAGTCCAGCATGCCTGAAAACAGTCCGTTGAACTGCAACGGCCTGGGCAGCGGGTCGCTCACGTACAGCAGGCTGTTGCGCGTTGCAAGGCTCTTGCTCATGAAGTCCGTCGGCGCGATCCACGCCGCATCGCCGCGCTCCTTGAGATCCACGATCTGCTTGACAAACCTGGCCTTGGGAACCTTGCGCTGCGACAGCCGATGCGCATCGTTGGGGCCCGCCGGATCGAGGTAGAACTTCAGCGAGCTCCCCGCCATGGCTTGTATCGAGGCGGCGGCGCGCCATTCGTTTGAGCCCATCACCTGAAAGTTGACCCTGTCTTTCAGAACAGACGGCCTTGCGCTCCCTTTTAACACGTGGTCGAACCACTGAAATCGCAGTTCCCGCACATCGATCAGCGCCGCCGGATCGACCTGATACTCCTGCAGCATGGCCAGCGGACCGCGCTGCACCACTGCATCGTCATAGGGGCCGATCAACAGCGTGTGATTGGCGCGCGGATTGAGCCGGTAATGTTCGTTGAAATAATACAGCGCGCCGGGCTGGCTGCCCGCGTAATAACCGGTGATGGTCAGCACCGGTATGTCGATGCGCGCAAATTCCTCCCCGAAAGGGATCATCACCTGCCAGAAGCGGTCATAACTGGGGTGATTAAGCCAGCGGATGAAAATCGGATTGGGTCTTTCGTTGAGACGTCCGAGCTCCCGATACGGCCTGCCGCTGCGATACCATTTCTGATCGAGGGCATTCCACGGCGCATCGTCGTAGAAGAGTTCCCGCTGCGCCGGGTCGGTGTTGGTCACATACAAGGACCATCGGTAGGCGGAGTTCTGGAAAATGTTTCCCGCCATGGGCGCATTGATGCCCGGCGCGCTCGCTGCGGAGGTGGCGATGGCTTTGAGCGCGACGGGGAGTTGTTTGGCCGCAGCCCAGGCCGCAAAGCCGCTGTAGCCATCACCATACATGCCGACGCGGCCGTCGCTGAAGGGCTGCTTTGCAATCCAATCCACGACGGCGCGCGCGTCTTCGCCGTCGAATTGATACGGCACGATTTTCTGAGGGCTGTCCAGCTTGCCGCGGGCGTAGGCCACCACGCCCACATAGCCATGGGCGGCGCATTCGCGGGCCGCGTTCAGCGACGTGTCGATGGCAAATTCAAGCAGTGCCGGCAATGGCTTCGACGCCGAACGGGGGCGGATCAGCAGGGCCGAAATACTGGCCCCGGCCGGCGTCTTGATCACAATGTCCGTCTCACTGGAGTAACGGCGCCGGTCATCCTCGGCATCGAGTCCCGCGACCAGTGGACCGACACTGCGGTAAACATCGAATGCCAGATAGTCCCAGATCAGTTCCACCGCCTGCGCCGGATTGATCGAGTCCCGCGCCCTCTGCTGATCAAATGCGCGCTGCAGCGCGTCTCGATAGACCCCTGGGGCGATCTTGAGACGTTCCGACAGGGCATAGGCTTCCAGGTCGGTCAGATGCGGAACGACGTCGCGGTATGCGCGCGTGAAGCTGTCGGCGAAGGGCACGCGCCGCTCTGCCTCGGTGGCGCGCGCGCGCGCGTACAGGTCGTAGATCACCGCCGGTCCGTCGGGCCGCGCGGCATCACTGCTGCGGCGGCGCTCGCGCAGCATCTTGCGTGTCGCGGTGGCCGCCGTGTAGTTGCGGGCCGCCATTTGCAGCGCAGAAACATTCGCCAGGTAGCGGTCCGGATCCGGCTCCTGATAAACCGGCAGCAGGCGAACGGCAAGATCGCGCATGACCTCGGCGGTGGCCTTGTCCGCCGGCGCCGTCGGCGGCCGGAAGTCCAGTGAATCTGCAAAGGCCGGCGGCAGCGCGAAGGCGGCGAGCCAGGAAAGCGCAAAGGCTGCGGCGCTTCGTGATGCCAAGATCCCTCTCACGACCGGTCTTCCCGCTCTGCCTGCCATGCGCCGCTTTGATCATCCGCCGAACTGCCGCGAACCAACGGGTGCGCCTTCTCCGACTTGATCAGGTGCAGCACGCGCGAATACAACGGATCGTGCGCCTCCGCGGCGCCGCCGATATGAATGATGCCGCTGTGCTTGAGTTCGTTGGCGAATATGTCGAACACGCGCTCCAGCACATCATCGTCGAGCGATCCGAACGAGCCGTCGATGAGCAGCCAGGGCGGCATCTGAATCAGCATGCGGGCAAAGGCAAGACACAATTGCTCGTCCTGGCTCAATTCCCGATCCCAGCGCCGTGTCTGGTCCAGCAGCGGCGCCAGGCGCTCCAGCCCGATGCGGTACAGGGCCCTGGAGAAGGCGCTCTCCTCGACGCTGTCCGCTTTCAACGGATAGGCGAGCACTTCGCGCAAGGTTCCCCGCGGAAGATACGGCGTACCGCGCGGCAGATAGAAAATCTGCTCACCCTTTGCCCGAGTGACACGACCCGCGCCCCAGGACCACAGTCCCGCCAGCGCGCGAAACAATTGCGCCTTGCCCGTGCCCGGCGCGCCGACGATCAGCACGCGATCGCCGGAACGCACGACCACGCCGGCCTCCTTGATCATGTCAGCGCCCGCCGGCGATACGATCTCCAGAGCGTCGATGCAAAACGCTCCGGGCCCTCCGTCGACGTACTCGATGCGCGACTCGAAATCCGAAGGCTCGCGTGTGCTGGTGAGCGCGTGACGGAAACTCCCCACGCGCAGCAGCGTGGCGCGCCAATCGGCGATGATGCTGAAGTTGTCGACGAACCAGCGCAGCGAGGACTGCGCCTGCGTGAACGCCCCAGCTGCCATCATCAGACCACCGAAGGAAATCTTGCCGGTAAAGTACAGGGGCGCAGCCACCAGTATCGGCGCGACGAGGGTGATCCAGCCGAAGCCCGCCGTGATCCAGGTGAGATTGGTGAGTCCCATGACCAGGCGCCGGGTCGCGGTCAGCACATTGCCGAAATGCTGTTCGATGCGGCGCTTCTCGTCCGCCTCGCCCTCGGCCAGGACAATTCCGTCGACGTGCTCGTTCACCCGCACCAGCGAAAAGCGCAGGTCAGCCTCGCGTGCGTAACGCTCCGCATTGCGGCTGATGAGATTGCTCCCCACCCAATAGCTGAGAATCGAGCCCGCGCTGGCGTACAGGATGGCCGCCCATAGCATGAATCCCGGAATTCCATAGTCCACATCCCCGACGCGAAACGTAAAGTCGCTGGACAACACCCACAAAATGCCCGCGAATGAACCGAACAGAATGGCAGCCTGCAACAGTCCGACGCCGAGATCCGCCGACAGTTCGCACAGCTTGCGCGCATCCTCGTGCATGCGCTGATCGGGATTGACGCCCATCGGCCCGGCATTGGCCAGCCAGAAAGCCCTGCGCGGCTGCATCCATTCCTGCAGCAGATTGTGAACCAGACCCTCCCGCAGCTTGACCTTCAACATTTCGACCAGCCATCGCTGCGCCACGTTGAGGACGAGCAGACAGCCTGCGATCAGGAAGAACACACTGAGCTGGAAGAAAAACTCGCCCATATCGCGTCGCGACAGGGCATCGAAGAAAGGCTTGTTCCAGCTGTTGAGCCGGATCTGTCCGTAGGCGGTGACGATGACGACCGAAAGGATGCCAGCGACGATCAGCCGCAAGGATTTCCCGGCCGGAGAAGAAAAGATGGCGCGGCGTATCGCGCCCATCTGACGCAACAGACCCGTGTGCGCCGTGTCAGCCTCGGTCGCGGCATCCGCATGCTGAGCAGAGCGATCGATCACGGTCTTGAAAACCCCGATGGGCCGAAAATGAGCATCAGAAAACCACCGCAAAGCCTGCAACAGCAGGGAATTTCGAACAGTAACATAATCCCGCGCGCCTTCCTGAGCGCGCAAACGGGCGCGGCTTTCACACGCCCAGCGAGGCGCGCAGCGCACCCATTTCTGCGGCGGCTTCGATCAAAATGGCGCTGCAACGATCCGTATCCAGCTTAAGCTGACGAAACGCACGGTTGCTTGCCACTTGCACGCCGATGGCGTCGGCGTCTTTGGAGTGGAGGAAAATCTGCTTCGCGCAGATCAACGCATCGGCAATATCAGCGGCAGCGTGCGGCCGGCGCGAAGCGTTGTCCTGCTCCTCGACGCACTCGACGATATGCGCAGGAAAGTTCCAGTTTTCCAGCAACAACTTGCCGATTTGCGTATGCCAGCCGGCGATGACCGCACGCACCTCGCCGGCAGCGCCCAAAAGGTCCGCGCGTTCAGCCATGCGCGCGAGCACATACAGCTCGCCGATTCCGTGCAGGAGTCCCGCCAGGAACGCCTCGTCCGCATTCAGCTTGGACATGCTGGCCACCACATAACAAAGGGCGGCCACCTGCGTGCTGCGCTCCCACAAGCGTTCGAGGTCGGGCGCCACCGCCTGCAATGCATTGGAATGCTGCAGCTGCGCGATGGCAAAGGCACTGGCAATGCTGCGCACGTTGATAGCGCCCAGGCGGACGATGGCGGCCGGCAGATTCCCCACCGGCTGGTTGCCGGGATCCAGGGCGGCGGAGTTTGCCCCGGCGAGGATCCGCACGGCGAGACCGGGCTCGGCGCCGACAATGCCTGCGATCTTCTCTGCCGTGATCTCAGGGTCATGAATCGCCTTGCACACGCGCGCAAACACCTGCGGAAATCCCGGCAGTTCGATCTTGCCTTCGGACAATTCGCGCGCAAGCTGCGTCACGAATTCGAACGCAAGGCTACTGGTGCTGTCAGGGGACTTCTGTGAACTCATGGGAAACCGCAGGAGATCATCGCGCTGAGCATCAATCAAATCCACTTGCGGCGCAACAGCCACATCTTCACCGCTTGCGTCAACGTTACATAGCACAGGAGCGTGGCCGCCAGCAGCGCCCAATACAACGGCGGCAGTCTGGTGAATCCCAGGTAGCCACCCAACGGTGAAAACGGGATGAGAATTCCGATGGTCACGATAATCATGCTCATGACCATCACCGGCAGGGACGAATGGCTTTGCAAAAACGGAACCTTGTTGGTGCGGATGACGTGAATGATGAGCGTCTGGGTAAGCAGACTCTCGACGAACCAGCCGGTCTGAAACAAGCTCGCGCTGTGCGCTGCGGCCTGCGCAGTGGAAACGTCCCAGCAATTGAAAAGGTAGAGCATGGCCAGATAAGTCGTGTAGTCAAAAATGGACGAACACGGACCGATGAACAGCACGAATCGGGTGAGCTCCGACAGATCCCAGCGGCGCGGCATCGCCAGGCGTTCGGGGTCCACGCGATCCGTGGGGATGGTGGTCTGGCCAATGTCATACAGCAGGTTGTTCGCCAGAATCTGCACCGGCAGCATGGGCAGGAACGGCACGAACACGCTGGCCCCCAGCACGCTGAACATGTTGCCGAAGTTGCTGGATGCTCCCATGCGAACGTACTTGATGATGTTGGAGAAGACTTTGCGCCCCTCGAGCACACCCTCGTCCAGCACCAGCAGCGATTTTTCCAGGAGGATGATATCGGCGGATTCTTTGGCGATGTCGACGGCCGTATCCACGCTGATGCCCACGTCGGCGGCATGCAGCGCCGGCGCATCGTTGATACCGTCCCCCATGAAGCCAACCGTATGCTGACGCGATTGGAGCGCGGCGATGATCCGCTGTTTGTGCGCCGGTGACACGCGCGCGAAGAGTGTTGTTTTCTCGGCTGCCTCAGCAAGCTGCTCGTCGCTCATTTTCTCGACCTGATCGCCCAACAACGTGAACTCCGTGCACAGTCCCACCTCCTTGCAAATCTTGCGAGCCACAAGTTCGTTGTCGCCGGAGAGCACTTTGACCGCCACGCCGTGCAGCCGCAGCGCCTCGATCGCCTCGGCGGCGCCTGCCTTTGGCGGGTCAAGAAACGCAACGTATCCCCGCAGTATCAAATCGCACTCGTCCGCTTTGCCGTAGGGCGTCGCATCGCCTGCGACCGTGCCGCGCGGCTCCATCTCCTTGGTGGCGATGGCCAGCACGCGAAAGCCATCGGCACTCAAGAGGTCGTACTCTTTCTTCAGATCCTCGATGTGCTGGTGGTCCATCGGCAGCAGCTTGCCGTCGAGCTCCGCGCTGTTGCATTTGGGGAAAACCGACTCCGGCGCACCCTTGGCGATGAGGCGGTCCTTGCCTTGCGGCGTGCGCACGACCACGGACATGATGCGGCGTTGAAAATCGAAGGGGATCTCATCGATTTTTACGTATTCGGGCATCTTGCCGGCGGCAGGCGTCTGAGTATGCGCGAGCACCGCCCGGTCAAGCACGTTCTTCAATCCAGTCTGAAAGTGGCTGTTCATGTATGCGAGCGCGAACACGCCCTCGTCCTCGCGCAGCATGACATCGCAGTGGCGCTCCAGAATGACCTGGTCCATCGTCAAAGTCCCGGTCTTGTCCGCGCACAGCACATCCATCGCGCCCAGGTTCTGGATGGCGTTGATCCGTTTGACGATGACCTTGCGGGCGCCCATTGCCACGGCGCCCTTTGACAGGCATACCGTCACGATCATCGGCAGCATCTCAGGCGTGAGACCGACCGCCACCGCCAGCGCGAAAAAGAAGGCTTGCAACCAATTGCCTTTGGTGAGGCCGTTGATGACGAACACCAACGGCACCATCACCAACATGAAACGCAGCATGAGCCAGGTGAATTTTGAAATGCCACGATCGAACGCCGTCTCCGCGTGCTGTTCCTGCAACGAGGCGGCCATGCTGCCAAGGTAAGTATTCTTGCCGGTCGCGACCACCACCGCGCTGCCAGCGCCGCTTTCCACGCTCGTACCGAGAAACGCGATGCAGGTCAATTCGACCGGGGCACTGGCAGCGCCGGCGCGATCGGTCGCAACGGCGGACTTTTCGACTGGAAAACTTTCCCCCGTAAGGGCCCCTTGGGTTACGAACAAGTCCTTCGCCTCCAGGATCCGCACATCGCCCGGAATCATGTCTCCCGCCGTGAGGTGAACGACATCGCCCGGCACCAGTTTTGCGACGGCCAACTCCTGCAGCGTGCCGTTGCGCATGACGGAGGCCGTCACGGAAATCAGCGCCTTGAGTTTTGCAGCGGCCGTATCGGCCTTGGTCTCCTGTATCAGTTTCAGGCCGACGCTGAGAATGATCATCGACACCATCAACACAGCAGAGCGCAAGTCCCCGGTTGCCACCGAAATCGTCGCCAGCACCGCAAGCAGGATTACCAGTGGGTTCAGCAGCGAGCGCCCGAGCAGTTTGATGAATCCCGCGCGCTGATCTCTGGCAAGCACGTTGGGACCGTATTGCTCGATTCGCAGCTGGGCCTCCTGCGCCGTCAACCCTTCGGGCCGAGTGTTCAGCTTGGCGTACAACTCCGGCGCGCCCAGCACCGCGCAATCCACGACGAGGGGGGATACACGAATCGATGGGATCTTTCTGCCGGCAACGAGCAAGCGCTTGGGGAGAACGGCGACCGATGTCCTGGCCATTTTCAAACCGATGCCTCGTACATCAAAGCGCCCTCGATGACAGTGAACTCCCTCATTGCCCAATGATACTCGCCAAGACCCGGTCTATCCGGCGGCCGATCAGCCGGCATGCAACCCGGATGAAGCAGTAGAATTGGCGGAATGCATAACCCGCAGGAGCTGGATGAACTCCTCTACGCGATCGTCCGGCAGATCCCCCGCGGCAAGGTGGCCGCCTACGGATGGATCGCCGAGCGCGCCGGCCTGGTGCGAGGGGCCCGGCGAGTCGGGCACGCGCTGCGCATGCTGTCCTCGAGGCGTCGCGTCCCCTGGCACCGGGTCGTCAATGCACAGGGCCGCATCTCGCTTCCGGCGGGCAGCGCAGCAGCGCGCAGACAGCAAGAGATACTGCAAGCCGAAGGAATCGTATTTAAGAACCATCGCATTGACCTCATGCGCTTTGGCTGGCGGCAATCATTGGACGAACTGCTCTGGCGGCAGCCCTGATTTGACGCCATCAGCGAGGGTGCGAGGCGTTCCGTACGCCCGGCGTGTCGAATGGCCGCGACCCTGGTACGATAGCTAAGCCTTCATGACTTCGGTGGCGCGTGTTCCGAGCTAGAACTTCGTTCCGTTCAGCAGTCGTTCTCGCCTTTGCGCTGACCCTTGCGCAAATCGGAGCGCTAGCGCACGCCTATTCGCATTTGCAAAGCGCCTCGGGCACACCCGACCACGTGGCCCTGCATTCGGCGCTGTGCGGGGATTGCGCCACCTTCGGCGCCGTCCTGACTCCCGGTGCATCCAGCACATCCGACGCTGGGTTACCGATCGCGCGCTCTGCGGACTTTGTCGACGAACTCTCCGCAAACCCCGTCGGTAACGCCGCACGCCACTTCTTCCAGGCCCAAGGGCCGCCCGCGCTTCGCTAGTTGAGTTGGGACCCCGTGCGCGGCTTCACTGCGCCACGGAATTTTTTCCATAGACTTGCGGAGCGATTCCATGTGGATGAAAAAAAATCGAGGTGCGGGAACCGCACTGCTGTTGCTGCTGTTGATGTCAGGTGTGGGGCGCGCCCACGCGGACGAGCTTTCCGAGTTGAAATCCGACATCGCCGCGTTGAAGACGACGTATGCGCAGAAGATTGTGGCGCTGGAGGCCCGGATCGCGCAGCTCGAGGTGCAGGCGAGCGCCGCCACGGCGATTGCCGAGGCGCCTCCACCACCACCGCCCGCTCCTGCAGGGGGCGGTGGCCAATCGGCATTCAATCCGGCCGTATCGGTCATTCTCGCGGGCAATTACGCGAACTTGTCGCAAGACCCTGCGACCTATCGGATTGCGGGTTTCATGCCGGGCGCAGATATCGGACCCGGCGAGCGCAGCTTCAACCTGGGCGAGTCCGAACTCACGCTCGCCGCCAACGTGGACCCGTATTTCCTGGCCAATCTGACCGTGGCCATTGGCGCCGACGATTCGATTCACGCCGAAGAGGCGTACTTCAAGACGACGGCGCTGCCGGCAGGGCTGCTGCTCAAGGGCGGTCGGTTTTTTTCCGGCATCGGCTATCTCAACGAAGTGCACGCTCATGCCTGGGACTTCATCGACCAACCACTCGTGTACCAGGCCTTCCTTGGCCGGCAATATGCGACCGATGGATTGCAGGTCAAATGGCTGGCCCCCACCGACCTGTTCATGGAGTTCGGCGCGGAGACGGGCAATGGCCGACACTTTCCCGGCACCGGCCGCAACCGCAATGGCATGAACTCCACGACCTTGTTCATGCATGCCGGCAATGACATCGGCGACTCAGCCAGCTGGCGCGCGGGCCTGTCGTGGCTGGATCAGCGCGCCGACAATCGCAGCTTCGACAGCGTCGATGGCACCGGTGCGCCGATCCTAAACGCCTTCACGGGCTCATCACGGTTGTGGGGCGCGGACTTTGTTTACAAATGGGCGCCCCTGGGCAACTCCATCGAAAGGCAGTTCAAGTTCCAGGCAGAGTTCATGCATCGCATCGAATCCGGCTCGCTGGCATTCGACACACAGGGCGGCAATTTGAACGGCTCCTATCGCAGTTCGCAATCGGGCTGGTACGCGCAAGGTGTGTACCAGTTTCGCCCGCGCTGGCGCATCGGACTGCGCTACGACTCGCTTCATAGCGGCGATCCGTCGATCGGCCTGGTAGCCGCCGGTGCGCTGACGCTTGCGGACTTTTCCGAGCTGGCCGCCTCGAGCCCCGATCGGACCAGTCTGATGCTGGACTGGAGTCCGAGCGAATTCTCGCGGCTGCGGTTGCAGTATGCGCAAGACCAGGCGCGGCGCGATGCGCGCGATCATCAGCTGTTTCTACAGTACCTGTACAGCATCGGCGCCCACGGCGCACACAAGTTCTAGGAGAACCCATGAACAAGACACTATTGGCATTCCTGGCCCTCGCCGCTCTGGCGGCGATGACGCCTGCGCACGCTGCGCTGAAAATTCTGGCCACCACGCCGGAATGGGCATCGCTGAGCAGGGAAATCGGCGGCGACAAAGTGGATGTGTATGCCGCCACCAGCGCATTTCAGGACGTGCACCGCGTGGAGGCCAAGCCCAGCCTCGTGGCGCGCGCGCGTTCGGCCGACCTGGTGGTGGCCACCGGCGCACAATTGGAAATCGGCTGGTTGCCGGTGCTGTTGCAAGAGTCGGGCAACGCGCATATTCAAGCCGGAGGCAACGGCTACTTTGAAGCGACCTCGGTATTGCGTCTGCTGGAGGTACCGACCAGCGTCGATCGCTCGCTGGGCGACATCCACCCACAGGGTAATCCGCATGCGCAATTGGATCCGCACAACATCGCACTGGTCGCCAAGGCGCTGACGGCACGGCTCACGCTGCTCGATGCGTCGAATGCCGCGTACTACTCGGCACGCGGCGCGGATTTTCAGAATCGCTGGCAGATCGCCATCGCAAAGTGGGAAACCGCGGCGGCGCCACTCAAAGGCGTACCCGTGGTCGTCATCCACCGCGATCAGGTGTATCTGTGCCATTGGCTGGGGCTGGCGGAACTCGCCGCGATCGAACCCAAGCCCGGCGTGCCGCCGACCGCAGGGTACCTGGCGCAATTGGTCGTGAAGCTCAACGCATCGCCTGCCAAGATGATTCTGCGCAATGCGTACAACGACTCCAAGGCAGCGGACTGGCTCTCCGAACGCGTGCATGCGCCGGTGGTCACGCTGGCCTACACCGTCGGCGGAACGCCGGAAGCGAAAGACTTGTTCGGTCTGTTCGATGATATGGTGAACCGCTTGCTCGGAGCAGCAAAATGACCAACCTGAGCGAAGCGCTGAGCATTCTGTGGCCGGCCATGATCGCAGGCCTCTTGGTGTCGCTGTCCCATGTGCCCATGGGCCAGCAGGTGCTGGCGCGCGGGATCGTGTTCATCGACCTCGCGATCGCGCAGGTCGCCGGCCTCGGCGTCATCCTCGCCCACACCTTCGGTCTGGAAACCCTGGGCTGGTGGACGCAAGCCGCAGCCGTATCGGCCGCCTTGCTCGGCGCATTGCTGCTGACATGGACCGAGCGCAAGCGCCCGGAGGTTCAGGAAGCCGTCATCGGCGTCCTGTTCGTGTTGGCATCGACGGCGCAGATACTGCTGCTTGCGAACGACCCGCATGGCGGAGAGGACCTCAAAGATCTGCTGGCCGGTCAGATTCTCTGGGTGTCGCCACAGCAATTGACGCGGGCGGCGATGTTGACCGGCTTGTTCCTGATCGCCTGGTTCTGGTTTCGGGAGAAGATCGGACGCGTCGGCTTCTATGTGATGTTCGCCGTCATGGTCACGGTGTCGGTGCAACTCGTTGGTGTGTACCTGGTGTTCACCAGTCTGATCGTGCCGGCATTGGCCACCTATCGACTGGACCCGAAGCGGCAATTGCTGACCGGCTATGGGCTGGCAGTGGTCAGCTACGCGGTGGGCCTGGCACTGTCCACGGTCATGGACCTGCCCTCGAGCCCCGTCGTGGTGTGGGTGATGGCCGGGTTCGGGCTGTTGGTGCATATCGCCGCTCGCGGTAAAGCGTCGCTGCCGACGCACCCCGCGGCAACTTGAGCCGGAACCTGATGGTCGCGCGTGCGCACAAGGCTCAGGGACGCCTTGCAGAGCCTCGTGCACGACATAACCGGCCTGCAGCACCTTATGGGCGCGTTAAGTCAGGTCGTCCCTGGCTGATCGCCTCGACATTGCTTAGTATCCAAGTCATGCTGGAATCCTACAATACCGGCGAAAAACACCGATAAAGAGATGTAGTCATGGACGGCCGCGGGTCATGGTGGGTGGTGGCGTTGAGCCTGTGGTGCTGGCATGCGGGCGCATCGACCATTGCCACCGATGTCATCCGAGTGGACTTGAATCCGCTGATCGATCAGGCCGTCCGCTCGGAAACTCAGTTCGCGGTCAACGTCCGGCACGGTGTGGATTCCGAGAGCGCGGGCCAGTGGTCGTCCGAAGGCGACAAGGCGGTTTGGACCTACTCTGCGCGCATTCCCACGGCGATCACCATTGCCTTTCATGGCTCGAAGATGAAGCTGCCCGCAAATGCGCTGTTGACCATGACGGCGAGCGGGATCAACTACACGATCAAGCCCGGCGACATTCACCTCGAGCAGTTGTGGAGCCGGATCGGCCGCGGCGATACTCTGACGCTGCGCTTGATCGTCGAGCAGCGCGATCGATCGAAGTCGCTGATCGCCATCGACAGCTTTCAGGCCGGCTTCCGTGCGCTGGTACCCGGGATGAAGGATCATCCGCATTACCAAAAACTGAAGTCATCCACCGCGGCCGCTGCGCTGACCGCGACCGCCTGCACCGAAAACTACCAGTGCCATCTCACTGCCGGCAACCAGGGGCCGGGCAAGGCGACCATGGCGCTGGTTATCAGCAATACCTACGCCTGTACCGGCACATTGGTGAATGACGCCGCGCAGGACGGACTGCCGTATGTGATCACCGCCCGCCATTGCCAAAACGGCCAGCCCGGCGGCGGCGATCCGGGCGCCGCGTCCAGTGTGGTGGCGTATTGGGATGCGCTGTCCTCCTGCGGCACGGCGCTGGATTCCATCTTCAGCACCACGGCGACGCTGAGTTTTTATGCAACGACCCTGGTTGAGCAACAGGATTTTTGGCTGATACGGCTGCTGCAAGTTCCGCCCTCCGATGCGTACTACGCCGGCTGGGATGCGCAGTCCGGCCCGGTCATCGGCGGCTACACCATTCATCACGCCAATGCAGATGCCAAGCAATACACGCAGTGGAGCGGGCAGGCTTACTCGAAGGTGATCTCGGCGGCCAGCCTGGGAGTCGGATACTCGGGAACTTTTCTCGAGGTGGTTAACTCGCTCGGCAACATCGACCATGGTTCGTCGGGCTCAGCATTGTTCAATACCAACCATCAGCTGGTGGGCACGTTGAGCCGCGGACGCAATGATTGCCCGGTGGTCCCGACGCCGGTTCCCAGCGATACCAGTGCTACTGCCTACGTCAATTCGCTAGCCGCAGTGTGGAAGTCCACCTCGGACAAGACCAGCAGCACCGGAACGAACACGCTGGCGTCTGTGCTGGATGCGGGCAACACGGGAATGCTCAGCGTCGGCGGCGGCACCGTGCCTTTCACGGTGACGCTGGTGGCCAGCAGCATGAGTTCACAGGTCGCCCTTCCGATCACGCTGAACTGGTACTCGGCGGCGCAATCCTGCAGCGCCTCCGGAGGATCGGGCAACGACGGGTGGAGCGGTGCGAAACCCGCATCCGGTTCGATGACGATCAGCGAGTCGCAGCCTGGCGCGGTTACCTACACGCTGACCTGCAGCAATGCCACGCGCTCGGTGAAAGCGGTGACCTCAGTGCTATGGACGACGGGGCCGCCCAGCATCAGCTTGCTGCTAGATGATCCAGGTCCGCTGTTCGTCAAACAGCTCATCACGCTGCGCTGGAGTTCCAATCTGAATTCGTGCGCCGCCACCGGTGGTGCTGCCGGTGACGGCTGGGCGGCGTCATCGCTGCCGTCCGCGGGAGCCCGGCAAGTGACCGAGCCGGTTGAAGGAACCTTTCAGTTCACGGTGACCTGCACCGATGGTGCTCAAACGGTGAGTACCGATCTGTTGCTGGGCTTCCAGGTCCCCATCTCGATCGTGTCGTTGTTCGGGCCATCCACGCCCTTGCGCGTCGGCCAGGAGATTACAGTACTGTGGAATGGCTCGCCGCCCTGCCGCGCCACGGGCGGCGCTGCCGGTGATGGCTGGGCAGGAGACTTGTACGGCGGCAACGGAATCGTGAGCCTGACCGAACACACGGCAGGCACCTTCGCGTACGGGCTCAGCTGCGGGCCCGGCGCTGCCGCGGTCAATTCCAGCTTACAGCAGGTGTACACCAGCGATGCGCCGACGGCGCAATTGACGGCGAACCCCACGCAACAGCAAACCATCGTGGGATTCCCGCAGAACAACTACAATCTTTCCTGGATTGCGAACGTCAAGCCTTGCAGCATCGACTACGCGGGACCGGTATCGGGTTCGCTGGTCAGCAACTGGGTGCCGATTGGTAGCGCCATCGACATTCAGCAGATTGCGGGTCTGTACACGTACACATTGACCTGCGGCACGGGCTCGGAAACAGCCGTGTCCACCGCCACGATCAACTGGACTCAACCGCCGCCACAAGTGACTCTGAGCGCCCCGTCGGCCATTGACGTCATCGCCGGACAGGGCACCTATCTGCGCTGGTCCACGAATGTGTTGCCCTGCGTGGGATCGGGCGGTACGCCGGGCGACGGATGGAATGGCCCCCTGAGCTACTCCTATTGGGGCAATGTCACTCCGATCAAGGAATCGTTGGCGGGAGCCTACCAATACACGCTGACCTGCGGCGTGGGTCCGTTCGGTACCGCCTCGGCTGCCATCGTCTATAACAATCCCGGCGGCACCACGCTCACCCTCGCGGCGAGCAACAGCGCGCCCTATGTCGGCCAGCCAGTAACGCTTAGCTGGGACTCGAAGATCGGACCGTGCACCGCGTTTGGCGGATTGGAACCGGACGGGTGGGCGGGGAGCAAGGCGAAATCAGGAAGCGCCACTGTGAGCGAGCCCGAAGGCACCTACGAATATGACCTGAAGTGCGGCACCGGACCGCAAACAGTGCAGGTCAACACCGTCGTAACGTTCACCGCGCCGCCGGCAACGCTGATCTGGCTGCAGTGGAACGGCGGCGGCGGATCTCCGGGCGACGTCGCAACGCTGAGTTGGACGGGAGTTCAGGGCGAGTCCTGTGAGGCCAGCGGCGGCGGGCCGGGCGATGGCTGGGCCGGACCGCGCGATCCGAGCGGCTCCTATTCGTTCACGGAAAGTCAGCCTGGATCTTTCGTTTACACGATGACCTGCACGTTCCTGGATAAGTCGCAGTCTCAATCGGTACGGCTCGACTGGTATCCGCCACCACCAAAGGTCACGCTGACGGTCGATCCAGCACAAACGCTGGTGGGCAAGCCGGCGCATCTTACATGGTCGGCCACCGACGCTACGGCTTGTTACACCCAGGAGGGCGGACCGGGTGATGGTTGGGCGAAGTCGAGTGTGCCGTTGAGCGGTGAAGCGACGCTGACGGAAGCCAACCCTGGCACCTACGGTTACCTGATCACTTGCTCCAACGGCACCGGCGTGCTGCCGAACCCCGTAACCGCGAGCGCCGAAGTGTACTTTGCAGCGGCTCCGGCGGTGGTCATATCCGTAGACCGATCGTCTGTCACGGCAGGTGATCGCGTGCAGGTGTCGTGGAGTTCGATCAATGCCGCCAGCTGCGTGGCCAGCGGCGGCAACGGCAGCGACGGATGGTCCGGCAGTCTCGATCTCGCCGGCAATCGCGTGATGACTGAATCAAAGCCCGGTTCGTTCACTTTCACGGTGCAATGCGCCGGCTCAGGCGCGACTGCGTCGGCAAATGCGAGCGTTTCGGTAGCGCAGGCGGCCTCCAGCGGCGGCGGTGGCGGTGGCATCGACTGGCGCATGTTGCCGGCGCTGGGTCTTCTCTTGTGGGGCACGCGTCTTTCGCAAGCAGCACGTCATCGCAATGGGGGAACGCAGCGCTGAGCGGGCCGTTCAATTGCTCTGGCGGCCGGGCAGCTGTCTTGGGCTCGTTGTTGCTGATCACTGCCTGCGGCGGCGGGGGCGGTGACGCTACGCCACCGGCTCCGGCAGCGAAGCTCACCGTCAATCCGTCGCCGGTCACCGCGTCCGCCAACATCAACAGCATGGATGCGCCGACGTTGCAGATGAACATCGCGGCGTCCAATCTTCCCGCCGATGCGAAGTTTTTCTTCATCGCCCATTCCAGCAATGGGCTCGCCTCCGTCAGTGCGCAGCCGCTCAACGGCGCCACCGTAACGATTGATATCGCCTTCAAGGAAGCCCGCTCACTCACACCCGGTGAATACGACGACACGATCGACATGAAGTTCTGCCTGGAATCACCGTGCGTACGCGTAGTGGCCGGGACGCCGACTGCGGTGCCGGTGAAATACACGGTGACTCCGGCCACCGGAGCCAATGCGGTCAACGTGAGCTTCAATCCGAGTTCCGTCGTCGCGCAGGCACTATTGTACGATCAGTACGGACCCAGCGTGCCGGAAGTCGGCATCGATCTCGGTAATTTCAAGGTCACGCCCTACGTCGAGGTGCACAGCACGGGGGTGGCGGTCCGCAATCCCACCTACAGCATCCGCGACTCCTCGCACTCGGCCTTGTTCATGTTCCTTGCCAATCCGCGGGAAATCGGCAAGGGCGCCTTTCACGACACGATTTCGCTGAAGATGTGTTTTGACACGCAATGCGTAAACCCGGTGCCAGGCACCCCGTTCATCCTGGCAGTGGATTACACGGTGACGGATACCGTGACGGGCGCCGGCGGCGACGCGCGGATACAGGTGATCGACAGCAATGCCGTCGACCTTGCCTGGGATGCGCAACGCCAGAAGTTCTATGTGCTATTGTCGAACGACCCGGGCGCTCCGAACTACCACTTCTATATTGCGGTGCTCGACCCGTCGACGGGTCTTCTCGGTCCCAAGACAAGCTGGGAAGCGACGGCCTTCGAGATCGAGCTATCCGATGACGGCGCGTTGCTGTACGCGCCGCTGAGCGATATGCCTGCGATTGCCCGCATGAGCGTGCCCGATATGTCGCTGCAGCCTTTGATCACATTGCCGCGTGACGGCATTGGCTTCATCCTCTATGCCGCTGATGTTGCCGTTGCGCCGGCCGCTGCACACACCATTGCGATAGCAATGTCCGGCGCCCCCGGCGGGGGTTACCCGAATGGCGGCGTGGCGATTTTCGATGATGCCGCGCAGCGACCGAATGCTGCGGTGGGCGATGTGCAGGCAGGAACGGGACCGCTGGCCGACTACATCGAGTGGGGCCAGGATGCTTCCACGTTGTACGGCACGGGTGAAACCTGGAGCCAGGATCTGTTCACGATCGCGGTAAACGGTTCAGGGGCAAGCGCGAGCGGCACCGTGAAGAACGTGGGGCCCGGACGAATTCATTTTGGCGGCGGGCTGATCTATATGGACCGTGGCGGCAAGGTGATCGACCCCGCCACCGGCACCGTGGTGGCGACGATCGGCAATGGTTTCACCGTCGGCCGGCTTGCGCTCGACCTTGCGTCGCAGCGGGTGTTCGCCTACGGCGCAGGTCCCGCGGGCGAGCAACTCATCAAGCGATTCGACTTGCCATCGCTCAGCGAGCAGGCAACACTGCCACTGGTGAATGCGGTGCTGCCGAGTTCGCAAATACTGCGCTGGGCAGCAAACGGTCTTGCCTACATCAGCTACGGGAAAATCGTGCTGATCACCGGGGCTTTCGTTGCGCCGTGAGGATACCGATCGTCGCGGCAACCGGTGAACGGTGGCGCCAGCCATGCCCCAACTCACAGCAGCCCGGAATCACGCAGCAGGCGCAGCGCACTGCTGATGACAACCATCACGCCGACGCCAACCGTGAGCCGCCGCTTGGAAACTCTGGCCGTCAGGCGCGCCGCCAATGGCGAGGCGATCAACGCACCGATCACCAGACCGATGCCCGTACGCGAGAGTTGATCGAATCCCACGTGATGGACCAGCACCGTAAACACGACAACCGCCACCAATGTTTCGGCGACATTGCCTACGCCGATTGCAATCCGCGCCGGCAGTCCTGAGGCGACCAGATTGCTCGTGGCTAACGGGCCCCAAACGCCGGCAACGGCTTCAAGAAAACCCGCGGCAAGGCCCACGCCCGAGATGCGCGTTGCGGTGAGCCGAAGCTTTTCCACATGCGAGGCTTTCCAGATGATGTAAAAGCCGGTCAGGATCAAGTAGCCGCTGATCAGCGACCCGAAAAACTTGACCGACGCTTGCGTGAGAAGCCACGCGCCGATCAATCCGCCCAGCACGCCTCCTATCGACAGGTAGGCCAATGCCCGCCACTGAACGTTCTTGTAAGCAAGATGCGACACGGTCGATGCGGTTCCCGTCAGAATCTTGGCGCCATTGACCGTGGCACTGACGATTTCGCGGGGCAGCCCGATGAGGGTGAGAACGGTCGAACTGATGGCGCCAAAACCCATGCCGAGTGCGCCATCGCAAAGCTGCGCCACAAAGCCGATGGCGACGAACATCAATGTGGAAAGGTCCACCCAGGAACTCAACTGGTGCATGAAGTAACGATCGGTGTAGACAGGCTGCGCATTCTATCCATTCTTGATAGTGCTCGATACAAGACAAACAACAACGCGCGAGGCCGCCCGCCTGATGCATGCCAGCAGCCTCAGGCAATCTGCGATAGCGGAGGCAAGGCGGCTTGGACCCTGGCCACGTTGCCCCATGCCGCTGCCAGGCGGTGAGTCCAGGCATCGCGCGTGACGCCACTGACATGCGGTGTCAGAACGACATTGGGCAATCGCAACAGGGTCGAATCCGGATCGACAGGCTCATGCGCGAACACATCGAGCCCGGCACCGGCGAGATGCCCGCGGCTCAGCGCATCCACCAGCGCCGCCTCATCGACAAGGGCACCGCGCGCCGTATTGATCAAGTAGCTGCCCGGGCGCATGCACGCCAACGCACGGCCGTCGATCATGGCCCGAGTTTTCTCTTGCAGCGGAGCGTGCAGACTGAGGATGTCGCTCTCAGCAAGCAGTTGCTCCAAAGTCCGATACTCCGCCGCTATCGCCCGCTCTGCTGCGGGCGAGGCACGCTGCGGTTTGGTGTAGCGGACCGTGGCTCCGAAGGCATGAACCAGCCGCGCCACATGCTGTGCAACATGGCCAAAGCCCACCAAACCCACTGTCTTGCCACGCAGCTCCCGCATCTGCATGGTGCTTGCCATTCCCAGCCACTCACCGCCCATCATCGCCTGATGGTGACGCGGCAACTCCTTTAGCAACGCCAACATCAGCAGCAGCGTATGCTCGGCCGTGCTTACCGCATTGCTGCCATCATTGTTCGCGACGGGGATGCGGTGTTGCTTGAACAGGTCGAGGTCGAGCCAGTCGAAGCCGGCGCTGAGCAGCTGGAACAGCTTGAGACGCCGGGCGATGCCGAGCTCTTCGGCGGTTGGGTCACCCGGATAGGCAAACACATAGTCGGCCTCGGCGAACGCCGAGCGGCGCATCGATGCGGGTGCGCTCTGCTCCAGCGATTGCCAGCGAAATCCAGGGGGTACTTGACCTGCGAGAAAGGCGAGCACATCCGGCGGCACGAAACGCGCCGAATGCAGCAGCACCACCAGCGGCTCAGCCATGAGGGTCGCGCCACAGATCGGGTGACCAGGCAGTGATCCGTCCTTCGAACGCACTCGCCGCCACCGTCAAGGGAGAGGCGAGCCAAAGCGATCCGGGTCCTGAGCGCCCCTTGAAGTTGCGATTGATGGCCGAGACCGTGACCTGTGAGTCGCTGTGTGAAGTGCCCGGCCCACAACCAATGCACGCACCGCAGCCCGGGTGGATCAAACGCACGCCGGCGCCTTGAAAGAGCGCATCGTAGCCGCGCTGCCGCGCATACTCCTGCACATCGCGTGAGCCGTATTGGATCAGAAAGCTGACTCCATCCGCGACCCGGCGCCCTGCCGACACCGCGTGTCGGACCACCTGCGCATACAGATCCAGATCCATCCGCTTACCCGCCGTGCCGAGTTGGAAATTGCCGGGCTGCGTGGTGCCGTGCGCGGCCAGGTCACCATCGGAGTTGGACCCAGTATCGCAGCCAAACTCATGCCGGCCGCTGCGCGGCGCATGCGCCTGCAGCGCCCCGGAATACGTCTGACCGTCACCGAGGGGCTGGTCGACAGTCTGATACCCGCCCTGAGGCGGGGAGAGCTCGATCTCGCCGTCGGCAGTTGGCCGTGCATCACGGACAGCGATCTCACCGCCGAAGTACTCATGCACGATCATGTCTCGGTGATCGCAGGACCCACGCATCCGTTGATTGCCAAGGAGCGTGTCGAACTCGCCGATCTGCTGGCCTACCCGTGGGCCATGCCGCCGGAGAATCAGCGCTGGCGGCAACTGCTGGATGAAACTTTTCTCGCGCAAGGGCTGGCGCCTCCGGTTCCCGCCATGGTCAGCAATTCGGCGGTGTTCATCCGAACCGTGGTATGGCAGGGCGAATACTTGAGCTATCTGCCACTGCAGAGTCTGCCAACGGATGGGCCGAACCAAGACCTAAAGGCACTTCGGTGCACCGCGCTGACCAGACGAATCGATGTCAGCGTCACTTACCGCGAACGGGCGATGATGTCACCCGCCGCACAGGCCACCTTGAGCAGCTTTCGCGAGGTCATCGAAGAAGTGCGCGCAGCGAATGCCGGCTCGGGCTGAAACCAGCGGCGTCGGTGGCTAGCACGTCTGGCAGGAGATCCGAGCTAATCGAGACTGAAGAAGCTTTCCAGGTCGTACTTTGAATAGGCTCGGAACGCTATCAATGTCTCGGTGCGCGCCACGCCGTGTACTTTACGGATCTTGTCGCTGACAAGGTCAGCGACCGATTCGTTGTCTTTTACGCGCATGATGGCCACCAGATCGTAGTTGCCGGCAACCGAATATACCTCTGAGATTCCATCGAGCTCCGAAATTTGCGCGGCGACCCGACTGGTTTCATCGACATTGACGTTTATCATCACTACCGCCATGACCATCTTCATTCTCTCCCGGTAAAAGACGCACAGCGCCAAATGCAACCGAAACCCAACTCGTGAGTCGTCAATCTCTACATGGTGAGAAGGAGGGCTCTCCAAAAATCAATAATTTAGTCGGCAATCAACGGGATCCGGCAATTGCCGCAAGCAAGTTGCCCCGAAAGTTGCACCGAAGGGGTAAATTGCCGAACTCCTGACACGCCGACTTGCTTTGAGAGTCCTTCCAAATTGAGCCGAAGATCCCTATGCCTCAACGCACAGACGGCACCTGAACCGAGCCATACTCTATCGTAGGCTCGACCCATAAAACTGCTGGGTTCTGCTGCAATTTCCGAATGGTGTCCAGCAGTGTCTGAGGGTTTCGTGCGTTTACAACAAAGACACCGCTCTTCATAATTTTCGGGTCTTCCGGCAAACGTGTGGGTACTTTAGGGGCATTTAAAGCGTGCGGGGTCTATTTTCATAGGCTTTAGAGCATATTTGCGTGGCGTTAAATTTGGCATGATATTCGGATGGCCAAATCGACACGCAAGCGGCGTCTGTGGGACGCATACCGATTCCCTGGATTTG
>JANXOV010000036.1 GCA_025357635.1 Pseudomonadota bacterium
GCACCAGCACCACGGCCGCGATCAGCATCTGCGTCATGATGATGCGCGTGGAGTCGACCTTGCCGATGAGGAAATACAGAAAAACGATGCCGAATACCGCGACGATGGATATGACCAGGCCACCGAGGCGAACCGGCTTGCCAAGCAGCCGCATCGCAGCCGGAAGCAGCGCGCAAACGGCATACGCGCCCAGCAGAATTGTCAACGGCCACATTTCCGCAGCCTTCAGCGTCCAGAAAGGCAGATTGAACTTGAGCAACGGCAGCAAAAGCGCCAGCGCAAGCAGCACCAGCCCATGCAACAGGATCAGTAATCCCACCGACAGTCTGTTAGAATTTTTCATGAACCATGCGTAAACGGACTATGCCGTTCGCAATAACTTGTAAGGCCGATATAAGACACGATCGTGAGCGCAAGGTACAGCGGATACTGCCAGATTTTCGGCTCATCGCACACTATGAATCCGGCGCCCCGTATTGCCCAGAATGTGACCGATCCACTGCCGCCCAGCGTCCCATTGCTTGTACGCTACACCTGCTTTTTGAATGATTAACATAACTATTGCAAATCATGTCGATTAAGGTTCTCAGCGTTTTCGGTACACGCCCAGAAGCAATCAAGATGGCCCCCGTGGTCCGCGAGCTGCAGCGCCGTGCGCCACAATTCCAATCCGTGGTCTGCGTCACGGGGCAACACCGCGAGATGCTCGACCAGATCATGCAATCCTTTCACTTGAAGGCGGACTTCGACCTCAACGTCATGCAGCACGCGCAATCGCCGGCGCAGGTCGCTGCCCGCGTGCTGGCCGAGCTGCCGCCCATATTGGAGCAAGTCAAGCCCGACATGATCCTGGTGCAAGGCGATACGACCACCACCTGCGCCGCCGGACTCGCGGCCTTCCTGGGCCGCGTGCCGGTGGGCCATGTAGAAGCGGGTTTGCGAACCGGCGACCTCGAGCAGCCGTTTCCCGAGGAGATGAACCGCCGCGTGACCACTGTGGTCAGCACCCTGCATTTTGCGCCGACCCAGGACGCCATCGCCGCGCTGCTGAAGGAAGGCGTGCCGCGGGATCGGGTGATACTCGCCGGCAACACCGTGATCGACGCCCTGCTTCAAAGCGTGCGCGCCGACTATGAATTCGAAGACCCGCGCCTGGCGCAGTTGCCGCGCGAGGGCAAGATTCTATTGGTCACGACGCATCGGCGCGAGAGCATCGGCGAGCCGATGCGGCATGTGTGCGAAGCGATTCTGCGCCTCAAGCAGGCGCACCCCGAACTCACCGTCGTCATCCCGACGCATCGCAATCCGGCGGTTCGAGAAATCGTCCTCGGTATGCTGCAGAATCAACCCGGCATCATTCTGGTCGACCCGCTCCCTTATCTGGATTTCGTACACATGATGGCCCGCAGCGACATCATTCTGACCGACAGCGGCGGCGTGCAGGAAGAAGCGCCCTCGCTCAAGCGACCCGTGCTGGTGATCCGCGAGGTGACCGAACGGCCGGAAGGCGTCGCGGCCGGCGTCGCAAAACTCCTGGGCACCGATCCGAAACGCATTTTTGATGCCGTGCATCTACTGCTCACCGATGCCAATGCGTACCGGGCCATGGTCGGATCGGTCAATCCGTACGGCGATGGCCACGCAGCCAGATACATCGCCGATGCCATCGAGAAGTGGCATCAGCAATCCCGGCGCCGAAGCGTATGAAGATTCTGGTCACCGGCGCCTCCGGATTCATCGGCTGCCGCCTGGCACAAATTCTCGTGGATCAGGGCCATCAGGTCATTGCCACAGGGCGCAGCGCCAACGAGGTGGAAACGGCCCGCGTCACGCGATTGACCGCTGCCGGCATCCGCGTGCACGAAGGCACGCTGCTGGATGCCGGTTTTGCCGACACGCTGGTAGCCGGCTGCGAGGCCATCATTCACCTCGCGGCCGCGCAGCATGAAGGCAATGTGCCGGATGCTTACTTTCGCGAGGTGAATGTCGAGGGCACACGCGTGCTGATCACAGCCGCGGTCAAGGCGAAGGTGCGCCGCTTTGTGTACGGCAGCACCATTGGCATCTACGGGTCGGCCCGCGACGGCGAACTGGATGAGAACAGCCCGCCGCGCCCGGAAAATATCTACGGTGTGACCAAGTATGAAGCCGAGGAAGTGGTGAGGCAGCATGCCCAGCGCATCGAAATCTGCATCGCGCGCATATCCGAGACTTTCGGCCCGGGCGACTTCCGGCTGTTGAAGCTGTTCAAGGCCATCGATCGCGGCGCATTTCTCATGCTCGGTTCGGGAGAAAACGTGCGCCAGGTCATTTTCGTCGACGACCTGGCACGCGGCCTGTTGCTGGCGGCGCAGCACCCCGCTGCCGTGAACGAGACCTTCGTGTTCGCCGGCAACGAGGTCATGAGCACGCGCACCATGGTGGCGAAGGTTGCCGTGGCCGTGGGCCGCAAGCCTTCAAACCTGAGGATTCCAATCTGGCCCTTCCGCGCCGCCGCGGCCGTGTTCGAAGCGACCTTGCGCCCCCTGGGCATTCAGCCGCCGCTGACGCAGCGCCGGCTGGACTTTTTCACTAAGTCGTTTCTGTTTTCGACCGCGAAGTATCAGCGCCTGCTAGGGTTCGCACCGCAAACCTCCTTCAGCAATGGCGCCGCCGTTACTGCTCAGTGGTATCGCGACAACGGTCTGCTGTGAGGCGCTAAACGATGTGCGGCATCGCGGGCATCGTCGGAGCGATGCGCAACAACGCCAACGCCTTGGATCGGCTGTTGCCAGCGCTGGCCCATCGCGGACCCGATGATGAAGGCCGCTACGTCGATGAGTTCGCGGCTCTGGGTCAACGGCGCCTGTCGATCATCGACCTCGCGGGCGGGCACCAGCCGCTGTTCACCGCGGACAAGACCCTGTGGCTGGTGGCCAACGGCGAGATTTACAACTACCGCGAGCTGCGCAAAGACCTGGAAGCGCGCGGTCACCGCTTTCTCACCAACAGCGACTGCGAAACCATCCTGCATCTGTACCGGGAGTACGGTGAAGATTGCCTGAAACATCTGCGCGGCATGTTTGCATTCGCGTTGTGGGATACGGAGAAAAGGGTGCTGTTCGCGGCACGCGACCACCTCGGGCAGAAGCCGTTTTTCTACTCAGAACGCGGCGGCTATTTCAGCTTCGCTTCCGAGATCAAATCGCTGCTCGCCGCCGATCCGAGCTTGCGCGAGCTGAATCTGGAGGCGCTGGACCAGTATCTCGCACTGCGCATCATTGCCTCGCCGCGCAGCATGTTCAGCGGCGTGCGCAAGCTGCCGCCCGGACACGCACTGGTGGTACGGCCGGACCAACCGGCGCGCGTGTGGCGCTACTGGGACCTGCACTATGGCCCCAAGCTCACCGGCAGCGAAGAGGAACTGACCGATGCCCTGGAAGCGGAAGTGTTGGTCGCACTGCGCCAGCATCTGGCCAGCGACGTGCCCGTCGGCGCGTTCCTGAGTGGCGGCCTGGACTCGAGCCTCATCGTCGCCCTGCTCGCGCGGCATTGCGTGCCCAAGGGCTTTCCGACCTTCACGCTGAGCGTGCCGCACCCCGGATATGACGAGGCGCCCTTCGCGCGCCAGGTCGCCGAGCAGTTCGGCACGGATCATCACGAAGGCAAGCTGAGGCTGAACCTGGCGGAGTCGTTGCCGACCCTGGTCTGGCATCTGGATGAACCCTCCGACGCGCTCGCCTTGTGCACATTCGAGCTGGCGCAATTTACGCGGCAGTACGTCAAAGTCGTCATCGGCGGGGATGGCGGGGATGAGATCTTCGGCGGCTACGACCGCTACTACGGCTATGGCTATGCGGGCCTGTATGCCAAGGTGCCGGCGTTCGTGCGGCGATACGGCATCGGGCCGCTGCTGAACCTGATGCCATCAGGGCGTTGGTACAAGAGCCGCAGTCATCAGATGCGCTGGCTGCATCAGATGTCGTTCCTGCGCGGCGGCGCCCGCTATTCGGGCAGCCTGTCCTACTTCTACTTCGATGAAGCCGCGCGCGCCAATTTGCTGACCGACGCCAGCAAGGCGGCCCTGCGAGGCTTCGATCCGGAAGGCTGCATCAAGGAACCGTTCGATCGCATCGATGCGCAGGATCTGGACAAGATGCTCTATGCGGACGCCGAGGTGCGCATGCCGGATCATCCGGTGATGATCACCGACCGGATGGCCATGGCGCATGGCCTGGAGGCGCGCAGTCCATTCATGGACCACCGGCTCGCGGAGTTCGCCGCCCGCCTGCCTTGCGAGATGAAGGTTCGCGGCAAGAGCCTGCGGTATCTGCAGCGCAAGCTGGCCTTGCGGTATCTGCCGCAATCGCTGTTGGACCGCCCCAAGCAGGGTTTCGCATCGGCCATGCCGTATCTTCTTCGTGATGAATACCGGCGCTTGTACAACACGGTGTTGCCGCGCTCGCAGTTGGTGAGCGATGGAATTCTGCGAGCCGAACCGATGCAGGCCTTGGTGAATCAGCATCTTTCCGGCATTGCGGATCACGGCAACCGTCTGTGGCTACTGCTGAACGCAGAAGTTTGGTACGTCATGTCGATCAAAGGCGTTTCCGTCGCCGACATGCGCACACGCCTGGCCGGACCTGCCTAGCCAAATCGACCTCGAAAGCTCCG
>JANXOV010000050.1 GCA_025357635.1 Pseudomonadota bacterium
CGCAAGACGGCGGCTGTGATGAAGATGGTCATCGACGGCAACGCCGGCGCCGGCACGATCACGATGGGCGGCTTCGACTATCACACGGGCGATCGTTCGACCGGCGAAATGCGCGATTTCCGCGCCGGTCAGTGTATTGGCGCGTGCCTCGAGTACGCGGCCCGCAAGGGTAAACCCCTAATGATTTACCTGTTCAGCGATGGATCGCTGGCCAGCAACGGCATGATTGACAATTCAGTCGGTGGCCGAGGTAAGGGCCAGTGGACCGGAGACAACCAATCGACGGCGGCAACGTTTTTCTTGGTGTTCAATCCCACCCGCCCGGCCGTGCATATGGCGGATACGAACCAGGGATCGGACGGACGCATTCAGATTGGTTGGTTCAACGGCGACGGCTCGATCAACACCGGCTCAAGTCCGGCGGCGAATGCTGTAAACCAACTTGCCGCGACCGTCGTACTCAACTACATGGCGCTTCACGGCGAGCGCAGCGGTTTTGATTCGCTTTTCACTTCCGGGTGGAGCGGGCTTGGGAGCTCATCACTGCAAGATACCCTTATCGCTTTTGAGCCGATTGTGAATGGAACGATTGCTCAGCCGATATAATTGGCCTTTATCGAGAAATGAAAGTGCTAGAGATCATCGCCCCCGTCGCCATTTGGCGACGGGGGGCCTTCAGCAAAATCAGATAGTTGAAGTCGTTTCCTGCCGCCGTATCAGGCTTCCCATGCATCTGGCCATCATCCACGAGCCTACAAATCAGACTACGACGGAAAGTTATCCGGCTTGAGCGCCGCCAAAAACTCCTCGCAGGGCAAGCATAAAATGCCGTCGCGCATCAGCCGGTCCTCGCCTCGATAGACAAGATACGGTTTGGCCTGCGGGTAATCCTCGGTGAAATGCTTCAAGGCTGTCAGGTCGCCGGAGTTGACCCGTGTTGAATTCTTGACCTCAACTGCACAAAAAAACTGCTCGCCGTAGATTATGAAATCGACTTCTGACTGAGACCTCGTCTGCCAGAAGTGCAGGCTGTGCCTGCCTTGGCTGTAGGCGCACCAATTGCGCAAATGCTGGGCAACCAACCCTTCGAGCGCGGCGCCTTCGATTTCCGTCGCGAGGTCGAGCGGTCCCGCGGGACGATTGGCGCGGAAGACGCCGGCGTCAAAAAAGTAAAATTTGGGGTGGGCGGCGAGTTTGCGCTTGGCGCGCTTGGCGAACACCTCGATTCGAAATCCCAGCAACAAGTCCTCGAGGATGCTCAGATAGCCCTCCACGGTTTTGCGGCTCACCTGTGCCTCGCGCGCGACATTCGACAGGTTGAGCACCGCTGCATGACTGAAACTGATGGCTTGCAGGAAACGCGCGAAGTCACCGATATTGCGAACCAAACCTTCCGTTTGTACTTCTTCATGTAGGTACAAAGCGTTGTAGGCTTCCAGCGTGTTAAGAGGTTGCTCCGCGGCCCATACGACGGGGAGCATTCCTTGCGTGACTGCGGTGCTGAGTTTGAAGCGCGTGTCCAGTTCCGCGGCCATGTAAGGATATAGGAGCTTTTGACTGGCCCGGCCGCCGAGCAGATTGACACCTTGGCGTCGCAGTTTGCGCGCGCTAGAGCCGGTGAGTATGAATTGATGCCCCGTCTTGCGCTCGATGAGTAAATGCACTACCTCAAGAAGGGCCGGTAGTTTCTGCACTTCGTCGATAACGATTTGCCGTGTCTTGGGGTTTGCCTCAACGAGCGTGATCAAATACTCGGGTTCGATCGAGTAGCGTCGCAGGATCGCGGGGTTGAGCAGATCGATGCGCAACGCATCGGGGTAGGTGCTGGCGCACCAAGAGGTCTTGCCGGTACCACGGGGGCCGAACAGAAAAAAATGCTCATTGCCGGCGGTCAATAGGCGTCGGATGAATGTCATAGGGGTCGCTGTCTCCGCAATACGGCGACTCCGTCGCCATTCTGAGGCGCAGAATGGCGACTTGACCGCCATTTTGCAACTAAAAAGGCGGCGACAGCGTTGCGTCGCGACTTGACGACGGTCCGGAGCTCATAAAAATCAATAGGTTAATAGGGTTTCAGCGTGCATCTGTCCGGTAGTGCCGACGTTTGGCGCCGCTGCAACGTTCCCTCTAGTATGCCGTGTCGGGCCACGCGTTCCGCGTTTAACAATTCTTCCATGAATGTGCACCAAGTCATAAAAAAATCCAATCATTTCAATAGCGTCGCGTGTACTCCCGATGTATCGTTGCATTACTTTGCTTCGAGTCTGAAAAAGGCAAACTTGTCGAAAGGCGAGGGCGCAAAGCTTCCGGTCTACGGGTCGTTTCCTAGGACAGCGGGGTTACCAGCGAGTGTTCATTTGCATGCCGCACGCCAACGCGGCTTTAGACATAATGCGGTGAGACCGTCACCGTATGCATAACCGCCGAACTTTCGCCGTTGGTATCCTCGCCGCGTTTGCCCTGAGCGTGTCCTTTGCGGCACCCCGCTCTGGATTGATCGGCAAGCCCGCGCCCGACTTCGCTCTCAAGGGGCTCGACGGTAAGAACATGCGTCTGTCGGAGTTTCGGGGGCAGGTCGTTCTGGTGAATTTCTGGGCCCGTTGGGCGGGACCCTCGCGGCAGGAGATGCCGGCCTTGGAGCGCATCAACAATACCTACCAGCGGGCCGGGTTGGTGATCCTGGGCGTGTCCATCGATGAGGATCTGGCCCGCGCGCACGAGTTCGCCGATTCCATGCACGTGTCCTATCCGATGCTCTTCGATACGAGCGATGGCACGGGCACGCGCTACGCGATCGAAAAACTGCCCGTCACCTATTTGATCGACCGCGGCGGCGTCGTCCGGTTCTTCAACGTCGGTTTCAAACGAGGCGACGAGAAGATCTACCTCGACCAGATTCGCGAGCTGCTCCGAGAATGAACAGGCACAAGGTAATCATGAGTCTCAAATCCTTTATCGTTCCTAAAATGCTGCGCGTGAGCGCGTTGACTGCCGTGTTGTGCATGGCGGGTTCTCTGGGTCACGCACAATCGGTCGCGACGCCGCCGGCCGCTTCGCCCGCGCCCGCTGCTGCGCCAGTCGTTGCGCCGGCCGTTCAAACCGAAACCGCGCCCGCGCCCGCGCCCGCTACCGCGCCCGTGGCCACATCCACCGATCCGAATTCGCCCGACTTCAAGACGCTGGACCAGGAAGTCCAGGGCTTGAAGAAAGACGTGATCGACCTGAACAAGGATCTGTTCGTCCTGGAAGAGGAATTGCTGTTTCCGGCCAACACCCAGGTGGCGGTGTTCCTGTCGATGGACGTGGGCAGCTTCTTCGCCCTGGATTCAGTGACCGTGAAGATCGACAACAAAGAAGTCACCAACTACCTGTACACGGCGCGCGAGGCCGATGCCTTGCTCAAAGGCGGCGTGCACCGCATTTATCTGGGCAATCTGAAAGTCGGCAAGCATGAGATCGTCGGCTTCTTCACCGGCAAAGGGCCAAGCCAACGCGATTACAAACGCGGCGCAACCATCAATTTCGACAAAGGCGTCGGCGCCAAGTATCTGGAATTCAAGATCAGCGACAAAGTCCCCTCGCATCAGCCCGAATTCCTGGTCAAAGATTGGGAGTGATCGGTGCCCCGAGTGCATGAACGCATTCTGACGCTCATCGTCAGCGCGGCGCTTCTCGCGGTGCCTGCGTCGTTTGCGTTCGCGCGCAAGACGAAATACATCAAAGCCGATCCGAATCAGATCGCGCCGCACGAGATTAAAGATCTTCATTACGGCGACGTGCTGTTCTATTTCTATCAGGACGACTACTTCGCATCCATCACCCGATTGCTCGCGGCGCGTCAGTTGAACCGCGTCCCCAATCATCGCGACGAAGCCGAGCTGCTGCTGGGCGGCTTGTATCTGTCGCTGGGCGAGCATGTGGAGGCGGGGCGGATATTCCAGGCGCTGCTGGCCACCAATGCGCCGACGCCGGTGCGCAATCGCGCCTGGTATTACCTTGGCAAGGTCTGGTATCAGCGCGGCTATCTGCAGGAATCCGAGCGCGCGCTGACGCAGATTTCCGGTTCGCTGGACGGGCGTCTGGATGCTGAGCGCTACATGCTGTTGGCGCAGGTGCTGATGCTGCAGGGCCGCTATGACGATGCCATCACCGCCTTGAATGCCTACAAGGGTCCGCCGGACTGGACCGCTTTTTCCAAGTTCAATCTTGGCGTGGCGCTGGTGCGCAAGGACCGGCTGTCCGATGCGGTGCCGCTGCTGACTTCGGTCGGTACGCTCGAATCGCAAAGCGAGGAAATGCTGTCCTTGCGCGACAAGGCCAATCTGGCGCTGGGCTTTGCCCTGTTGCAGGGTCAACGCCCCGCCGAGGCCAAGCCTGCGCTGCAGCGCGTGCGTCTGGAAGGCGCCTATTCGAGCAAAGCACTTCTCGGCGTGGGCTGGGCCGATGCACAGGCCGGCGAGTATCAGAAGGCGCTGGTGCCGTGGATGGCATTGCATGATCGCAACCTGCTCGATGCCGCCGTGCAGGAGTCCTACCTCGCCGTTCCGTACGCATTCACCAAGCTGCAGGCCACCGGGCAGGCGGTCGAGTACTACACCACGGCCATACAATCCTTCGATGCCGAGACCCGTCGCATCGACGACTCGATTGCGCAGATCCGCGCCGGAAAATTACTGGACCGGATTCTGGGCGAGGAGAAAAAGGACGCGGTGGGCTGGTTCTGGCAGCTGAAGAATCTGCCCGATGCGCCCGAATCCCGCTATCTGTACGAGATGCTCGCCGGCAACGAATTCCAGGAAGGCCTGAAGAATTATCGCGACCTGGAATACATGCGCCGCAACATCGATGGCTGGCGCGACACCATGGCTGCATTCGATGACATGCTCATCACGCGCGAGCGCGCGTATGCCGAGCGTCTGCCCAAGGCCGATGCCCTGATGCAGTCGACCGATCTGGACGGGCTTACCCGCAAGCGCGTGGATTTCGAGTCGCGCCTCAACGAGATCGACAAATCAACGGACTACGCGGCGCTCGGAACGCCCGAGGAGCAGAAGATCTGGGCGCGGTTGAAGCGGGTGGAGGACTTTCTTGCCGCGCATCCGGATGATCCGGATGTCGCCGACATGCGCGAAAAGCAGCGCCTGATGAAGGGCGTGCTGATGTGGCGGATGTCCGAGAGCTTCAAGGCGCGCCTGTGGAATCAGCGACGCTCGGTGAAGGAACTGGAATCCGGTTTGAAAGAGACGCAGAAACGTGCATTGCAGGTTGAACAGGCCCGCAAGGCCGTGCCCAGCGATACCGGCACCTATGGCAAGCGGGTCGCAGATCTGCGCGCACGCATGGATGATATGCAGGCCAAGCTCGGTGAAGCATCGGAGCGCCAGAACCTTCACCTGCAGGCGATCGCCATTCAGACGCTCGAGGGCCAGAAACAGCGCATCGCCACCTATCAAGTGCAGGCCCGGTTCGCGCTGGCTTCGATTTACGATCGCGCCATCAATGCGCCGCACGATGCGCAGAAGAACACGCCGGTTGTCCCCCCACCGCCTGCCGGGAGTGAGCCGTGAAGCGCGTGCGGCTGAGTGTGCCCGTGTTCGGCATTTGCGCGGCGCTTTGCGGCAGCGTGGCAGTGTCTGCGGAAAAGAAACCTGCAACCATCAAGGATCTGGAAAAACAGCAGATCGAAGTGAAGAAGGATGGTCCGATCGGCGCCAATGCCGAAAAGACCATGGACAGCTACCGGCGTTTTCTGGAATTGAACGCAGGCGATGCGCAATTGCGGGCGGAGGCCTTGCGCCGGCTCGGCGATCTGAATCTGGAAAGCTCTGAAGTCGAGCGCATCGAGAAGGACCTGGTCACCAACGAAGGGCTGCGCGCGACCGAGGCCATTACGCTGTACTCGGCGCTGCTGTTGGCCTATCCCAAGTACGAACGCAACGACGCGGTGCTGTATCAGCTGGCGCGCGCTTATGAGCTCAATGCCCAGCCGGAAAAGGCGCTGGCCACGTTGGACAAGCTGGTGGCGGCCCATCCGCTCAGCCGCTATCTGGACGAGGCGCAATTCCGCCGCGGAGAATTGTTGTTTTCGGCACCGGACTACGCCAGCGCGCAGAAGGCATACGAAGCGGTCATCCAGTACGGCGCCCGCTCGCCGTTCTACAACCAGAGTCTGTACAAGCACGGCTGGGCGATGTTCAAGCAGGGCGATAACGAGCGCAGTCTGGACTCCTTTGCCGGCGTGCTGGATTCGGTGCTGGTGTCGCCAAAAAATCCGAAGAAAGCGGTTGAACTCTCCGCGCTCAGCCGGCCCGAGCGTGAGTTGGTGGAAGACAGCTTTCGCGTCATGAGCATCACGTTTTCGTACGGCGATGGCGCGAAGACCATCGATGAGTTTTCGCATCGTCACCAGAGCAAGCCTTACGCCTACTTGTTGTATGCGCGGCTGGGCGACCTATACATGGAGAAGCAGCGATACACGGACGCGGCCGACACCTACCGCTCGTTCGTGTCGCAGGACCCCAATCACGACAAGGCGCCCTTGCTGCAAACGCAGGCGATCGAAGCGTACAAGCAGGGAGGCTTTGCGCAGCTGGTGCTGCAGGGTAAGAAGGAATTCGTTGAAAATTATGGCTTCAAGGGCGCGTTCTGGATTGGACGAGAGCGCAGCTCGCACCCCGAAGTGGCCGCGCAGCTCAAAACCGATTTAAAGGACGTGGCGCAGTACTACCATGCGCAGGCGCAGAAAACCAAGAGCGTCGCCGACTATCAGGAAGCGGCAAAATGGTATCGCAGCTACCTGACTTCCTTCCCGGATGACCCGGAATCGGCCAGCACCAACTATCTGCTCGCGGACACCTTGTTCGAAAGCAAGCAGTATCTGGACGCCGCCAAGGAGTATGAGCAAACGGCCTACGGTTACGGCGCCGGCGAGAAAGCCACTGCGGCGGGTTACGCGGCGATCGTGGCCTACGGTAAGCAGGAGGAACTTGCACAGGGTGACAACAAGGCCGCCATCCACTCTCAGGGATTGGACAGTTCGCTGAAGTTTGCCGCCACGTATCCGCAGCATCCGGAAGTGCCTCAAGTGCTGACGCGTGCGGCCACGGATTTGTACGCGGCAAAAGACCTGCTGCGCGCCACCGCCGCGGCGCAGACCTTGCTGGCGCGTCAGCCTCCCGTCGATGCCACCAAGCAGCGCGTGGCCTGGACGGTGATTGCGAATTCCAGTTTCGATCAGGAACAATACGCTCAAGCCGAAGCGGCGTATGGCAGCGCGCAGCGGTTGATGCCGCCGAACGATCCGGAGCGTCCGGCCATTGTCGAGCGGCTCGCGGCCTCCATCTACCGGCAGGGAGAGCAGAAGAACAAGTCGGGCGACTCCGCCGGCGCTGTCGAGGATTTCCTGCGCGTGTCGACGCTCGCGCCCACATCGAAGATTCGAGTCAACGCGGATTTCGACGCCGCGGCCCTGCTGATCGGTCAAAAGCAGTGGGAACGCGCCATCGGCGTGTTGGAAGGCTTCCGTCACAATTTCCCGCAGAGCCCGCTGCAGGCGGACGTGACGCGCAAGCTGGCGGTTGCCTACACGGAGGCCGGGCACCCAGGGCAGGCGGCCGGAGAGTTCGAACAGATTGCGCAGTCGAAAACCGAAACGCCTGAGGTGCAGCGCGAGGCCGTGCTGCAGGCGGCCGATCTGTACGAAAAGGGCGGCAATGCGGCCAAGTCGCGCAGCATGCTCGAAGCGTTCGTGAAGCGATTCCCGACGCCGCTGGATCCTGCGATGGAGGCACGCAACAAACTGGCAACCATGGCGCAGAAATCCGGCGACTTCGGCGCGCGAGATGTCTGGTTGAAGGACATCATTGCGGCCGATCGCAATGCCGGCGCGCAGCGCACCGATCGCAGCCGCAGCCTTGCGGCCCATGCAACCCTGACGTTCGCGGCGCCGCTTCAGGAAGAATTCAATCGCATCAAGCTCGTGATGCCGCTGAAGAAGTCGCTGGTTGAAAAGCGCAAGTCCATGGAAGCGGCGCTGAAGGGCTATACACAGGCAGCCGACTACCAGGTTGCGGAGGTCACCACGGCGGCCACCTTCCACAGCGCTGAGTTGTACCGGCAACTGGGCAAGGACCTGATGACCTCGGAGCGTCCGAAAAAACTGTCCAAAGACGAACTGGAGCAGTACGACGTTCTGCTCGAAGAGCAGGCCTTTCCTTTTGAGGAGAAATCGATCAAGTTGCATGAGGTCAACGCGGCGCGCACCAAGCAAGGCATCTACGATGAATGGGTGCAGAAGAGCTTCGAGGCGCTCGCCAAGTTGAATCCGGGCCGGTATGCAAAAGCGGAGGTCAGCGAAAATGCCGTCGACGCCATTCGCTAACGGATGCGCCTTGTTGTTTTGTGCCTTTGCGGGCGCGGCACTCGGGGCCGATCCTGCGCCGCAGGCTGCAACCTCTGCGGTCCCTGGGGCTGAGGCTGGCGCGGCGGCAGCGTCTGCGCCCGTGCCCGAACGGGCAGCGCAGCAGTTCGCCCAGGCGCTGGCACTCATGAAGTCCGGCCGGCGCACCGATGCCGAGCTGGAATTCAAACAATTGATCGCTGCATATCCGGATCTGCCGGGACCGCAGATCAATCTGGGGCTGCTGCTGGCGCATGCCGCTCGCCTGCCGGAGGCGCAAAGCGCCTTCAAGGCGGCGCTGGCCATCAATCCGAACAGTGCAGTGGCGGGTACGGAGCTGGGCATCGTGGAGCGTCGAATGGGCAAGTTCGCCGACGCGGAGCAGGACTATCTGCGTGCCATCTCTGCCGATCCGGGATATGCCCCGGCGCGTCTGAATCTGGGGATTCTGTATGACCTGTATCTGTTGGAACCTCAGAAGGCGTTGGACCAATTCGAGCAGTACCTCACATTGACCGGCGACAACAAGCAGGTGGCCGGTTGGGTAAGTGAACTGCGCAAACGTGTCGGAGCCCCGGCGCCGGCTAAAAAGGAACCCGCATGAACGCCGCCGGACTACGAATCGCCTTTCTAGCGGCGGCGCTGGCGTATGGCGCCGGCAGCATTGCGCAGCAAGCAGCCACTGCCGCGCCCGAGGTTAAACCCGCCCCCGCTGCGCCCGCACCCAAGAAAAAGCCGGCTGGTGCACAGGCAGAGGCGGGCGAACCCCGCGCTGCAACAACTGCGCCGGCGGGGTCGAATCCGGGGGGGCGCAAGGGCAAGAATGCCGCCGACCGGGTCGATCTGGACACCACCACCGTGACCGGTAACCGGGAATTGCCGAAGGTCATGTATGTCGTGCCGTGGAAGCGCTCGGACATTGGGGATCTCATCGGCCGCCCTGCGAACAGCCTCCTGGATGAGGTCCTGGCGCCGGTGGATCGCAACGTTTTTCGCCGTGAGATCCAGTACTACCAGGCTTTGAAGCCGGATGCGGCACCCGCTGCACCTCAAGTTGAGAAGTGAGTCGTAGCTGATTTGACGGAATCTGGTTGAAACTTCGTATTCGAGACGTTTGGAGCTTTTAGGAGTGCGCTGATGAATTTCTTTAACACTGCAATTACCTTCTTCAAGGACGGCGGGTTCTTCCTGTATCCGTTGTTCTTGATCCTAGTCGTGGGTGTGGCGATCGCCATCGAGCGATACATCTACCTGACCCGTGAGACCCTGCGAAACCGCGGGCTGTGGGACGACCTGGTTCCGCATTTGAGTTCGGGCAACTTCAAGCAGGCCGTGGGGTTGACGCAAAACTCCAAGGCGTCTATTGCCACGATCCTCAACTACGGCATCGCCAGGGTCGCAACCGCGCGGCGCCGTGACGACATCGAAAAGGCGATGGACGAGAGTCTGTTGGAAATCATTCCGCGGCTCGAAAAGCGAACGCACTTTCTGTCCTCGCTCGCCAATATCGGCCTGCTCATCGGGTTGCTCGGCACCATCACGGGTTTGATCGGTGCGTTCAGCGCGGTGGCCACTGCCAATCCGGCCGAGAAGGCCACGCTTCTGGCGCAGGCGATCGCGGTTGCGATGAACAACACCGCCTCCGGTCTGTTCGTCGCCATCACGCTGCTGCTCTCGCACATGTTCCTGGAAGCCAAGACCACCGCCCTGATCGACAGCCTGGAGATCGCATCGGTGAAGTTCCTGAACTCGGTGACCGAACGCAGCACGGACGCACCGGCGGCACCGGCTACCGCCTCGGTCGCACCGCGCGCCGCTGCGGCACGCAGCCCGGTCTAGCGGATCGACAAGGCTCAAGGGTGACAGCACAATGAAGTCGAAATCGGCGCGGCTCGTCCGGCGTAACCACGCCCGCTACCATCAGGGGCGGGATGACCTGAACATCGTGCCCATGATCGACATGATGGTCATCCTGGTGTTCTTCCTGATCTTTACGGCGGTGTTTTCCAAGACCAATGTTCTGCAGCTGAACTTGCCGTCGAGTCAATCCACTCCTATTGACTTGCCGAAAGACCTGCAGCTCGAGGTGATCGTGCGCCCTGCGGAATTGGTGATCAACGATCGCAACTCCGGCCCGCTGAAAGTACTGCCCAATGTCGCCTCCGGCTACGATCTGAATGCCTTGTCTGAGTTCATGCGCATCGTCAAATCGAAGTTTCCGCAAAAGACCGAAGCGACGGTGCTGCTCGGTCCGGACATCGCCTATGACGTGCTGGTGCAGGTGATGGACACAGTTCGCGTCTATGAATTGCCGACCGCGCCGTTCTCGAAAGCCGAACTGTTTCCGGATATTTCTGTGGGAGACGCCCCGATATGACGTCTTATCGACTCAAGCGGCATCGCAAGCGCTTTCACGGTGCCAACCACTACGCGCTGATTCCGTTCATCGACATGATGACCATTCTGGTCGTGTTCCTGCTGGTGCACACCGCCGAAGTGGACATCCTGCCGAACTCGAAGAGCATTTCCATTCCGCAGTCGATCTCTGAGCGCAAGCCGAACGAAACCGTGGTGGTCATGGTCACGCGTGATTCGCTGTTCGTGGACGGCCGCCTGATCGGCACATTGAGCGAAGTCGCGGCCATGCCCGGCCTCATCATCATGCCGCTGAAAGAGGCGCTGATCGCGCAAAACGACCGCATCCTGAGCAAGGCGCAGAAAGCGGACATCACCAAGCGTGAAGTCACGATCATGGGGGACAAGACCACCCCGTTCAGCGTGTTGAAGAGAATCATGGCCACCTGCACTGAGGCAGAGTACGGGAAGGTGTCGCTCGCCGTCGTGGAGCGTGAAAGCGCTGCGAGAACCTAGATGACAACCGCAAACCCAAGCATGAATGGCATTCCGGTCGGTTTGGCGCCGTTTTTCCGCCGCTACGAACTGCCGTGGTCGCCCAGCGAAGAAACCGAGCGGCGCTTCCGCGCCATTTTGCGCAATCTGGCGATCGTGTTTTTCATCTGTGCGGTGATCATTTACTTTCTGCCGACGCCGGAGCGCGTGTCGAACACAGAATCGCTGCCGGAGCGCGTGGTGCAATTGGTGATCGAACCGCCGAAGCCGCCACCGCCTCCGCCGATTCCGCCCCCCAAACCGGTGGAGAAGGCGCCGGTGGCCGAGAAACCCACGCCGGTGATCAAGCCGGTGGATCCCAAGATCAAGGCCTCGAAGAGCGGCCTGCTGGCCTTTCAAGACGATCTTGCCGATCTGCGCGACAAGGTTGACCTGGACAAGTTTTCCAAGAATCAGGCGAAGACCGATGATCCTGGCGATGTTGCCATGGTTCAGCGTTCACTGATTTCTTCCAAGGCCGGCGGCACCAGCGGCGGCATCTCCACCAGCAGCATCAGCAGCGGCTTGGCGGCAGGCTCAGGGTCGCTGCATGGAATTTCCACCACGCAGGTGAAGGATCCGACCTTGGGCGCCGGCGGCAATCGCACGGCGCGTGCCGGCGGCAGCGGCAAGGCATCACGCAGCGCCGAAGAAGTGGCGCTGGTATTCGACCGCAACAAAGGCGCCATCTACGCGCTGTACACGCGCGCGCTGCGCGATACCCCGTCCATGCAGGGTAAGGTGGTGTTGGAATTGACCATCGCACCATCGGGCGATATCACCGCAGCACGCGTTGTGTCGAGCGAGTTGAACGATCCGGAATTCGAACGCAAGTTGATTGCGCGCATCCGGTTGTTCAAGTTCGAGGCCAAGGATGTGGCCGCCCTGACGACGACCAAGCCCATCGACTTTTTCCCGCAGTAGTCTCACCGGCCAAATGAATATTCAATCCGAAATCGACTTCTTCAGCGAGCTGGGCTTGGTCGACAAGGCGCGTTTCCTTTCGAAGCTCATGAGCGAACTGTCGGAGGAAGTGAAGAACGGCGCGGGCGATGTCAGCGACCTGTCGCGCTATCGGTTTGCGGTGGAGATCAATCAGCGGCTGGCGCGGCTCGTGTACCAATTGCTCAGTGAAGACCTGGCGCGGCCGCAGGATGACGTGGTGATCCGGATGCTGCTGAGCACCCGGGCTGACAAGGCTACGGAGAAGCTCATGCACAAGGCTTACTCCCGGGTCGTCACCAGTTTCGAGAGCCACGACACTACCGTTCTTTTGAACGCTACTTGATCGTCGTTGCATCTGGCGCTCGCGTGCGCAGCGTGTGGACCCGAGTTGTCTTTTCGCGCGTGGGCGCGCCGAAAGGCATCCTCGACGGCGCGGAGGGTCGCTAGCGCATATGGCGTCATCGTGAAATCCATTGTGGCGCTCAGCGCGACCCGCGCGAAAAGACAACTCGGGTCCACACGCTGCGCTCATGTGTTGTGGATACTGGGCGCCGATTCTGAACTGATCAAGTACCGGCGAGCAGGGCGATGATGGCGGCGCCGTATTGTTCCATTTTGCGTTTGCCTATGCCGGCGATGTCGGATAGCGCCGCGGGTTCCCTGGGTTCGCGCTGTGCGATTTCGGTGAGCGTCGCGTCGTGGAAGATGACGAAGGCGGGGACGCCCTGGCGTTGCGCTTCTTCGAGGCGCCAGGCTTTGAGGCGGGCGAGGTGACCGGTGGCGACAAGGCTCATGATGCGGTCCACCAGCGGCCGGCTGCGGGGTCCTTTTGGCGCCTTGGATTTTGCTTTGACGGTGCGGCGCAATTGCACTGATTGTTCGCCTCGAAGGACCGGGCGGGCGAGCTCGGTCAGTTTCAGCGCGCCATAGGCGGTTTGATCGACACTGGCGTAGCCCATCGCCACCAGCTGGCGGAACACGTTGCGCCATTCCGCTTCGCTGGTGTCCTTGCCGATGCCGTAGACACTGAGCTGATGATGATTCCAGCTGACCATGCGCTCATTGTCCTTGCCGCGCAGCACGTCGATCAGGTGCATGACGCCGAAGCGCTGTTCGGTGCGGTAGATGGCGGATAGGGCCTGGCGCGCAGCGACCGTGGCGTCCCAGGTCTGCGGTGGCGTCAAACAATTGTCGCAATTGCCGCAAGGAGTGGAGCTTTCGCCGAAATACGCGAGCAGCTGCACCCGGCGGCATTGCGCAGACTCGCACAATCCAAGCAACGAGTTGAGCTTGGCGCCCGACAGGCGTTTGTAGGCTTCCGAGCCTTCGGAGGACTCGATCATGCGGCGCTGCTGCACGACATCGCCCAAGCCATAGGTCATCCACGCATCTGCGGGCAGCCCGTCGCGTCCGGCGCGGCCCGTTTCCTGATAGTAGCCCTCGATGCTCTTGGGCAGGTCCAGATGCGCAACGAAGCGGACGTCCGGTTTGTCGATGCCCATGCCGAAGGCGATGGTGGCGACGATGACGATGCCCTCGTCGCGCTGGAACTTCGCCTGATGGGCGTTGCGGCGCGCAGAATCCATGCCGGCGTGATAGGGAAGTGCGGCGATGCCGTGCTCCTTCAGCCATTGCGCGGTTTCCTCCACACGCTTGCGCGACAAACAGTACACGATGCCGGCATCGCCCTCGTGTTCGTTCTTGATGAAGCGCAGCAATTGCGCCCGGGCGTCGGCTTTGTCGATGATACTGAAGCGGATGTTCGGCCGATCGAAGCTGGAGACAAAGATCCGCGCCCCGCCCAACGACAGCCGGGTGATGATCTCAGCCCGGGTCTGCGGATCGGCGGTTGCGGTCAGCGCGATGCGCGGAACGTCCGCGAAGCGCTCGTGCAGCAGCGACAGCTGCAGGTATTCGGGCCGGAAGTCGTGACCCCATTGCGAAACGCAATGCGCTTCGTCGATGGCAAACAGGGAAATCTTGACACTCGACAACAGCTCCAGACAGCGTGTTGTCGTCAGGCGCTCCGGTGCGACGTACAGCAGATCAAGATCACCACGCATCAGGTCCTGCTCCACGCGATAAGCCTGCTGTGCGCTCAGACTCGAGTTCAGGAACGCGGCTCGCACGCCCACCTGGGTCAGGGCCGCCACCTGATCCTGCATCAAGGCGATCAGCGGTGATACTACGACGGCGGTGCCGTCACGCATCAGGGCAGGCACCTGATAGCACAGCGATTTACCGCCTCCGGTGGGCATGAGCACCAGGGCGTCACCGCCGCCGATCACATGATCGACAATCTCACGCTGCGCACCACGAAACCCCCGATGCCCGAAGGTCTCCTGCAGGAGGATCAGAACCGGGTCAGAATCAGCGCAAACAGCAGTGGATGTGGGCGAAGTCATGATCGCAACATTAATCTCATCTTTTGGGCCCTAACAGTATCTCGAATTTCAACAAGAAGCGCTGATTTGCAAACTCTTGAATTGAGCAGCGGCGGGTGTTTCTTGAGATGGGTTCTGTTTCAAGCAACGTCGAGCCGCGATGGAGTCGGGCGGACACGAGTTTCTGCGCGTGTAAGCGCCGCCTCGTCGGCGCGCGGGGCGCGCTGAGCGCAACACAGGAATTCCCGCTGACGCCATACGCGCTAGCGCCCCTCCGCGCCGGCGAGGATGCCTTTCGGCGCGCCCACGCGCAGAAACTCGTGTCCGCCCGACTCCATCGCGAACGCGACGCAGCAGTTCAACCGGAGGCAACGCGAACAGAAGCGTCGTCAGTTGCGGATTCCGCGACATCACTTTCAAACAAATGCTCAAGCTGCCTGGAGGACTCTTGAGCGCTTTCAATCAGCTTCTTCTCGTCATCCTTGATCGCGTACTGCCGCTGCATGGTTGCCTCATCGTGAGCGCGAAATCGCCGCGCGGTGTCGGCGGCTTCGTGTTTGGACAATCCCAGAGTCTCCAGCACCTGAATCGACATCTCGATGCTCGATACATAGGTTTCGCGGATATTGAATCGCACGCCATAGTCCATGAGGCGAAAGGCGTGCTGCCGGTTGCGGGCGCGCGCGAAGATTTTCAGGTGCGGAAAGTGCTTGCTGACCAGTTCGGCGGTGCGCACCGACGCCTCGACGTCATCGATGGCGAGCACTAGAATTGCCGCGTTCTCGGCGTGCGCGGCGCGCAGCAGCTCCAGTCTTGAGGCATCACCATAGAAAATCTGGTTGCCAAATCGACGGATGAAATCCACCTGCGTCTGGTTGACCTCCAGCGCCGTGAAGGAGATGCGGCGCGCGCGCAGGATGCGACCGACGATCTGTCCGAATCGGCCGAAGCCGGCGATGATCACCTTGGGGTTGAGATCCTCGGGCGTGTCGAAGGGGCGGCTGTCCTCTTCGGCATCCGTGAAAAGCCGGTCGTAAAGCATCAACAGCAGCGGACTCAAGACCATGGAGCCGGTGACGGACAGCACCAGGATTTCCGCGACCTCCGCATCCATGATGCCCAGCGTGGCCGCCAGGCCGAACAGCACAAATGCGAATTCGCCACCCGAAGGCAGCGTGAATCCGAGGCCACGGCTGGCACGGCGTGATTGGCCTGTCAGGCGGCCAATCACCCACAGAATGGCGATTTTCAGCAGCATGAAGCCCACGATGAGGCCGGCGATCAGCAGTGGCCGCTCGGCCACCAGGGACAGATTGGCGGACATGCCCACCGTGATGAAGAACAATCCGAGCAGCAGACCCTTGAAGGGTTCGATGTTGGCTTCCAATTCGTGCCTGAACTCGCTGTCCGCGAGCAGCACGCCGGCCAGGAAGGCGCCGAGCGACATGGACAGTCCGACCTGATTCACGAGTATCGCCGTGACGATCACCACCAGCAGACCGGCGGCCGTGAAGGCTTCGGTTACCCGCGTTTCGGCAACAATGCGCAGGATGGGGCGCAGCAGATAGCGGCCGCCGATGATGACCACGGCAAGGACGGCGATGAGCTTCAATACCAGATACCCGCCGTGCCCGGCTTGCGCGGGATCGGCTGCCCGGCCCAGCAGCGGCAGCAGTGCAAGCGCCGGCAGCACGGCGATGTCCTGGAACAGCAGAATGCTGAACGCGGCTCGGCCATGCTGTGTCTTCAACTGACTCCGCTCGGCCAGCAGCTGCAGCGCCAGCGCGGTGGAGGACATCGACAATCCAAAACCGATGATCAGGGCGCATTGCCAGGTCTGCCCGAACAAGAAATATGCGCACCCGCCGAGAATCATCGTGGTGCCGATCACTTGCGCAGTACCGAGGCCGAATACGGATTTTCGCAGCACCCATAATCGCGAAGGCTGCAGCTCCAACCCGATGACGAACATTAGCAGCACGATGCCGAATTCGGCCACGTGCATCGTGGTCTGCGCCGTGCTCATCAATCCCATGCCCGCGGGGCCGATGACGATGCCGGCGGCCAGATAGCCGAGCACCGAGCCGAGCTTGAAGCGGCGAAAAATGGGGACGGCAATGACGGCGGCGGCGAGAAACACCGCGATCTGATTCAACAGGCTCATGGCAACCTCGCGAAGGTGGCTAGGAGCCTATCACTTCACGATTGTGTTCGCCCATCTGCGGGGGCGTGAGCCGGGGGCGACCGGGTTCCAAAGTGAACTTGATGGGCGAGGCGACATGTTCGCCTCCGTGCTCGTCGGTCAGCACCATGGCGCGAGCGCGTGTGTGCGGGTCGTCAAAAGCCTCGCGCAAATTCTTCACCGGCGCGAAGCACACATCGAGGCTCTGAAACCACTCAATCCAATCCGCCTGTGTCTTGGTCTTGAAAACGGCTTTCAGGTGATCGATGACGACGCTTTGATGAGCGCCCGGGCCGCGGTCGCAAAGCGGAATCAGATCTTCTCGTCCCCAGGCCGTCAACAGATTGCGCACGAATTTCGGTTCCTGTCCCCCGAGCACGACATGACGGCCATCGAGTGTCGCATAGATCTGATAGAACGCGGCGCCTCCCCAGCTGCGTTCGGTCCTGCAGTCCGGCGGCCGCTTCTGGGAAAACGTCGTGCCCAGCACGTTGGGAAAGCTGGCCAGCACGGCGTCGTGCATGGACATGTCGATGAAGTCGCCGCGTCCGGTGGTGTGCCGGCGGTACAGCGCCATGAGAATTGCGGACAGTGCAAGGGTCGAAGCGGACAAGTCGGCCACCGGAATATGCGGAATGGCGGGCGCGTTGTCGGACCCCAGATTGCAGCTCACGGCGCCGGCCATGGCTTCGACGGTCAGGTCATGAGCGGGGCGGCTGCGATAGGGTCCGGTCTGGCCGAAGGCGGAAATCGAACAATAGACCATGCGCGGATTGCGCGCGCTGAGCGCGTCGTAGCCAAGTCCAAGACGCTGCGCGGCGCCGGGCCGCGAGGACTCGATGAATACGTCGGCGCGCTCGCACAAGTCGAGCATGGCGGCGAGTTGATCCGGCTGCTTCAGATCCAGACAGACGCTGCGTTTGCCGCGGTTCAGATTGCGGAAAAAAATGCTGACGCCGTGTTCGCCCAATCCGATGTCGCGGCCCGGGTCTCCGCCCGGCGGCTCCACCTTGATCTGAAGCAGCCGGATCAACTCGCCGCCATGCTCGAC
>JANXOV010000059.1 GCA_025357635.1 Pseudomonadota bacterium
GCCGCTTGAGAGGCCTGCGCTTCGTAGCTGCCGACGCTGCTGTGCCCGGCGGCGCTGCCCAGGCGCGCCGCGATCCGGACCTTGATCGTCGGCGGCCCGCCACCGGCGTATTCGGCCTCGAAGTCCTGCACGTACAGCTCCAGCCAATAGTTGCTGTTGATGCGCGCGGAATCGGCGCTCACGCTGCGCAAATTGGATCGCTGCTGGAACATCTGCACCGTCAGGTTTTGCAGGACGTCATTCAGTGAGCCGCTCCAATTTCCGCCCGCGTAGTATTCCAGGCGGCGGTCCGGATATAACGCGGCAATGCCGACCGACTCCAGGCCGGGACGCATCCTCGGCTCGAGGATGGCAAGATCCACGGGCAGGGGCTGCGACTGTGCCGCATTGGGCGCCGCGTCACCGCTGCGAACCGACAGCCAATATGCCGACGCCGGTTCGCTCTTGCTCTTGAACAAGGACCCGCTGCACGCACACAACGGCAGACTCAAGACCAGCACCCATGCGGCTTTCACGTTCATCGCGGCACCTCGACGCCCCGGTTTGTCGGTTCATACAGGAGCTGCGAGGGATTCTGCCGCAGGCTGCGGGACAATTCGCGGATATCCTTGGCCGCTTCCCGTCCTTCGCGCAGCAGCCGTTCAAATTCCGGCAGGCCGCGATCGGTGAAACGGGCCACGCCCTTTTCATTCTCGGCGATGAATCTGTCCAATTGTCTGGAGGTTTGCGCCAGGTTGTCGGCGACCTCGCGCGTGCGGGCAAGAATCTGTTTGACCTGCGGCGCCGCTTGCTCGCTGATGCCCTGGATGCTGACCGACATACGCTCAACCTCATCGGCTGCGGAGCGCATCTGCGTCGCCATCTCATCAACGCGCTTCAGCGTCTTGACCAGCTGGGCGCTGGCCACCTGCGCGTTGCTGAGCGTATCGGAGAACGCCTTGATGTTCTGCTCGTTGAGCGCGCTGTTGAGTTTGCCGATCATCTCGTCGGCGTGTCCGGCCAGCGTCGGCAACGCTGAGAGCAGCTTGTCGAAGTCGGAGGATTTGGAGCGGATCACCGCGTAGCGTTGTCCCTGCGGCAATTCGGTGAGCACATTGACCGCATGGTCCTGCTCCAGATCGATGAACAGCAGCCCGGTGATGCCCTGCAGGCTCAAGGATGCCAGCGTGCGGCCGTCGATGGGCGCGGAAGTTTCGATATCCGCGATCACCTGCACCCGATTGCGCTCCTTCGGGTCGACTGCCACCTGCATGACGCGGCCGACGTTGACGCCGAGGAACCGGACCGGGCTGCCCTCATTGAGCCCGCTGACCGAACCCTGGAAGTAGATCTCGTAATGGTTGTACTGGCGTTTGTCCTGATGTTCGGTGTACCAGAGCACGAAGGAGACGCCCATGGCGATCACCAGCAGCACAAAAGCGCCGACGGCCAGATAATTAGCGTCTCTATCCATGCTGCGTACCCTGGGCCGAGCGGGCCCGCGGGCCGTGGAAATAATCGTGAATCCACGGCTGATCGTTCTTCAAAAGACCGGGGAGCGTGTCGGTGATCATGCGTTTGTCGACGATGACGCCGACACGGTTGCAGGTTCTGAAAAGAGTGTCCAAATCATGCGTAATCATGACCACCGTCAAATGCAGGTGCGAGCGCAGATACAACAGTAGCGTATCAAAGGCCGCAGCGGAAATCGGATCCAGGCCCGAGGTGGGTTCGTCGAGAAACAGCAGCTTCGGTTCAAGGACCAGAGAGCGCGCCAGCGCCGCGCGCTTGATCATGCCGCCCGACAGCTGAGAGGGGAATTTATCTCCCGCATCGACGGGCAGTCCGACCAGTCGCAGATTCAGCTCCGCCAGTTCGTCAAGCGCCGCATCGGACAGATTCATGTACTCGCGCAACGGCAGCTGGATATTCTCTGCCACCGACAGCGAACTGATGAGCGCACCGTGCTGGAAAGTGACCCCATAGTGCTTCGTCATCTCGACGCGTTGTGCACGGGACATGCGGTGAATATCCTTGCCGTACAGTTCCACGCTGCCCGCGGCGGGCACCTGCAGCCCCAGAATGGACCGCAGCAGCACCGACTTGCCGGTTCCTGAACCGCCGACGATGCCGAAAATTTCATTCGGAAAAACATCCAGATCCAGACCCTCGTGCACCACCTGCTTGCCGAAACGGTTGACCAGTCCGCGAACCCGGATGATGGGATGCTGCTCCGGCGCGGCAGGGGAGGTCATCATATGTCGAGCTTCACGAACAGGATGGCAAACAAGGCATCGGCGAGGATCACCAGGAAGATCGACTGGACCACGGCGACGGTGGTCAGGCGGCCGAGCTCTCGGGCCGAATCGCGCACCTGCATGCCGCGGTACGTGCCGACGATCGCGATCAGAAATGCGAACACCGGTGCTTTGATGATGCCCACCCAGAACGTGGTCGGGGCGATGGCCTCGCGCATGCGATTGACGAACTGCGGCCAGGGAATGTTCAATTGCAGCAGCGAAAGCAGCCCGCCGCCGGCGAGCCCCATGGCATCGGCGATCACCGTCAACAGAGGCAGCGCAATCATGAGCCCCAGAATGCGCGGCACCGTCAGCAGTTCGACCGGGTTCATGCCCATGGCGCGCAGCGCGTCGGTCTCCTCATTGATCTGCATGACGCCGATTTCGGCGGCAAATGCACTGCCCGAGCGGCCCGCGACGATGATGGCCGTGAGCAGCACGCCAAGCTCGCGCAGCACTGCCACCGTCACCAGGTCGACCACGAAAATGTCGGCGCCGAACTTGGTGAGCTGTTGCGCGCCGAGGTAGGCGACGATCACGCTGATCAGAAAGGCGATCAGCGCCACGATGGGAATGGCCGTAATGCCGGTTTCATAGACAAAGCGCGCGATCGAACCTACACGCCACGCGCGCGGCCGCCGGAACGTGGATCCGAGCACGGCGAAGACCCGCCCGAAGAACTCCACCGCCTCACGCGTCTTTTCAATCTGCAGCACCGACCAGCGCCCGATGCTGATCACCGGACGATGAAGCGCCGGCGTCTCATCCGTCAGCGGCAGCGGCTCGTCCTTACGCTGCGCCTGCAACGATTCCAGCAGCCCCAGCAACTCCGGCGGATGGCCGAGGTGCTTGATCTGCGTGGCACCGCGGGCTTGCAGCCCTTCGATCAGCACCCAGGCCGCGCCCAGATCCACCTCCCGGGCGCGCGACCAATCGCATTCCAGAGGACCCTGCAGCGAGCCGGACAGCGCGTCGAGCCGCGCGTCCAGCGTCTGGACGGCGTCCAGAGACCAGCTGCCGACGACCTCGAGCCTGAGGGGGCCATCGCCTCTGGCAAGTTCGATCGACGCTGTCGGGTCCATCATTGCGCGAATGCTATCAGGCAAGCGCAAACATTGCCTCGCAGTCGCAGAGCGTCTACCGTCAGTGCCTGGTCATGACACATCACGATGCCCTGCTGCAGATCCTGATCCTGCTGACGGCCGCAGTCTCCGTGGTGGCGTTGGTGCGAAAGTTGCGTCTGCCCGGCATCATCGGTTATCTGTTCGTCGGGATGCTGCTGGGCCCACACGCGCTGGGCCTGGCGGAAAACAACGAGACCACGCAGTTGCTGGCCGAATTCGGCGTGGTGTTCCTGGTGTTCACGCTGGGTCTGGAGTTTTCCCTGCCACGGTTGGTGGCGATGCGCTGGGACGTTTTCGGCGTCGGTGGCGCACAGGTCCTCGGGACCATCGCCATTGTGTCGGCCATCGCCATTGCGGTGCTGGGGATCGCACCGTCAGTGGCCGTGGTCATCGGCGGCGCGATCGCCATGTCATCGACCGCCATCATCGTGGCGCAGCTGACCGAGCAGTCGGAGAACAACCGCACCCACGGGCGCCTCGCAGTGGCCATCTGTCTGTTCCAGGATCTGGCGTTCACGCTCCTGCTGGCGTTGGTGTCGGCGCTGGGGGCCGGGGACTCGCTGGCCACGCCGCAGCATATTCTGGCGGCGGTCGGCGGCGCGGCCATCGCCCTGCTCATCGTGCTGGCCACGGGCCGCTGGCTTCTGCGGCCGCTGTTCCTGGCCATCGCCGGCGCAAATTCCGCGGAGCTTTTTTCCCTGGCCGTGCTGCTGGTCGTCCTCGCATCGGCTTGGGCGACGCAGGCCGTGGGGCTGTCGTTGGCGCTGGGCGCGTTTCTGGCCGGCATGATGTTGGCGGAGACGGAGTTCCGGCATCAGGTCGAAGCCACCATCCGCTCCTACCGAGATGTGCTGATCGGATTGTTCTTCGTCACCATCGGCATGCTGCTCGACATGGACCTGCTGCTGAGACAGCTGCCGCTGGTGACGCTGATCCTGGCAGGCATGATCGTGATCAAGACCCTGGTGGTGGCCGTGGTGGCGAAGCCCGCCACGGGAAGCTGGTTCAAGTCCACGCGAGTTGGCGTGGTGGTTTCCCAGGGCGGGGAGTTCGGCTTTGCGCTGTTGACGCTGCTGCTGCAGCGCAGCCTGCTCGCGCCGGAGATCGTGCAGCCGATTCTCGCAGCGACGGTGGTGAGCATGGTGATTTCACCGCTGTTGATCCGCCACAACCGCCGCATAACGCGGGCACTGCTGAGCGAGTCCGGTCCGCGTCCTTCCGAAGCCGCGCGCGAAGCGCTCGCCACCAAGGCATTGGCCGAGCGCGATCACGTCGTGATCTGCGGATTCGGACGCGTCGGACAGAACATTGCGCGCGTGCTGGAGCAAACCGGATTCGAGTACATTGCGCTGGATCTGGACCCGGTGCGCATCCGGGCCGGCAGACAGGCGGGCGAGGCGGTGGTGTACGGGGACGCCAAGCAAGTCGAGGTGCTCGAAAACGTCGGCCTCGCCAGCGCCAGTGTCGTGGTCATCACCTTCGCCAGCCCCGCAGTGTCGCTGCAGATCCTCGCCGCATTGCGCAAGTCGCGCGCCGACGTGCCGGTGCTGGTGCGAACCCAGGACGACACGAGGCTGGAGGAATTGCAGCAGGCCGGCGCCACCGAAGTGGTGCCGGAAACTTTCGAGGCGAGCCTGATGCTGCTGTCGCATCTTCTCGTGCTCTTGAAAGTACCGGTGTCGCGCGTGGTGAGAACCGTCGACAACATCCGCAGCCAGCGCTATCAGATGCTGCGCCACATCTTTCGCGGGGAGAATGCGCAACTGCTCGACGCCTCACATGCCTACCGGGAAGAGTTGAGCAGCGTGATCCTTCCGCCCAACGCATGGGCGGTCGGCAAGAGCATCGCGGCAATCAAGGAGCGTGGCGCGCAGGTATCGGTAAATGCAGTGCGGCGCGATGGCATCGTCGGGCGCGATCCTGCCGCGGACACGATACTCAAGGAAGGCGACGTGGTGGTGCTCTACGGCACACCCGAAGCGCTCGAGCACGCGGAATCCGTGCTCCTAATGGGATAAACACGGCTGCGCGCGGACCTGCGTCACAGTTCACACTTTGACATTCCGCGCCGATATTTTGCTTTACAGCGACACGCAAACCGGCTCATATTGACATCGCTGTTTTAAGGGCAAACCCGCCGAAAGGTGGGGACGCAAAGCCACCGGTCTAAAGGGTTCCTCGAAGAATCCTACGATAGCGGGGTTGCCAGTAGATCTCGTCATGCCCCCCGGACAGCAGTGGTTTTAAATTTCCATTTTCTTCCGGGGGGAAGCGCATGGTATCCAAGGTCGATCGTTCGCCCGGTGCGGACAGTTCCGGCGTATTTCGCCGTCCACGAATCATTCTTCGTCCCAAGAAAGTCGAGGACATCTCGACCATTTTGCAGAACATCAAGTCCTATCCCTCGCCGGTCCGGCCGCTGGGCGCCGACTATTCGCAGGCACGCTGCGTCGGCGGTGATGGCGGCACGACGCTGGATACCCAACCCTTCAACAAGATCCTTGAAATCGAAGGCAATCTGGTTCGTGCCCAGTCCGGCGTGCGGGTCGGAGATCTCGTGCGCACGCTTGCCGAACGCGGCCTGGAGTTGCCGCTGACGCCGGAGATTGCCAATATTTCACTCGGCGCCGTGGCCACCGCCAGCCTGCCGCAACCTTCCCTGCAGGACGGCCTCGCGCAGATGTCCTCCTGCGTCGCGGCAATGAAGATCATCACGCCGCAAGGCAAGGCGATGACGGTCACCGACCGCGAACCTGATCTGATGCGCGTGCTGCGCTCCAGCTACGGCTTGCTGGGCGTTGTACATGAGGTCGTGCTCAAGGTGCGCGACATCGTGCCGGTGAAGATCGACTACCAGAGTTTTTCGCTGAAAGAGTTCGGCGCGCGTTTCTCCTCCATCGTGAACGCGCCGGGCGCGCTGCGATTGCAGATTTTTCCATTCAACGACCGCATCACTGTGGAGCGGCGCATCCTGGATGTGGAGGCAAGCACCAGCCGTTCCGGGATCTGGCAGATCCGCAACTCCGTGCTGAAAAACGTGCTTCCGGTCTTCGGCTCCTCGGTGGGCGGCATGCTGGCCGTGCCGGCTCACGCGACGCTGAATCGCGCGGCCCGCGGCGTGGTCATGTATGCGCATGAATGGATGCGCGAACTGCCGCGTGAAGCATGGAAGGCCCGCTTCACCTACAGCCTGTGGTCGTTCGCGCAGACGGAGTTTCCGCGGCTGCTGTCCGAGTACTTCGCGTTCTGCCACGCGTACCACAAGCAGCACCGCTACCGATGCAACATCGTGCATACCTCCTCGCGCCTGCATCGTGACCGCAATTCACTGTTCAGCCTGAGTTACGACGGTCCGGCGTTCACCATCGAACCCTCCTCGGTCGGCGACAAGGGTTGGGACGACTTTCTGATCGACTTCAACGAGTTCGCCTCGCAGCGCGGCGGCGTCCCGACGTTCAATCAGACGCGCGCGCTGCAGCCTGGGCATGTGTCCAAGGCCTTCGGCGAGCGGCTGAAACTGTTCCGCTCGCTGCGCAAGCGCACCGATCCGCTTAACCGGTTGCAGCACAGCTATTTTTCGCATCTCATGGGGTGATCGCATTCGCCTGCCACCGCTGGCGTGACGGGAAAGGGGACTCGGGTTTTGCCGCGATCGCGAGCCGCGGCCCATGGATCGACGAGGTTTTCAAAGGCGGCTGCGGGCCGCGGTTCCCGAGAACGGGCGGGCGCTTCGGCCCCACGGATCTTGGCGAGTGATTTGGTTGTAACGCTCCTGCGCGCCTTGCGCCCGTTCTCGGCTCGCTCAACGCGGCAAAACCCGAGTCCCCTTTCCCGCCACGCCAGCGGATCATGCCTCTATGTCTTTGAAGTCATGGACAACGGGTTATCGCCTACATTGCCCAGCCCTGATCGCGGTGAGGTGAGGCAGGGAGCGCGCGGGCCGGGTGCCGCTGCGCCGCATTGAGCGCGCCGAGAACGGGCGAACGGCGCGCAGGAGCGGTTCACTTAAGTTACGCGGTGCGATTCGTGGGGCCGAAGCGCCCGCCCGTTCTCGGGAACGCCGGCCCGCAGCTGCGTTTGAACACCACAACAAATCCCGGGCCGGCGCGCGCGATTGCGGCGCGACGGCA
>JANXOV010000091.1 GCA_025357635.1 Pseudomonadota bacterium
TCCCATCCTGGCTCTCCGCGCCGCGGGGACCTTCCGTGGCGATCCACGCTGCCCGCCATCCTGGCGCGAAGATATTGATAGAGATCGTCCGCAACCTTAGGCGAGGCACAAAATACTAGCGCTTTGACACGCCGATCTGCGAGGCGCATTAGGTTCTTATAGAGACACTCTTGGCGTTTTGTACTGCTGCTTGCCTCTTCCGCCAAGGCGGAAACTACGTTGAGTTCCGTTTCAAGGCTTGATGTCAGATCTCTCGGCAAAACGGCTGCCCAGTCTAACACTGCAAGTGGGCCTGCCAGCGAGTGATCGATCAACGAAACAGTGACATCATGCAGCAGTCCTTCTTGATCGGGCGTACGAGCCAATGCGTCAAATGAACGGCGCAATTCTTCGACCGCCTTCCCCCCGTGCCAATGTGATCTGAGACACCTGATCTCCGTAATTTAGAGTACAGGTAGTATCCAGTCATGACTCAAGTATCCAAGTCTTCTATGCACAGTCTTTCCGCCTCTTCGATCGATTCTGTTGGTTCAAGCCCTCTACGATCTTCTACCATAGAGTCTTCTGCGGATCGCAGCCCAGACCCTGAAGTGATTCAGATCGCCACGCGCCGGCAATTCTCTGCGAGCGAGAAGCGCATGCTTTTGGCCGAGGCTGATCGCTGCAAGGAACGCGGTGAGCTCGGCGCGTTTCTGCGCCGCAAGCATATCTATTCTTCGATGCTGTCGAGTTGGCGCAAACAGCTGGGAGCTGCCGACAGCGCAGCACTTGCGCCGAAGCGGCGTGGCCCCAAGCCCGATGCGGCGGCTCGTCAGATAAAACATTTGAACCTCGACAACGCACGCCTTCGACGCCGACTCGAACGGGCGGAGCTGATTATCGACGCCCAAAAAAAACTGTGCGTAGCATTGGGCCTGCCGACCGCGGACGAGACGAGCGGGGACGAGTGATGCTCGCCGTCAACGATCTGGCCTGCCACGTCGGCATGGAAGCCGCTTGCAGGGCCTTCGCCTTCAACCCTGGGTTCGTGTACCGCGATCGTGCGCGGCGGCGTGGAAGTTTTTCCCGACACCGCCTATCGATACGGCCGCGCCCGCCACTGGCCTTCTCCATGGCCGAACAGCATTTCCTGCTCGGCGTGCTCGACAGCGAGCGGTTTGCCGACACGGCGCCGGCCACAATTTATGCCACCTTGCTCGATGAAGCCCCGATGGCCACTTCAAATTCCTCCACCTGTGGCCAGGTCAAATTCCCCCACTTGACGGGGTCGTGATAGCGTGAGTTAGCGGTTCAAAACGGTGACGACAAGATCGGTTGGAGTGTTACGCGGATTCCTCGGCGTTGACAAGTCGGATTGAGGCTTCTTTGAGCCGATAGCTGCGGCCCCGGAACTCGACGGGGATGCTTCGATGCAGGAGGCGATCGAGGATCGCGGTTGTGAGCGCGGCATCGCCCAAGCATTTGCTCCAGTCATCGATGACTCGATTGGTGGTAATGATGCAGCTGCGTCGCAGCGAGTATCGGCGATGCAGGATTGCCTGCAGCTCATCGGCGGATTCGGTGGCGATTTTGCGGCGAAGGAACAGATCATCGAGCACCAGCAGGTCGGCGTCGAGCAGCGGTTTCATCAGTTTCTTTTTGCGCACCGGTTCGGCGGCAGCGATTGCGAGATTGTTGAGTAGCTCGTCGGCTTCGACGTAGGCGACGTGAAGTCCTTCGCGCACGGCTGAGTACGCGATGGCCTTCGCGACGTGGCTTTTACCGGTGCCGGCCTTGCCGACCAAGATCGCGTTGCTGCCCTGGGCGATAAATTTCAGCGTATTGAGCTCGAAGCAGGTTCGTTTCGGTATCTGCGGATTGTAGGTCCAGTCAAACTCCGTCAAGGAGGCCCGCTCGGGCAGCCCGGAGCGTTGCAGGCATTTGTCCAGTAATCGTGTGTGGCGCCGATCAAGTTCGTCTTGCAACAGATCGGAGATCACATCGAGTGCAGATAGGTTGCTCGTCTGTGCCTCCAGCAGACGGGTCTCGAGCGTGGCGAGAGCGCCGGAAAGGCGCAGTTGTTTCAAGGTCTTTTTCATCTCCAGGATCGACATCGTCATAGTTCACCTGTGTGGTTGGGATCAAGGGTTGAGCGCATCGCTGCGCTGTCGGAAGAACTCGGCGTATTCGGTCGGCTCGCGGATCAGCTCGTGCTGCTGGGTGAGCGGCGGCGCGGTGTCGGCCTCGAGGCGAGCAAGAGCCTGTGCGAGCATCTGTTCGGCCAGCAGCCGAACGGCCTTGTATGAGCTGATATGCCGCGCGAGCGCGATCGTGGCGGCCTGCTCGACGATGCGGGCCGGCAGGCGCGGCACGAGCGCGACGATGCCCCACATGCTTTTGTGCGCCTCGCGGCCGCGTTTGTCGAACAACCGCTGGCACAGCGCATGGGCATTGGGGCCGATGTCCTGCGCCTGGCGCAGGATCTGTCGGCTCTGGCGCGAGGGGTTGAAGATCCGCTCTGCATCGGGCAACAGCACCTCGCCTTTTTTGTAGGCGAGCGGATGGCGCCGCAGCAACGCCATCGTGGTCATGTCGCGGATTTCCAGTTCCCGCTCGAAGATGCGTACGATAACCTCGCTGCCGATGCGTGCCGGCCGCGCGGCGTACCAGGAGTCGTTCACCTGCACCGTGCGGTCATCCTGCACGGTGCGGGTTTCTTCCTTGAAGTAACGGAAGTACTCAAGCGGCAATGGCCTCAGATACGGCTTCTCCTCCTGGAACATCGCCTCCACCTGGCGCTTGGCGCGGCCGTGGATGCGCGGCGCCGCCCAGCGCTCCTCCCAGTCCATCAGGAACGCGTTTTGCGCCTCGATCGACTCGAAGCGCTTGCCTTTGAGCGCCGTGGACTGCGTATGCTGGATCGCATTCTCGACGCGTCCTTTTCGATCCGGATCGCGTACCCGCGCAGGATCGGCAAAACAATGATAGTGCGCGAGCATCGCCGCATACACCGGGTTCAGCTGCGGTTCGTAGATGTCCGGCTTCAGTACTCCCTCCTTGAGATTGTCGAGACAGACGTAGTGGGTGCTGCCGGAAAAATATCGAAACGCCTGTTCGTGCAACCGCGCCCAGGTCTGGGTGCTCGATTTCCACACGACCTGACGGAACGAACGGCGCGAGTAGCACAGTGTCATCACGAACAGCCGCGGCTTGCGATACTTGCCGGTGACGGGGTGGCGGGTCGGAGCACCTTCACCGTAATCGACTTGAGATTCTTCAGCCGGAGAGAATTCGAGTCGATCGAACTGCTCAGGCTCAGCGCGCCGCAGGCCACGGCAAAAGCGCTTCACGCTGTTGTAGGCCTGGGTAAATCCGCGCCTGTCCACCAACTCTTGGTAAATCGCCATGGCGTTGCGCCCAAGCCGCACCTGCGCCTGGATCCATTCCCGGTGCGGTTCGCAGGCCGAGCGTGCCAGCTTTGGAATCCGTTTCGGCTCAATTTGCCGAGAAATAGCCGGTGGCCAGGGTGGAGGATTTTCAACATTCGGCGCAACCAGAAAGCCGGTGGCCAGGGTGGAGGAATTTGAATCGCCATCGGCCGCCTCGGTCGACGCCGCGTTGGCGTAAAAGCGGATCGTCTTGCGGTCGATGCCGGTCAGACGATGAATCTGTCTGTGCGAGATACCCTGCGAAATCAGCGTAAATACAGTACTTTGTCGATGCGGCTTCAAAACATTCACCTCGTTTCCCCTCGATTACTGAGGGGGCGGATCATGTCTTGTCGTCAACGCTGCGAATACCGCGCCTCACATCATCGCTAACTCGTCAAGTGGAGGAATTTGAAGTGGCCACAAGTGGGGGATTTTGGGTGGCCATCGGGGATGAAGGCCATTATTACGGCTCCGTGCGCACCATGTATCGATTGCTGGCCAGCCACAACCAGGCCGGGGATCGGCGCCGACAGCGGCGTCACCCCGTATACGCCAAGCCTGAGTTGCTCGCGATCCGACCGAACGAAGTCTGGAGCTGGGATATTTCCAAGCTCAAGGGGCCGGTCAAGTGGAGCCACTTTCACTTGTACGTGATCTTGGATATTTTCAGCCGCTACGTCGTCGGCTGGATGATCGCCTACCGGGAAACTGCGGAACTCGCCGAGCAGTTGATTGCCGATACGATCGATAAACAGAACATCGCGCCGGGAACATTGACCTTGCACGCGGACCGCGGCACCAGCATGCGATCAAAATCCGTCGCGCAACTGCTCGTCGATCTGGATGTCACCAAAACTCACAGCCGTCCGCACGTCTCGGATGACAATCCGTTTTCGGAGAGCCATTTCAAGACCTTGAAGTACCGGCCAGATTTCCCGGCGCGCTTCGGTTCGATCGAAGACGCCCGCGCGCATTGCCGAGAGTTTTTTCAGTGGTACAACACCAAACATCGACATTCCGGCATCGCGTTGATGCCGCCCGACGCGGTTCACTACGGACGATCGAGAGCGCTCACCGAACAACGCGGCGTCACGTTGGATGCCGCCTTCATCGCCCATCCGGCTCGCTTCAAAGGCGTCGCGCCGCGTCCGCCCACCGTACCGCTCGCCGCCTGGATCAATCCACCCAAAAAGGACACCAACGCACCGACCATCACACCCATTTGCTCGTTAAACTCGTGAACAAATGTGTCTCAAACTCATTGACACGCTCCGGTTACGGGGGACGACTATTCCAGAATTCCGGCAGTCGTCATCCAGCGTCGCGCCGACTTTCTGGTTCAACGGATTCGTCTTACAAACGATACTCGGGCCGAAGATGCGCGGCGCAAAGAACTTTACCAAACCATTCGTGACATGCTTGCCGATTCCGTAAAGAGAACAGGCCTGGCACTAAGTTATGGAGACGAGTTCCTAATCCCCATTTCGTTCAACGATTATGAGGTTCCGCTCGATCGCGCTGGAAAGCGCCCCGACACGAGTTCGACCAGTATCTACGTGAAGATGGCATTCGCTTAACGCTTTCATCAAAGGTGCACGAATGTCGGGGCGTACCGAGATTGAGCCAGAGGGAGATGTCGGACTTAGTCTCGTGACTCCAGAAAGATATCGATACGACATCATTGCCAAGATTGCAGAGGATGCGAAGCGACTCCAATCTTCGGTTGGTGTTCAGTGCAAGGTTGAATTGAGCGGCCTGTCGAATCGTGTGTCCTGGCAGCGCAGCGACATATCGGAGCTCACTCTCTATGTGCCATATCAGGTGCAGTTAACGGGCTGCCAGTAGGGGGTCTCGTTTCGATCGCTATCGGAATTCGAGGTTCGCTTTATGACGCCGAATTCCATTCCTGGCATTTCCGCAGCCGACAACGGCGGTTCAGCGTTTCCGGAAAGCCGCCATCCCACCAGATTATGCCAAACAATTTCGCGACCCTCGCAAAGACTCAATGTGGCGGGCTACGACTGGTCAGATAAGAATAGACTGGGAAACAAGGTATTTTTTTGCTATTTTTTTTCCGTCGTTAGATTTCATCAGACGGCGGAGGACGGTCGGGATCTGTCGACTGAGGTATTCGAAGGTTGATGTAAGTGATTCAGACGGCAAGGAAAGCATGCCGACACAAGTTCAGTTACCCCGATTGTTGCCCCAGCACTGATCAAGTCAGGAATTCGCCTCGATGCAGGCGGCAAGCTCTTCTTCGGAAATGTCACCGGATGCAAAGCTTTGCATCGTATTGGCGGCATCGACTTCGTCCGCCAACAGCTCACGTCCGTTCATTTGCAAAAAGACGTCAATGACAGAGAGCGCAACTCGTTTATTGCCGTCCGGAAAGCGGTGAGTCCTGGCAAAGGCCCTCATCGCCGCATCAAAATTCGGATCGAAGGGCGTCAACCGCGCACCGTCCGTATCGGGAATGATGTGCAGCGTATCCCCTCGGATGACCTGTCCTCGGAAAGCGAAGCGGCGTCCCACCGCCAATTCGCTACTTGAAAAGTTCGGCCGACGAAAGCACGGTGTCTGAGCCGGAACAACCCCCGCGGTGGCAGTGGCGCATGTGACTGGTTCCGCCCGTAATGAGCACGGTGCCATCGGCCAGCCGCGTCGCCGTATGTCCGTCCCGTGCCGTGATGAGCGAACCCGTCGCCACGAAGCCGCCACTCTCGGGAGCAAAAAGCTGCGCCGTGGCGAGAGAACTGAACGCTTGGCCGCCCGCGACGAGGACCGTGCCGTCATTGCGCAGTGTCGCCGTGGCTCTGTATCCCGTCGACAGCTCACCAACCACCGAGAAGGTCCCGGCCCCCGCGGGGCTGAATAGCTCGGCCGAGTTGTCCGTTCCGGTGACCAGGATGGTGCCGTCGTCCAGCAACGTCGCGGTATGCCCAGCGCGTCCCTCGCTCATGCTGCCGGTCACGGTGAACGTGCCACTCGCGGGATCGTAGAGTTCTGCGGAAGCGACCCCGGGACTCAGGGGAATCGGCACTGTGCCCGGCCCGACATCCTGCACGCCCCCGGCGATCAACACGTGCCCGTCGGGCAGCAGCGTCGCCGTCTGCCCGGTCCGCGAGACCGTCATGCGGCCAGTCGCCGTGAACGTGCCGGTGGACGGGTTGAAGAGCTCCGCGCTGGCCGTTTCACCGCCAGCGATGAGGACCTGGCCGTTCTGCAACAGCGTCGCGCTCTGCCCGGTATGTGGCGCAACCATGCTGCCGGTGGTCGCCGTGAACGTGCCAACCGCCGGATCATAGAGCTCCGCGGTCTGGCTCCCTCCGCCGGTTACCAGAACCTTGCCGTAGTTCGGCAACGTCTTATTCTCGAGCAGCGTAGCGCTGTGCCCGGTCCGCGCGACCGTCATGCTGCCGGTGGTCGCAGTGAACATCTGACTTGTCGGGTCATACAACTCTGCGGATGCCAACCCACCGCCAGCGATGAGCACGCGCCCGTCCACGTCGAGCAGCCGCGTCGCCGTATGCCCGTCGCGGGCAACGGTCATGCTTCCGGTCGTCGCCATGAACGCCGCCGCAGGCCGGGCCAGTGCGACGCGAACCGTGAAGGGCGCGGCCGGCGATGTCTGATTCAGTGCGTCTTTGACCGTCAGCGTGATGGGGAAGATGCCTTCCGTTGCCGGGGTACCACTCAACAGGCCGTCAAGGCTGACGGCCAGGCCTCCCATCGGCGCGCTCGGTGGAGTCCAGACGAGCGGACGGAGTCCGCCGTCGCTTGTATAAAATTGGAAGCTATACGGTGCGCCTACGGTCGCTGTGGGCGGCGGCTTGTTGCTGATTGTTGGCGGCCCGGGTTCGCTGATGGTGATCGCATAAGCGACCGAGTTCGTTGTCGGGGTCGGCGTGCGGCTGTCGGTGACGGTCACCGTAAATGCGAACGGCGTCGAACTGGCGGTCGTCGGCGTGCCGGTGAGCGAACCGTCGGGATTGAGCCTGAGGCCCGGTGGCAAGGTGCCGGCCGTGACCGTCCAGCTGAGCGGCAGGTAACCGCCGGTGGCGGCGAACGTGAAGATGCCATGCAACTCATACGGCGTGTCGTGCACACCATCGGGCGGCGTTTGCCCCGGACTGATCAACAGCGGTGCGGGCGCATTGATCGTAACGCTGAAGGAATGCGATCCAGTCTCGGCCGGCTGCGCGCTGTCGGTCGCCGTGACGGTAAAAGAGAATGTGCCCGCGACGGATGGCGTGCCCGAGAGCGTTCCATCCGGGGTGAGTTTGAGTCCGCCCGGCAAGGCGCCCGAGGTGACAGCCCAGGTGACCAGTCCCGTGCCGCCGCTCGCAGTGAAATAGAAATAGTAGTTGTCATTGGTCACAACGCCTTCCGGGGGCGGGGATGCATCGACCACAACCGGCGGGGGTGGTGGCGGTGGGACCGAGTCACCACCGCCGCAACTCGCAAGTATCAGAGTGCCCATCAGGCAGAGCAGCAGGTGTCGTTTGAACGGCGATTCAATTTGATTCACGTCAGTCTCCCATCTGGCGCCGCGACGTTGCAGGTCTTGCGTCATGCCCGCCCGCCGGCATAGTCGAGCCAAGAAAATGGCTTGGCTCCGAAATTTTCCATTCAATGACAAAGAGTGCCCGCGGTGCATTTTGGACACCTTCAAATTTTGATTGATGGATCGCTGACATCCTGGCGGGGGGAATTGACGCAGCACCGTGAATATTGAGGTTGCCAATCTGGCTCTGGGGGGCTCTTACACAAGATGAGGGGAAATTGGCTGCACTCCGCGGCATTCAAACAACGCATGGAGCCCACCATGGCATCAGTACTGTGTCGACCGGCCCGACCCGTGTGCGCGGGAATTTTATTTGTGACGCTCGCGGGTTGCGGCGCCGGCACCGACATTTCCGGTGGCGGCGGACACGCAGAGGTTTGCGTCAGCTCCGCGCTCGTTGTCTGCACGAAGTCCGGTCAGGTCCGGGGCGTGACCGATGGGAATTTCCGCGCTTTCCGCGGAATCCCCTATGCCGCACCGCCGGTGGGCAACCTGCGCTGGCGCCCGGCAACCGCTGCCCGCAATTTGACACCAACGGTGCAGCGGTGGGGAATGAAGACTGTCTCACGCTCAACGTCTATGCGGTCAATCCACCCGCGAGTTCGAAACAGCCGGTGATCGTGTTGATTCACGGTGGCGGCAATGTCCTGGGCAGTGCCCAGGATATGCCATGGGGCGTCACCCCTGCGCTCGCGGGTCACGGCGCGATCGTGGTGACCGTGGAATATCGCCTGGGGCTGCTCGGATTCCTCGTCAATCCACTGCTCACTGCGGAGTCTGCGCAGGGCTCCTCCGGAAATTATGGGCTGATGGATCTGATCGCAGCCTTGCAGTGGGTACGTGACAACATCACCGAGTTTGGCGGTGATCGGGCCAGGGTGATGATCAATGGTCATTCCGCAGGATCGTCCGATGTCGAATACTTGTTGGCCTCTCCCGCTGCCGTCGGCCTGTACTCGGCGGCCGGCATGGAAAGCGGCACGTTCCCGGGTGGCCTGATCGGCACCAGCATCGACACAGCCTACCGCTGGTATGCGGACGTACCTGCCACCATGGGCTGTGACACCGCCGCGGACGTGCTGGCCTGCCTGCGAGCGGTGCCGGCGGACACGCTGTCGCTCAGCGTCTCAAACCACACCGATACAGGCTGGGTCAACATTGAACCCGTCGTCCTGCCAGAAGACCCTTACTTCAAGCTGCAACGGCTGGGATCACCGGTGCCTTTGATCGTCGGCTCCAATAGCGATGAGCTGTCGTTCAACTACGTCTTCGGTCTCGCATTGGACGCCGATGCGTACGCTGCAAAGATTCACACGCAATTCGACGCCGTGGTTCCCGCGTCCGGCGACACGATATTGTCCCTCTATCCCGCCACCGATTTCACCAACCCCAATTATGCGCTCGAATCCGTGGAAACGGATCTGTACTACACCCGCGCCGTCTACAATTTCGCGCGTGACGTGAGCGGCGGCGGACGCGCTCCGGTCTATCGATATCTGTTTACGCACCGCTACGAGAACCCTGCGCCACAGGATACCTTTGTCACCGACGCGCGAGCCTTCCATGGAGCGGAGACCTATTTCGTGACCGGCAGCCTCCAGACGTTGGGAACGAGCGGGACCTACTCCCCGAGCAGCGCCGAACTCGCACTCTCAGAAGCGATGATGAGCTATTGGTCGCGGCTCGCCG
>JANXOV010000147.1 GCA_025357635.1 Pseudomonadota bacterium
GTTGGCCAGCGCCTGCAATGACAGCGAGGTCAGGTCACTCTGAAACCGCGTGGCCAACAACTGGATTTGCTCATGCTCTCGCTTCTTCAGCGTCTCGCGGGTGAAAACCGTCCCATCGGCAAAGCTCAAATCGGTGAGCCCGCCCGCCCGCTCCAACACCGAGTGCAGCGTCTCGCCACGCTGAATCGGATACTTACCCGGAAAACGAACCTCACCCAGGAGTTCGACCTTGGCCTGCTCTTCCCAAGCCGGCGTCTCTTTGATGATCAGAAAATCATATGGACGAAGCTGCACGTCGGCCTTTGGGTCGCCGCGACGAATGGCGGCCAGATCGATCTTGATGAGTTCGGTGGCGCGTGTCTCTCCATTCGTGACTTCATAGCGGGTCAACTCGGCGCCACCGCCATACGCAGCATCTTCCAAACTACCGCCCGCGCGAATGAGGTCACTGACATGCATGGTGGGTTCAAGCGGATACCGTCCGGGTGCCTTGACGCGGCCGCCGACGCTCACGATCTGTGCTGGCGCATCCATCGTACCCTGCACTTCCAAGTCCTTCAGCAAGGGTTCAACCACGCGCTCGCGGTCATTCGATAGATCGAACACGAACAACTGGTCACGGGCTTTAAGCAACACGTCAGCATCCGAGCCGCGAGCGTTCAGGGCCTTTTCTAAATCGGCGGAAGCCACTTCGATCTTCTGCTCCGGTGGTACCTGCCGGCGGATCATGATGTAGCGTCGATCCGCGTTCGGACGCAACTCGTCGAAATTGCCGATGACGTCGCTCAGGCGCAGACCCAAGCGGTACTCGAAGGCGCCGGGTCGAAACACATGGCCAGTGAGCGAGACGGAATTTTCCAAGGTCGGACGAATGGTCGCGATGCGCACCTTGTCGCCGTTCGCGATATCGGAGCTCTTGCCCTCGATGGAAGACAGATCGACGTTGCGGGTGACGCGCTGTTGTCCACCGGTGATGCGCTCCAAATGCACGAGCTTGGGATCCGCCACCGGGGTCAATCCGCCGGCCAATTCCACCACGTCACCGACAGTTTTTTCGTTCTTTACCTCGTAGATGGCCGGTCGGCGCACTTCGCCATTGACCGATACGGTGTTGCCGACGGGTGGAATGAAAATCACATCCCCCGGCATGAGCTTTCGATCGCCGCTGGTATCGCCGCGTAGCAACAAATCGTAGAGGTCGAGTTCCGTGACCAGCTTGCCGCCACGTTTGAGTTGAATATTCCGCAACGAGCCGATCTTCTTCACCCCGCCGCTGACGAACAGCGCGTTGGTCATGGTCGACAATCCGCTGACGGTGTAGGAGCCGGGCTTCTCCGCCTCGCCCAACACGAACACGCGGATGCTGCGCAGATCGCCCATGGTGATGCTGACGCGTGAACCGATCAGCTGCTTTCTGACGCGCGCCTCAATTTGTCCGCGCGCTTGGTCGAACGACATGCCGGCCACATCGATGGGTCCCAACTTGGGAAAATTTACCCGACCGTCGCGGCTGACGGGCAGCGAATAGGACGCCGGCTCATTGCCGTACAGCTGCACTTCCAAACTGTCGCCGGGTCCGACCACGTAGTCGCCGGGCACTGGAATGTCGGTAACGGGGGCGAAGGTGCTCGGCGCCCCCTCGAACAGATCGTAGCCGAACGGTTTGAGCGCCTCATCATCGAACTGTTCCAGCCGCAACAGGGTCACCTTGACCTCGAAGTCAGCCAGGTCCGGGTCTGCCGCGAGCCGTTGCGTGGCTTCATCCGCCGTCAGCCCGGCAAGCGGGATGGCCTGCAGGCCGGGTATCTCGATGACGCCAAAGCGGTTGAGCCGGTACGGATTGTTCTTGGCAATCCGCCTTTGCATGTCCTCGGATTTTTTCTTTTCTTCCTCGGTGCGCGTATCTTCGGTGGGCTTGCGCTCCACGGAGGGCACCGTGTCGGTTTTCTCGCCCTGCGATGCGCGCACGTCGAAATTGCGGTTTTCTCGTTGCTTCTTGAGATCGACCTTCTGCGTCAGCTCAATCAAAACCGTATCGTTGGCGCGCAGTTCGGGGTCTTCGTTGCGCAGTCGCAACTGGCGGCCATCGCGGGTTTTCTCTTTGATCGGCCGGCCAAACTCATCCACGGCGGTGTTGGTTTTCGGCTGAACGGTCGTCGGCATCGTGACCGCTCGATCGCCGCTTTTGCCAGAGTTCGTGCCGCTCTTGCCAATCGTGCTCCTAAGAATCGCGTCCTGCTGATCCTTGGGCAGATTCTTGTAGATGTCGAGCTGTTCTTGGGTGGGCGCAGAGGTCTGCGCCGTTGCCGATGTCGCACCGATCAGGGCAGGTAGAACGAGGGCCACCATGAGCACCCACGAACGCGACGACATTTTGTTACTGATCATGTAGAGCAAAGGAGCAAAGAACGACCCTCGACCGAATAAAGCTCGACGCGCATCATAGCCTTATACGGTGTTTCTGTTCAAACACGAGAGATATGCGGGTCGCCCGCGGAGGGTACCTACGATTAGATTGTCGGCGTTCGCCATGGCCAATTTTACCCTGACACTGCATGCGCACATCGTTTCAGACCGGAGGAACGTTGAGCTAACACACGCAATAGGGTTCATCGAAGAATTTGGAAATCGCGCACTGCGAGTCGTCTACGATCACACGGTCGTCCCCCCGAAGGTGACAACAGCCTACTTCGACCGTTCGATGAGAGAGCGACTATGCAAGTACACTACGACCCAGCGGCCGACGCGTTGTATTTGCGAATCGACGAGACGCCCGTCGTGGAGTCAGAAGAAGTCAGACCAGGTGTGATTTTGGACCTGGATTCTCGTGACAACGTCGTCGGAATCGAGCTGCTTCGTGTTAGCGAGCGAACCAACGTAGACAATTTGCGAGAAACTTCCCTTCGAGTTGCCTAGACCGCGGGCCAATGTGTACGCGCCACCAAGAGGTGTATGCATCCGATAAAACGTCTCGGCACTCACAATGCGGAGGTCGTGGGTTCGAGAACCACCCTAACCACCATTAAGATCAGAGACTTAGCGTCGCTTGCCGGGCACGAGTTTGCGATTTGTAACTATATAAATATGCATAAAAATCGCAGATAAAGCGAATTATATGCTACAAAATATAGCCATGAACGAGAGCCCAGCCCGGTTGCCCGCTGCGCGCGCGCGCCTTTCTACGGTGCTGCGTGCCGCCAGTGAAGTGGTGTCCATCGACAGTGTAGCCAAGTCGCTGGAATTGGACCGCAATGCCGCTGCGAAGCTGTTGTCGCGCTGGCGCCAGCAAGGCTGGCTGAGACGCATTGGCCCAGGCATTTATGTTCCGGTGCCGCTCGACCTCGCCGATAGCGAGCAGGTCGTTGAGGATCCGTGGGTGCTGGTTCCGAGGCTCTTTGGGCGCTGCTACGTTGGTGGCTGGACCGCTGCACACCAATGGGATCTGACCGAGCAGCTTTTCAATGAAACAGCCGTTTTCACGACGCGCCGTGTGGGTGAAAAGCGGGTGAGTGCGCAGGGCGTCACTTTCTTACTGCATGCTGCTGCGGAAAAACGCCAGTTCGGGCTCAAATCCATCTGGCGCGGCACAACGCGTGTGGCTATCTCCGATCCTGCGCGAACGCTCATCGACATGATCGCGGTGCCCAAATTGGGTGGCGGCATCGATCACGTTGCGGATTGTCTGGAGACGCATGCGAAAATGCCGGCCTATGACGGCGCACTCTTGATTCGTTACGCTGAGCAATTCGGCAACGGTGCAGTCTTCAAGCGGCTAGGTTTTCTGGCCGAAGCGCGATTGAAAGATAAAAACCTTGCGGCTGCTTGCCATTCACGCCTGACGCATGGCTACGCCAAACTTGATCCCGCGTTCGAATCACCACAACTTGCGACCGACTGGAGGCTGTGGGTGCCGAAACGCTGGAAGCAGCGCGCCGCATGATCGACAAGCGCGACATTCTGGAGGCTGCTTCTGCGCTGGGCCTGCTTCCAAACGTAGTCGAGAAGGATTACGTGCTCGGTTGGTTGCTCGCTGGCTTTAACGCTCATCCAGAACTGACCGACAGTTGGGTCTTCAAGGGTGGCACCTGCCTGAAGAAGTGCGACTTCGAAACCTATCGATTTTCCGAGGACCTCGACTTCACACTCCGTGATCAGCGTCAGCTTGACGAGAATTTTCTTCGTCGCGCGATGGGCGAAGTTGTGCCTGGGTTGCCAGTGAATCCGGCCTGGTCGTGCCCGAAGCGCAACTGAGTTTCGATTTCTACCAGAATCCGCGTGGTCACCTTTCATGCCAGGGGAAGATCGGCTATCGAGGGTTGCCCATAGGCGAGTACCCCGGGCAACTCTGGCGCTTCAGCAAGCCATCGTCCGTCATCTTCCTGTTCGGATTCGGCAACGCGAAATTTTCGCTAAGTCTACCGCGCAGAATAATTACTCTGCACCCACTGCGCATAGTCCCGCCCCAGCAGCGGCTGCCACCACGCCGTATTCAACAGATACCACTCGATGGTGCTGCGCAGGCCCGCTGCCAGATCGAACGAGGGCGCATAGCCGAGCTCACGCGACGCTTTGCTGAAATCGATGGCGTAGCGGCGATCGTGTCCTGGCCGGTCGCGCACATGGGTGATGAGCGTTTCGGCGGGCTTGCCGCGCGCGGCCGGTGACTGCGGATAGCTCTTGAGCAGATTCGCATCGGCCTGCAGCAGCTCATCCATCTGCCGGCAGATGGCGCGCACGATTTGCATATTCGTCGTCTCACAATTGCCGCCAATGTTGTACACCTCGCCGACCATCCCGCGGGTCAGCACCAGTTCGATGGCGCGGCAATGATCCGCCACGTGCAGCCAGTCGCGTATCTGCAAGCCATCGCCATACACCGGCAAGGGCTTGCCGGACAGAATGTTGATGATCAGCAAGGGAAGGAGCTTTTCCGGGAATTGATACGGTCCGTAATTGTTTGAGCAATTGGTCAGCGTCGTGTGCAGGCCGTAGGTCTCGCGGTAGGCGCGCACCAAATGGTCCGAGGCGGCCTTGCTGGCTGAATAGGGCGAGTTCGGCGCGTACGGCGTCAACTCGTGAAACGCCGGGTCGCTTAAGCCCAGGGAGCCATAGACTTCGTCCGTGGACACATGATGGAACCGGTGTGCCCGCACGGCCTTTTCATCCAACCAGATTTTCTTCGCCGCCTTTAGCAAGGCATGCGTGCCCACCACATTCGTGCGGATGAAATCATCCGGCCCCAGGATGGAGCGGTCCACATGCGACTCGGCGGCGAAATGCACAATGGTGTCGATGCGATGCTCAGCCATCAGGCGACTGACCAGCGCTTCGTCGCAAATATCACCGCGCACGAAGGAGTAGCGCGAGTCGTGCTCCAAGCCGCGCAGGTTCGCCTGGTTGCCGGCGTAGGTAAGCGCGTCCAGCACCACCACCGGCCCGGTGCCGGGTCGTGACAACCAATGACGCACGAAGTTGGCGCCGATGAAGCCGGCACCGCCGGTGATCAGGAGGTTGTCAGGCGCGTAGTCCATCGATCATTCCGCTTGCTTGAAGTTCAATGAGCATCCGCCGCAACTGCTTGCGCCAGCCAATGGCCGGCACCCCCGCCGCTTTGCAGGTGCTGCGCGTATCCAGCGCGCTGAACGCAGGGCGCGCGGCGCGCGTGGGGTAATCGGCCGTGGCGATGGGCCAGATCGGAATTCTACGTCTCAAAAGGCCCAGCTCGTTGGCCTCCTCGTGAATCGCGACCGCAAACTGATGCCAGCTGATCGTGCCCTCATCGCACCAATGGTAGACGCCGCCCGCCGGCGCTTTGTCCATCATGGCCCAGATGGCCTGCGCCAGCCCGCCCGCCCAGGTGGGTGAACCGCGTTGATCGCTCACCACGCGCACTTCGGCGCGCTCGCGCATCAGCTTGAGCATGGTCAGCACGAAGTTGCGGCCATAGGCCGCATATACCCAGGAGGTGCGCAACACGATGCCATCGGCAAGGGCGAGTACGTGGCGTTCGCCGGCCAACTTGGTCTTGCCGTACACGCTGATCGGATTCACCTCGCTGTCGGGCAGGTACGCAACGCTGCTGCGGCCGTCGAAGACGAAATCCGTGGACAGGTGCAGCAGGCGCGCGCCCGTGCTTTGTGCGGAGGCTGCGATGTGACCGACCGCGTCGGCATTGATCGCCTGGGCGAGCGCTGGCTCGGACTCGGCCAGGTCAACGGCCGTGTAGGCGGCGCAGTTGACGACCCAGTCGACGCGGTGCCGCTGCATCGCCGCCATCACCGCCTGGGCATCGGTGATATCCAACTCGCTGTGATCCAGCGCGATGCACTGATGCACTTTGGGGCGGGCTGCCGCGACCGCGCGTCCCACCTGCCCCGCCGCGCCCAGGATCAGCACGTTCACGGAAACTTGTCGACGGCGTCGAAGGCCTGGCCCTGCATGTCCTTGGACGACAGCGTCGGCCGAGCGCCCGCGGGCAACGGCCACTGGACTGCCGCACGAGCATCGTTCCAGGCCAGCGTGCGTTCGTGCGGCGGACTGTAGACATCCGTGCATTTGTATAGAAAATCCGCGGAAGACGACGTCACCAGAATGCCGTGCGCAAGACCTTCGGGCACCCACAGCATGTGATGATTCTGATCAGACAGCTCAACGCCCCAGGCTCGGCCAAACGTGGGCGAGCGTTGGCGCAAGTCCACCACTGCATCGTAGACGCTGCCGTGCGTCACGCGCACCAGCTTGCCCTGCGTATGCTGGATCTGAAAATGCAGGCCGCGCAGCGTCCATTGCGCCGAGCGGCTGTGGTTGTCCTGCACAAAGCGCGCAGGGATGCCGTTATCGGCAAACTCTTGCTCGCGCCAGCTCTCCAGAAAGAACCCGCGTGCATCGCCGAACACCTTGGGTTCGATCAGCACGACGCCGTGAATCGGCGTTGAGATGAATTTCATGGCGCGTTGTGGTCTGCGACCACGCGCAGCAGGTACTGCCCGTAGCCGCTCTTTTCCAACGGTTTCGCCAGCCGCACCAACGCTTGCGCATCGATGAATCCCATGCGAAACGCCACCTCTTCCACACAGGCGACCTTCAGGCCCTGGCGCTCTTCGATGATGCGCACGAACACGCCGGCATCGAGCAGCGAATTGTGCGTACCGGTGTCAAGCCATGCGGTGCCGCGACCGAGTTTCTCAACGCGCAGCGCGCCTTGCCGCAGATAGACGCGATTCAGATCCGTGATTTCCAGTTCGCCACGCGCGGAAGGTGCGATACCACGCGCCAATTCGCTGGCTCGGCTGTCGTAGAAGTAAACGCCGGTGACTGCATAGTTGGACGGCGGTTTCAGCGGTTTTTCCAACAGATCCGTCACCCTGCCCTGCGCGTCGAACTGCACCACGCCGTAGCGTTCCGGGTCCTGCACGTAGTAGCCGAACACGGTGGCGCCGCTGGTTTGCGCCGAAGCGTTCTGCAGCATCGCAGCCAGGCTTTCACCGTAGAAAATATTGTCGCCCAGAATCAGCGCCGAGGGCGCGCCGGCAAGGAACTCTTCCGCGATCAGCAAGGCCTGCGCGATGCCCTTGGGCTCGGGCTGGATCGCGTACTTAAACGACACTCCCCACTGCTCGCCCGTGCCGAGCAAATCGCGAAACGCTTGGCTGTCGCGCGGCGTCGAGATGATCAGAAACTCGCGAATCCCCGCCGACATCAGCGTCGCCAACGGATAGTAGATCATCGGCTTGTCGTACACGGGCAGCAGCTGTTTGCTCAAGGACACCGTGATGGGATGCAGGCGGGTACCTGCTCCGCCGGCGAGGACGATGCCTTTGCGAAAATTGGGCATTGGAAAAATTCCGCTCGAAAGAGCGTCTATTCTACCGTCGCCGGCGTACGTAGGCGATCAATTCCGCCAGCGCCGCAGACCCGGGACCGGTGGGTGCCCGTTCGCCCGACATCGAAATACCCGCCGCCAGCTTCTTGCCCAGTTCCACCCCGAACTGATCGAAGGAATTGATGCCCCAGATGCAGCCCTGCACGAAGACCATGTGTTCGTACAGCGCCAGCAGCGAACCGAGCGCGCGCGCATCGGTCTGCGCATACAGCAGCACGGAATTGGGCCGGTTGCCCTCGTGCACGCGATGCGGCGTCAGCCTCGCGATGTCCGCTTCACTGACTTTGGCGGCTCGCATGCTGGCCACCACTTCATCAGCGTTGAGCCCAAAGGCAAACGCCTGCGCCTGCGCAAAGCAATTCGACAGCGCCAGATCCTGCGCCAGTACATCGCCCCAGGAGTTGCGCAGCGGCGCGATGAAATCCAGCGCCGCGGTGGGCGTGCCCTGATGCAGCATCTGAAAAAACGAGTGCTGGGCATTGGACCCGGGTTCGCCCCAGACCACCGGCGCGGTCGGGTAGCTGACGCGCTCGCCGTCCAAGGTCACGGACTTGCCGTTGCTTTCCATATCCAGCTGCTGCAGATACGCGGGCAACCGCGCCAATCGCTGATCGTAGGGCAACACGGCCAGCGTCGGCAGGTTCAAAAAACTGCGGTTCCAAACCCCGATCAGTCCCATCAGCACGGGCAGATTGCGCTCCAGCGGCGCGTCGATGAAGTGCCGGTCCATGCGGGCGGCGCCGTCCAGGAAATCCTTGAACACCTGCGATCCTAGCACCATCTCGGCCACCAGGCCGACGGCGGACCACACCGAATAGCGCCCGCCCACCCAATCCCACATCGTGAAGCGGCGCTCCGGCGCGATGCCAAAGGCGTCCATGGCGGCCGCATTGGTCGACACCGCAACGAAGTGCCGCGGCACGGCGGCTTCACCCAGGCGCGAGGCGATCCAATCGCGGGCGGCGCGCGCATTGGTCTGGGTTTCCTGGGTGGTGAAGGTCTTGGAGCAGACGATGATCAGCGTCTCGGCCGGATCCAGCTGCCGCGTGAGGTCCTGCAACTGGGTGCGATCGACATTGGAAACGAAATGCGGCGTGATGCCGCCGCTCCATTGATGGCGCAGGGCATCGCAGACGAGCAAGGGCCCCAGATCCGAACCGCCGATGCCGATATTCACGATGTGCTTGAACGCGCCGCCGGTAAAGCCGCGCTGCACACCGTCGCGCACCGAGGCGACGAAGCTATCAAGCGCTGCCCGCGACTCGAGCACTTCTTTTTGAATTTCCGGCGATCCGGCAAACCCCGAGCGCAGCGCCGTGTGCAGCACGGCCCGGCCTTCGGTGACGTTGATGGCATCGCCGCGGAACATGGCGGCGATGCGCTCCTGCAGCTGCACGGAAGTAGCCAGGCGCAGCAGGTCGCCAAGGATGGCGGCGTTGACGCGCTGGCGGGAATAGTCGAACAGCCAGCCGTCGGCTTCGAGGTGAAACTGGCGCCAGCGGGCATCGTCGGCGGCGAACAGGTCGCGCAAGTGCACGCGGGATGCGCCGTGAGCGTGTTCAGTCAGGGATTTCCAGACCGGAGTCGACGAAATCAATTCGCTCATCGATGGCAGCGCCTGGTGGCGTTAAGGTCGGTAGTACTCAAGATACCATTCGACGAAGCGCTTCACACCTGTCTCGATGGGCGTGCTCGGCCGGTAGCCGACGTCCTTTACCAGCGCCTCGACGTCCGCCCAGGTGTCGGGCACATCGCCCGGCTGCAGCGGCAACAGATTCTTCTGCGCTTTCTTGCCCAGGCATTGCTCCAGCACCTCGATGTACTTGAGCAGCTCGACGGGCTGTTGATTGCCGATGTTGTAGAGCCGGTACGGCGCGCGGCTGGTGCTGGGGTTCGGTGCGTCCGAATTCCAGGCCGGGTCGGGCTGGGCCACGTGGTCCATGGCCGCGACCACACCGGCCACGATGTCCCCGACGTAGGTGAAGTCGCGTTTGTGGTGGCCGAAATTGAACACATCGATGGGTTTGCCCTCGAGGATGTTCTTGGTGAACAGAAACAGCGCCATATCCGGCCGGCCCCACGGACCATACACCGTGAAGAACCTCAGGCCCGTGGTGGGGATCCCGTACAGCGAGGAGTAGCTGTGCGCCATGAGCTCGTTCGCCTTCTTGGTGGCGGCGTAGAGCGTCATGGGATGATCCACGTTCTGATCCACGGCGAAGGGCATGTGCGTGTTGGAGCCGTACACCGAACTGGTGGAGGCATACACCAGATGCTCCACTGCATTGTGGCGGCAGCCTTCGATGATGTGCAAAAACCCGGTCAGGTTGCTGTCGACGTAGACATGCGGGTTTTCGATGGAATAGCGCACGCCGGCCTGCGCCGCCAGGTGCACCACGCGTTGAAACTTTTCCCGCTTGAAGAGCTCTTCCATGCCGGCGCGCTGCGCCAGTTCCTGTTTGACGAAGCGGAAGTTGCGAAACCCGAGCAAGATCTTCAACCGATTGTCTTTGAGCGAGGGCTCGTAGTACGGGTTGAGATTGTCCAGCCCCACCACGTCCTCGCCGCGCTCGAGCAGCAGCTTGGCCGTGTGGAAGCCGATGAATCCGGCGGCGCCGGTGACCAGGATTTTCATAGGGTGGCTCGGCAGCGCAACTTACAGGCGCCCATCGGTTTGATCCGGAGCGAACATGTATTTGACGTCGTACAGCACATGCGTCTTCCTGGCAAAGGCGCGGATCTTGCGGATCCCGAGCGCTTTGAATTCATCGTGCGACACCGCCAGCACGACGGCATCGTAGGTGTCAGGCTTCGGCGCCTTGATCGGGCGCACGCCGTACTCGTGATAGGCGCCTTCGGCATCGACCCAGGGATCGTACACATCCACCCGGGCATCGAAATGCTTCAACTCGTTGATGATGTCGATGACCTTGCTGTTGCGCAGGTCGGGGCAGTTTTCCTTGAAGGTCAAACCCAGCATCAGAATGCGCGAGTCTGCGACCAGCAGCCGGCGCTCGGTCATCAGTTTGATCACCTGCTGGGCCACATAGGCGCCCATGCCGTCGTTGATACGCCGTCCGGCCAGAATCATTTCCGGGTGATAACCGATCTCGGTGGCCTTGTGCGTCAGGTAGTACGGATCCACGCCGATGCAATGCCCACCCACCAGGCCGGGACGGAAGGGCAGGAAGTTCCACTTGGTGCCGGCGGCTTTCAACACTTCTTCGGTGTCGATGCCCATGCGATTGAAGATCAGCGCCAGCTCGTTGATCAATGCGATGTTGACGTCGCGCTGCGTGTTCTCGATGACCTTGGCCGCTTCGGCCACGCGGATGCTGGAGGCCTGATGCGTGCCGGCGGTGATGATGGAGGCATACAGCGCGTTGACGAAGTCTGCGATGCGCGGCGTGGAACCGGAGGTCACCTTCCTGATCGTGGGCAGCCGGTGCTGCTTGTCGCCTGGGTTGATGCGCTCGGGACTGTAGCCGCAGTAGAAATCCTTGTTGAAGCGCAGACCCGAATACTTCTCCAGCACGGGCACGCAGATTTCCTCGGTGCAGCCGGGATACACGGTGGATTCGTACACCACGATGTCGCCCTTTTTCAAAACCTTGCCAACCGTTTCGCTGGCCTTGAGCAGCGGGGTCAGATCCGGCCGCTTGTATTGATCGATGGGTGTGGGCACGGTCACCACGAACACCTTGCAGGTTTTCAGGTCAGCCAGGCGCGCGGAAAATTTGAGCTTCTTGGACGCCTTGAGCTCGGCGGCGGTCGCTTCGAGGGTTGAATCGTGGCCGGCTTTCAGCGCTTTGATGCGCACCAGGTTGATGTCGAATCCGACCGTGCGATATTTCTTTCCAAACTCGATGGCCAGCGGCAGCCCGACATAACCCAATCCGATGACGCCGATCCTGGTCTTGCTCAAGCCTCGCATTCGCACTCTCCATCGCCGCAAAGCGCGCAGTGTAGTCGAAGCCGCTCAGGCCATGGTGCCCTGATCGCAAAACCTGGCCCTCGCTCACATTCTCCACACCGTCTGGCCGCGCGAGGCCTTGTCCAGTTCCTGCAGCACCCGCTCATGCGCGCTCAGTTCGTCCGCATCGGCTGCTATGACCGGGATTCGAGGCACGATCTTTCCGGCAGCAGACTCCAGCCGCCGGGTCCGCGACGCGGCCGAATCTGCTTCCGCGCTCAAGGTGAGAATCGCCTGCCCGCCGGTCATGGCCAGATACACTTCGGCAAGAATCCGCGCATCCAGCAGCGCGCCGTGATAGTCGCGGTGCGAGTTGTCGATGGAGTAGCGCTTGCACAGCGCATCCAGGCTGTTGCGCTGGCCAGGATGCATGCGGCGCGCCAGCCCCAGGGTGTCCAGCACCGTGCACCAGTCGGTGATTTTCACCCGCTCGCCCGGCAGCCGCGCCAACTCCGCATCCAGAAACCCAACGTCGAAGGTGGCGTTGTGAATGATCAGCTCCGCGCCGCGCACGAATTCGGCAAATTCGGCATGCACGTCTGCAAAGCGCGGTTCCTTTTCCAGCCGCTGGCGGGTGATGCCGTGTACTTCGAGTGCGCCTTTGTCGATGTCGCGTTCCGGATTCAGATAGCGATGAAACTTTTGACCCGTGATGCGCCGGTTGACCAGCTCGACGCAGCCGATCTCGATGATCCGGTGCTGCTTGTCCACTTCCAAGCCCGTGGTTTCAGTGTCCAGTACGATTTGCCGCATTGTCTAGATCGCTCCCGTATCCCGTGACAGCAGTGCATCGATGGCCAGGTTCGCGAGCAGGTCGACACGCTCGTTGCCCGCGTTGCCGGTATGCCCCTTCACCCAATGCCACTCGATGTCATGCCCTTGCACGGCCGCATCCAACCGCTCCCACAAATCCTGGTTTTTCACCGGCTTCCTGGCGGCGGTGCGCCAGCCGCGCGCCTTCCACTCCGGCAGCCATTCGGTGGTGCCCTGCAAAACGTATTTCGAATCAGTGTACAACCGCACTGCGCAGCGCCGCTTCAGCGCGCTCAGGCCCTCGATGGCGCCCATCAGCTCCATGCGATTGTTGGTGGTCATCAATTCGGCGCCCATCAATTCCTTGTGTACATCCTTGGCGATCAGCAGCGCGCCCCAGCCGCCGGGTCCCGGGTTGCCGCGGCAGGCGCCGTCGGTGTACAGCTCGACTCGGGTCACCCGCGCACGCGCGTGGTGGGTTCGGCCGCGCCCACCCGCACGCGCGGCCGTGTGCGCCACTTCGGCCGCACCATCGTCAATGTATGCGCGCGCTTGTGAGCCTTGAGCAGATAGGCCCCGGACATGATCGAGGGCCGCGCCACATGGCGTTGCGGCGGCGCACTCGGGCCCACCCAGGGAATCAGTCCCAGATAGCCCGTCACCTTGTCCACATCCAGGCCCAGCAGCGCCATCCAATCTTTCAGACGCAATTCCGAGATCATGCGCTGGATGTCCGGTGGGAACACGGCACCGTCCAGCGTGCGCGCCAGCGTTCGCCGCAGCCCCCAGCCGCTCCAGGGATTGAAACCGCAGATCATCAGCGAGCCCTCCGGGCGCAGGATGCGCTCGGCCTCTCGCAATACCGCATAAGGGTCATCCACCAGCTCCAGCGTATGCGGCAACAACACCGCGTCGATCGAGTCGGCCGCAAATGGCAGTGCCGAGAACTGCGCATTCAGCGACACGCCGGCGCAGGCGCCCTCGGCCACGACCGTCGCATGCTGTGTGCGCGCGGCGCCGAGGAGAAATCGATCCTGCCCCCAATGGCCTATTTGCAACAGGTCGAAGCCGAACACGTCCTCCAGCGCATCGCGCGCCAGCAGCGTTTCTGCCTGCATGACACGCCTGCCCAGCGGTGTTTCAAACCAGTCCGTCACGCCTGGATGTCGCGGTTTTGCAACCGGCGCTCCTCATAAAAATACTAGCGAAGTTGAGATGTTACAGGTTAAATACGCCGCAAAATGTCAAACGCACTTGATCATGCCCGGAAAGGATCGCAAGCCGTGCTCAGCGTGCGACCCGTACAGGCTTTTGCCGACAACTACATCTGGCTGATCCACTCCCCCCTGCACCCGGAACGCGTCGCCGTGGTCGACCCGGGCGATGCCGCGCCGGTCATCGAGGAATTGCGGCGCTCTGACCTGCAATTGGCAGCAATTCTATTGACTCACCATCACCCTGACCACATCGGCGGGGTCCCGGAACTGCTGCGTTTGGCCGAGGTGCCCGTGATCGGCCCCAAAGACGAGCGCATCGCAACCCGATCCCAGACTGCGGTGGAAGGGCAGGAGATCGAATTGCCGGAGTTGGGACTTGCATTCAAGACTCTGGAAATTCCGGGGCATACATTAAGTCACATCGCTTTTTGGGGCCACGATGCCGTGTTTTGTGGCGACACATTGTTCAGCGCCGGCTGTGGGCGCACTTTCGAAGGGACCGCGCAACAAATGAACACCTCTCTGGAACGCCTGCGCGCCCTGCCGCCGCATACCCAGGTGTACTGCGGCCATGAATACACCGCGTCGAATCTGCGCTTTGCACGGGCCGTGGAACCGGACAATGGCGCCTGCGCCGACTACCAGGCGCAGGTCACGCGTCTGCGAGCCAACGGCGAACCCACGCTGCCCTCGACGCTGGCCTTGGAAATACAGGTCAATCCGTTCCTGCGCTGCGATACGCCGGCCGTACGGCACGCGGCGCAACAAAAGGCCGGCAGTGCGCTGACCGACAACGCGCAGGTGTTCGGCGTGCTGCGAGCCTGGAAGGATCAGTTCCGATGAGCCGCTGCGCATGATGTTCCCGCGCACGGCGCAGCGCGCGACGTGGATGCTCGGCGCATTGGCGCTTGCGGCCTGCGCCAGTCAGCCCCAGCCGGCAGCGCCGCCGCCGGCGGTAACCGTGCAGTCGCCGGGCAGCGATGCCAACGGCAACGCCACCGGTCTGGCCGCCCCCGCCGAGGGCGCCATGCCCTCGGCGCGGATGCCCAGCGAATGGCATGTGGGTACTGGCGAGGATTTCGACGATTTGTTCGACCGGCTGCGCGATGGCTTCGTGCTCGATGAGGTTCAAGAACCCGCGATCGACCAGCAACTGGCGTGGCTGGAGCGCAATCAGGAATATCTGGAGCGTGTGTTTCAGCGCGCGCAACGCTATCTGTATCACATCGTGTGCGAGGTCGAGGCACGCGGCATGCCGCTGGAGTTCGCGCTGCTGCCGGTGGTGGAAAGCGCGTACGAACCGTTCGCGTACTCACCGAGCCGCGCCGCCGGACTGTGGCAATTCATTCCCGGCACCGGCGATCGTTTCGGACTGAAGCAGAACTGGTGGTTCGACGGCCGGCGCGACGTGGTCGAATCCACGCGTGCAGCGCTGGACTATCTGCAAATCCTTCACGATCAGTTCGACGGGGACTGGCTGCTGGCGATCGCCGCGTACAACGTCGGTGAAGCCGGCGTGCAGCGCGCCATCGATCGCAATGCCGCCGCGGGTCTTCCCACCGATTTCTGGCATTTGCGCCTGCCGGCCGAAACGCGCGCCTACGTGCCCAAGCTGCTGGCGATGAAGCGACTGATGGCCGAGCCTGAACGCTATGGCCTGGCGTTTTCGGCCATCCCGAATGAACCGTACTTCGCAATCATCGACACCTCCTCGCAAATCGATTTGAAGCTCGCTGCGCAGCTGGCGGGCAGCACGTATGAGGAAATCGTCGCGCTGAATCCCGGCTACAACCGCTGGGCCACCGACCCCGGCGGCCCGCATCGCCTGCTGGTGCCCATCGATCAGGCGGACAGACTGGAAGCTGCGCTGACCACACTGCCTGCCGGGGAACGCGTTCGCTACGTGACGCACACCGTGGCGCGGCACGAAACCCTGCCCGGCATTGCCAAGCAATACGGCACCTCGGTTGCGGTGGTCGCCAAGTTGAACGAGATTTCCGGCAAGAAGGTCAGCGTCGGTCAGGAACTGAAGATCCCGCAGGACAGCGCGCAGTTGCCCGACAAGGTGCTGCTCGCCGCACAGCGCGTCGACCGGCCCTCCACGGACGTCAGCGGCCGGCGCCATCAGATCGTCCACCGCGTGCGCCGTGGCGAAACCCTGCGCGCCATCGCGCGCCGGCACGGCACCAACGTCGACACGCTGGCACGGATCAACGGGATCGGCGCGAACGATCCCCTGGTGGCCGGTCAGCGTCTGGTCATCAAGACCACCGTGCGGCACTCTCGCGGGGAGTCCAGTGCATCGAGCCGCCGCGTTCTGTACACCGTGCGCCCTGGTGATACGCTGAGCGGGATATCCCGCCAGTACCAGGTGTCCGTGCAGCAGCTCAAGACCTGGAACGGCATCAACAAACAGCATCAGATCCGCGCCGGACAGCGCCTGGTGATGTACGTGGACTCAAACCACAAGCGCAGTTCGTAAGTTCAAGGGGAAGCAAGATGGGTTTCATGACCGGCAAGCGCGCGTTGATCGTCGGGCTCGCCACCGATCGCTCGATCGCCTGGGGCATCGCTCAAGCCATGCATCGCGAAGGCGCTGAGCTTGCCTTCTCCCACATCGAACGCATGAGCGAGAGGGTCATTCCGCTCGCCAGGCAGCTGAACTCCGACATCACCTTTTCGATGGATGTGAACTCGGACGAAGAAATCACGCGCGGCTTTGCGCAGCTCAAAGCCCACTGGGACCACTTCGACATCCTCGTGCATGCGGTGGCGTTCGCGCCGCGCGAGGCCATGACCGGCACCTTCGTGCAGGGCACCTCGCGCGAAGCGTTCCGCATCGCGCACGACACCTCCAGCTACAGCCTCACCGCACTGGCGCGCGAATCGCTGCCCTTCATGCAAGGACGACCCGGTTCGATACTGACGCTGACCTACCTGGGCGCGGTACGCTCGATTCCCAGCTACAACGTCATGGGCCTTGCCAAGGCCAGCCTGGAGGCGAACGTGCGCTTTCTGGCGGCGGAATTGGGCGCTGCGGGCATCCGAGTCAACGGCATCTCCGCCGGACCGATCAAGACGCTGGCTGCGGCCGGCATTCCGGGCTTTCGCAAGATGCTCGGCCACGTCGCCGCCATGGCGCCGCTGGGGCGCAATGTAACGCTGGAAGATGTGGGCAACGCCGCGGCGTTTCTGACCTCGGATCTTGCCGCCGGCATCACCGGTGAGATTCTCTACGTCGATGGCGGCTATAACACCGTCGGCATGAGCTTTGGCGAGGGTGAGAAAGAGTAGCGCTCTGCCCGGCGATCGCCCGTTAGCGCTGCAAAATACTGCGCAGCATCCACGCGGTCTTCTCGTGAATGTCCAGCCGCTGGGTCAGCAAGTCGGCGGTGGGCTGATCGTTGGCTTCTTCGGCGACGCGGAAAATGCTGCGCGCGGTCTTCGCCACCGCCTCATGCCCCTTCACCAGAATCGCCACCATCTGCGTGGCAGAGGGCACGCCCTCGACTTCGCTGATGGAGGAGAGCTTGCCGAACTGCGAATAAGTTCCCGGCGCCGGGAATCCGAGGGAGCGGATGCGCTCGGCGATCGGATCCACCGCATTCCACAATTCGGTGTACTGCGTCATGAACATGGCGTGCAGCGTGTTGAACATCGGGCCAGTGACGTTCCAGTGAAAGTTATGGGTCGCCAGATACAAGGTGTAGGTGTCGGCGAGCAGATGCGCCAGACCGCCGGCGATTTTTTCCCGATCCTCACCGCTGATGCCGATGTCGATCTTGCCTGCCGAACTTTTTGATTTCCTAGCCATTGATTTGCTCCGGACTACTGACTCAATGCCTGCCGGACCGTCCGGCATGCCGATGGACGAACACATAATACAGTGCGGCCAAGGCCAGTCCGATCAAGGCCACCATGCCGGCAAATCGATGCAATGAGCCGGCCAGCAGATCCGGATTCTTGCCCACGGTGACGCCCAGCCAGGCCAGCACCGAACACCAGAAGGCCGACCCCACCAGGGTGGCGATCGAATACCAGCGGAAATCCATGCGCACGATGCCCGCCGGGATGCCGATCAGATGGCGAATGACGGGTAGCAGACGGGAGAGAAAAACGCCGGCCGTTCCATAGTGCGCTGCCCAGGCTTCGGCGCGCTCGATCTTCACCGCAGCGATCCCCACATAGGGGCCAAAGCGCACGACGAAGGGCCGCCCCAGAAGGCGGGCGCCCCAGTACATCAGCGTGGCGCCCAGCCACGAGCCGATGGTCCCCGCCAATACCACCCCGGAAACACTGAGAACGCCCTGTGTGTGCGCCAGGTAAGCCGCGGGGGGAATGATGATCTCGCTGGGAAGCGGCACGATGGTGCTCTCCAGCGCCATCAGGGCCATGATCAACGGATAGCCGCCATCGCCCAGCACCGACAGGTACCACTGCGAGAATTGCTGCCACAGATCGCTCACGTCGGAACTTACTCGATGGCCTTCGGGTTCAGTTGCACCTTGGCATCGGCGCGGGCGGCGCCTGCATATGCGATGGCCTCGGACTGGGCGATCGCTTCGGCATACTGGCGCTTGAGTTGCGCAGTCTGCATGTCCGGCGTCGGATCCACGCGCACCGCGGAGAATGCGAACACGGCGGAATCGCCGTTGGCCAGCGTCACGTTCTTGAATGTCGGTTTGTCAGCGGGTTTCGGCGCGGCGAATGCCGCCTCGCGAATCTCGACGGGGACGGTTTGATCGGGCCGCGCCACGAACTTGGGCGCCTGCGGCGCAGACCCCGCAGCCTTCGCCAGGGACTCCATGGTTTCGCCCGCCTGCAGGCGTTTGACGGCCTCCTGCGCAGCGTTCGCAGCCAGCTCCTCACTGCGCTGTTTCCTGAGCGCGCCGGTGAGTTCGGCCAGCACGGCATCCTGTGGCTTTTGCCGCGGCAGCTGATGGTTTGAACCGCGCACCACCACACCGCGTCCCTTTTCGATTTCGATGATGGGACTGAGCCGGCCATCGAGCACGTCCTGGCTGAAAACTGCCTGCAAGAGCTTGGGTGAATTGCCCAGCGCGCCGCCACCGCTGCCGCGGCTGAAGCCGGGCAGGTCTTTGACGCTCAAGCCGGACTTCCTGGCCACCACGTCGATGTCGGTGGCGTTTTGCAAGGCGGCATCGGCGAGTTGGTCCTGCGCCGAGTTGAACAGGCGCTCGGCTTCATTGCGCCGGTACTGCGCTTCCAGATCGGCCTTGCTTTCCTCGAAGGTCTTTTCCGCCGCGGGACGAATGCCCTCAAGCTTGATGATGTGATAACCGAACTGTGTCTTCACCGGCCCGCGAATCTCATTCACCTGCATGCTGTACGCCGCATCGGCAAATGGCGCCACCCACACCTTGCGATCCGACCAGCCCAGATCCCCGCCCTGCAGCGCCGAGGCCTTGTCCTGGGAGAATTCCTTGGCGAGCTTGGCAAAGTCTTCACCGGCTTTGGCGCGCTTGTAGACATTCTCGGCTTTGGCCTTGGCGCCCGGATCCTCTTTCGGATCGGTGACCGTGATCAGGATATGGCTGGCGCGACGCTGCTCTGCCTGCACGTATTTTTCAGGATTGCGGGTCTTTTGTTCCACGAAATAACTTTTCAGCTGCGCCTCATCCAGCTTCACCCGGGCCGACATCTCGGTGAGGCTGAGTTCGACATAGCGCAGGTCCAGGGTCTCGGGCGTCATGTACTGGCCCTTGTGCTGCTCGTAGTAGGCCTTGAGGGCGGCATCGTCCATCTTGACCTCCGGCAGGTAGCGCGCAGCGGTATACACCACCCAGGCCAGTTCACGCTGCTGGCGCGTCAGCGCGGTCAATTGGCGCACCTCCGCATCGGTCGTGAAGCTCGACCCGCGCAGCGCGGTTTCCAGCTGACCGATTTGAATCTGCCGGCGGATCATGCCTTCCACTTCGGCCACGGAGCGGCCCTGCGCACGCAGCACCGCGACCGCATGCGCGGAGTCGAATTTGCCGTCGACCTGAAAGGCGGGAATCTGCGCCATGGCAGCCAGCAGCTCGGTTTCACTGACGCGATAGCCGAGCTTCTGCAGCCGGCCCAACAGCGCCTCGACGCTCACCGAATCTTCCAACACCCGCGCTTTGATCTGATTGCGCTGCGCCTCATCCAACTGCCCGTCACCGGCGCGCTCGGCGCGCGCCAATTCCTGCTGATAGGTCTGGCGCAGCTCATTGGCGGAAATCTCGCGGCCGTCGACTTTGGCGGCGTAGGTCGGCGCGCCCATGGTGAAGTTGATGCCCCACAAAACGAACACCACGGCGATGGCTCCCAGCACCAGGTAAGCCACCCAACCCTTGATCTTGTCGTGAATTGTCTGAAGCATCTATAGACTCTTTGCGTTAACTGACGTGTGCTTGACGCGATTGCCCGCAGCGCGGCCTTACGGCTCGCGCGACTTCTTCCGGGTCTGGGAAATGGCGGAGTGGACGGGACTCGAACCCGCGACCCTCGGCGTGACAGGCCGATATTCTAACCAGCTGAACTACCACTCCGTATGTGGTGGGTGCTGAGGGGATCGAACCCCCGACATTCGCCGTGTAAAGGCGACGCTCTACCAGCTGAGCTAAGCACCCAGATCCTCGCTCAGAAGAGGCGCCGGAGTTTACGCGAGCCCCCCGCGATTGGCTACTGTGTCGTCAACGGCTCGTGGTGGCAGCCAGTTTTTCCTTGGAAGCAGCCCTAAACACCAGTTTCCCCTTCATCACGGACCAGTGGCCTGGAGATGAACAAAAATAGGTGTAATCCTCGCCCGGCCGCAACTCGGCGGTGCTGAACGTCACGGTGTCGCTTTCGCCGCCACCCACCACTTTGGTTGCCGCAATGATCCGCGGGTCATTGGTCGGCTGGTAGTTCCTCTCAAGTCCTGCGGCCGCCCCGGCGTTGGCGATGGCCGAGACGTCCTTGGACTTGGCCAATACCCAGTTATGACCCATCACGCGCGCCGCTGAATGCCCGACGTGCCGGAAGGTCAGCGCCACCTGCAGGCAGCTGCCCGGGACCTCCAGCGTGCGCTGATCAAATCGGATCGCATCGCCGCCGGTCACCTGAAACGCGCATTCATCAGCCAATGCGCCGCCCGCCCCCAGCAATAAAATGAGCGCGAAACCTGCTTGCTGTTTTTGCATCGCTGCGCCGCTCATATCGCAAGCCAGGCAAACACAAACAACGTGTTGTTGTCGCTGGCTGAGCGGCCGAAACCGTCATAGTTCGAACTGCCGCCGTTGAAACGCTGATAGCCTTTGTACTGCAGGCCGAATCGTGCATTCATCCACGGCGCTCCAAAGGAATTGGTTTTCCCGAACGGCACGTACTCAAGCTGCAGGGTGTAGCCGCGGCTGTTGGGCGAGCCGTTGGCGCTGCCGTCGATTTCCGCTGCGGGGAAGAGCCCCGCGTTGTTGCTGCCCGTGGTGTCGAACCAGCCCACGCTGCCGACCCAGGTTTGATGCCATGCAATCGTCGCATCCAGCTGCAGCTGATTCAGATGATTGGCGCTTGAGTCGGACTCGCCGGCTGCAAATGCCGCATCCAGGTGCCGGGTTTCATGCACGTAAAGCAGATTGCCGGTCGCTGAAATGCCGTTGTCGCCGGCAAACTGATAAGTCGCATCGAAGCCGATATCGCTGTACCGGTCGGTGAGCCGTGCTGCCGGATCCGGCTGTTGCTTGACGTTGAGTCCCAACACCCCGATCGAGTAGCTGCTGCGGTCCTTGTCGAACTGCCATGCCGCGCGCCAGTAGGTGGCCAGCCCGTCCAAGTGCAGATTCTCCTCCGCACTCAGACCCACCTTGTCCAGCCAGTTGTCCGACATGCCCTTGTAAGCGCCGGCTTCCAGGTACAGGTGGTCGTCGATCATCATGTAAACGTTGGGGCCAAGCACGCGCTCGCTGATGCCATCGAACAGAACCGGCGCTGCGCCAGGACCCGGCGCCAGGTGTGAGCCCGTGTAAGGAAAGCTCCAGACCGGCGTTGAGTTCCACAGGTCCGTTACCGTCGGATTGTTGTTGAGCGAGACGCCGTAAACGATGCCTTTTCCGCCGAGCTGTCCGGTGCGCGCATAGCGCACATCGAACGCGCCCCAGGCCGTGTGACGCTCCACGCCGCTGTAAGCGGCTTCGATGAACGCGCCCATGTGCTGCGTGATGCGGCCGGCAATGAACCCCGTCAATTCGTTGAGCGCAAAATTGTCATTGGTGGAAAAATGCGGTGCAGGCGCCTCCGGCAGATCTTTGCTGGTCTGGTTGTATCCGGCCACGGCCATCAGCGACAGCGGTATCGAACCCTTGGTCTCGCCCCAGACGTAACCGTTGAGCTTGAACTGACGGCCATACGGGGTCAGTTGCGGGCCAAAGGCGATGGTATGGCATTGCGCACAGGGCGCACCGGTCTGCCGGGCGTAACTGGGCAATGCCCAGGATTTCGATACCCATAACAATGGTATAATAATCAAATATATATGATATGTATCTCGACGCCGCATCATAAAATGCTCCCCGCTTGTTTTTCCCGAATCGATCGGTTGGGATCCTTGAATTGCAGGGTATCGTTCGCAGCGCAGCGATACGGGTAGGTCGGCGTGGTAGTTCTTATAGGGCAACCGTGGGGCGGGTTGTCATAATCAATCAGACATATTGTCTCGAATTTAATTTAGATATACGTTGTAACTAAATGATAATCATCATTACAGGTCTGCCTGGATCAGGCAAAACCACGTTGAGCCGTCAGATCAGTGCACGGTACCGGCTCCCGGTCATCGCCAAAGATCTGGTCAAGGAATCACTGCTGGATGCGATCGCCCCCGGCGACCCGCTGCAATCCCCCTTTACCGGGACATTGAGCGAAGCCAGTTTCAGCGTGTTGTTCAAGATCGCTTTGGAGCTTTCGCAGGCGGGCGTCGGCATGGTGATCGAGGGCAACTTCAAGCCCGGCGCTCATGAGGCGGCCATCAGACAGATAGCGGATCCGGAGCCTGGCATGCGCATCATCCAGCTTCTTTGCCGGATCGATGAGCCGACGCGATTGCGCAGGCTGCGCGACCGGCAGGCCTCAGGGAGCCGCCACCCGGGTCATCGCGAGCTGGAGCCCTCTTGCCTCGCCGATCGGCGCTCAGACGGGTTTCTGGATCTCCCAGGCGAGCGGCTGACGCATCTCAGCGATAACGATACAGCGCCATTGCTTCGGGAACTGGACAGCCTGATCCGCGGCGCCCGACGCTAGAACCACCGCCTGAATCGTGCGGCATCAATGCGCGTGGACTTCGCTCTTTCCTTTGCGTCGCCGGGTCTTCTCCCCGGCAATGGCCGCCGGCTTCACTGCCGGGTCGCCCAGCGGCACCGGCATGGACTTCAGCGCAACCTGAAGCACCTCGTCGATCCACTTCACCGCCTTGATCTCCAGCTTCTCTTTGATGTTGTCCGGAATCTCCGCCAGATCCTTGGTGTTCTCATCAGGAATCAGCACGGTGGTGATGCCGCCGCGATGCGCCGCCAGCAACTTTTCCTTCAACCCGCCGATGGGCAGGACTTCACCGCGCAGGGTGATCTCGCCGGTCATGGCGACATCCGAGCGCACCGGAATCTTGGTGAGCGCGGAGATCAGGGCTGTGCACATGCCGATGCCGGCACTGGGACCGTCCTTGGGCGTGGCGCCTTCGGGAACGTGAATATGCACATCGATCTTCTGATAAAAATCCGGCTCCAGCCCCAGCACGCTGGAGCGGCTGCGCACCACGGTCATCGCCGCCTGGATGGACTCCTGCATCACCTCGCCGAGCTGCCCGGTATGCGTCAGTTTGCCCTTGCCCGGCACCACGGCGGATTCGATGGTCAGCAGTTCGCCGCCAACCTCCGTCCACGCCAACCCGGTGACCTGCCCGACGCGATCGCTCTCCTCGGCCTTGCCGTAGCGGAAGCGCCGCACGCCCAAATACATGTCGAGATTCTTCGAATCCACCGTCACCGTCTTCTCGGCGGGCGCCAGCAGTAATTGCTTGACCGACTTGCGGCCGATCTTCGACAGCTCGCGCTCCA
>JANXOV010000173.1 GCA_025357635.1 Pseudomonadota bacterium
TTCGCCAGCTACGCCATCTTTGTTGGTAGCAACCTCACGGAAGATGGCAGCACCATGCTCGGCGGAACTGGTGACGAGCCCTCCAGTCACTGGCTTGAAATCGTGCCGCACCGCAATTGGCCTGCCGACTCAAAGATCACGGTGGGTGTGGACGCTCGCGCAAATTTCCCCGGGGAGCTCATTGAGATCCCGCAGGCGGCGGAAACGGCGCGCTATATGACGATGAATTATTCGGAGTGGAAGGGTTTCCCCCCTCCGTTGACCAATGGCGGCCTGAACGAGTACGGCGTGGCGGCGCGCGACGTCTGGTCCCCTTCGCGCCCAGAGTTGCAAAAGCTGACTCCTAATCCGCAACACGGGCTCAACTACAGTGACCTCTCCCGTATCGTGATGGAGCGGGCCCATTCAGCTCGTGAGGCCGTCGAACTCGTCGGCGACCTGATCGAGAAGCACGGTTATGCAACCTATGGCGGAAACTCGCATCTGTTCGCCGACGCCCATGAAGGCTGGGTGCTGATCGATTTCGCCGGTGGAAAAGGGCTCTGGATTGCTGAACGGCTCGGTCCGAACGACGTTCGCACGTCGTACCCGGGATACATTCTCGATGTTCCGCTTGATTTCAAGAAGCACCCCGATCAGTTCCGCGGTTCCGCCAATTTCATTTCGTTCGCGGTCAGCCAGGGCTGGTTCGACCCCGCTTCAGGACAGCGATTCAACGTCAATAAGGTCTATCAATGGGGCAAGGAGCGCTCGCCGACTGTCGCGCTCATAGAGGAGCGCCTCAGGCAGAAGACCGCAAATGCCAAACTGACGCTTCGGGAATTCATGGATACGGTTCGTGATCCTCTGGTCTCCGGCGACCAAAGCGGATATGGGCAGGTTGCTCATTTGCGGTCGGGACTTGCGCACTCCGACCTGAACATTCTCTGGGTCGCCGCCACGGGTGCAGTTACCACGCCGTTCGTACCTTATTGGATTGGTACTCAGGCCGTCCTGCCTGAGTACGGCAAGCATCGCTATCTGAGCTCGGGCGAGGCAGAGCGCCTGGTGACCCGCGATTTTCAGGTTCAGGAGGCGTCTGATTTCGCATACGTCACTTTCAAGCGCCTGATGTATTACACCTGCGACAAGCCGGAGAAATTCCTCCCCGAGGTGACCGAGGCGCTGGCTGCATTCGAGAATCAGAGCATTGCCGAAGTGCCCAGGGTGGAGTCGCGTGCCCGTAAGCTGCTCGCCGCGCATGAACCGGAGATGGCGCGTGCGGTTCTTACGGAATTCAGCACTGAACGAGCGCGGGATGCGCTCACGCTCGGCAAAGCACTGCTTGGGAGCATCGAGGCCCGCCATCGCCTGCTATTCGGATTCAGGGAGCCTCGAGAATCACGTATGAGCGCTCCTCAAGCCCGCGACGAGGAAGTTGGCTGTGTCAAACCGCTATCTAGATATTGAGGAGTCCGTGGCTCAACGGATCGCCGCGTTCAGGCAAGGCTGTTGCGTCGGACCCCTTTTGGGATCGGGCCGATTGTTGGGTGAGCGGCCAGGATCGGAAGTGGGCTCTTATTGGACGGTGACTTGGTCTACCGGTGATTCGACATTGACGTCTACCGAAAGTCGACCGAGCGGCGCCTGCTTAGAAAGTTAGTGTGGGGATTCCGTGGGAATTCCGGCTATCGGGCGTACTATCGCCAGCAATATCTGGCGAAGAATCCGAACGGGTACTGCGGGATTGGAGGGTGTGGGGTGCCCTTCAAATCTGCGGAGTTACAGGTGGGGGAGAAGGCTTAGGCGGAACTACACCGAGGGTTCCGGCAGGAAGTCACACGGTTAGCGTCGTTCGACTGCAAGACCCCGTGTGTTTCTGCAGAAAAATCCAGCGTGTGATCGGCGTTGGCGTCTACCGGAAGTCTACCGTCGACCGCGGTTCAGGATAGTCCGCGGCGAAGAATTGCTACGGTATAGACCGTGTTAATGCGCCTTAGTTCGGGCGCTGGAAATTCGAATCAAGGGGAAGAGCTATGAAGTGTTATTTGGCCGGAGCGCTGCTGGTTGGGCTCTCGGTGGTAGCGGCCGGCGCTCGGGCAGCAGATCCAGGTCATTATCTTTTCGCTTGGGCGGGCGATACTGCGCATCGAGGCGAGGATTTTGTTGCGGTCATCGACGCCGATCCGGAATCGCCGGGGTACGGGAAGCTCGTCACGTCGGCCGCTTCGGGAATCCGCACCCACCAAGTTCACCACACCGAGTATTGGATGCCCGATGGGGGGCTGTTGTTCGCAAACGATCACAAGTCGGGCAGGACCGTTGTGATCGACCTCCGCGACCCCTTGCACCCGCACGTCCACGCCGCTTTCGCCGACCTCGGTGGCTTCAGTCATCCTCATTCGTTTCTGCGGCTGCCAAACGGTCATGTGCTGGCAAGTTTTCAGGTCGAGGGTCACATGGAGCATGGCTCTGATGAGGACATCGATGGCGGCGCAGCAATGGTTATGCCCATGACTGATGTGGCGGTGCAGCCTGGCGTGCACGGCGGTCTGGTGGAAATCGACGACGAGGGCCGGGCGGTGCGCTCAGCGTCTACCGCAGATCCAAGCCGGCCGGGCGACCTCCTAATGGCATATAGCTTGCTGCCTTTGCCTGACATTGATCGGGTAATCGTCACCAACTCCTCGATGCGAGACCAGGATCGAGCCGGCCACACCTATCAGATTTTTCGACTCTCTGACCTCAAGCGACTATCGACGAATGATTTCGACGCTCCACCGGGCCATTACGGCGAGATCAACCCCGAGGAAGCCCGCCGCGGACCGGACGGCGCCGTCTACGTGCAGACGACGGGCTGCGGAATCGAGCGCGTGACAGACATTGCAAGCGAACATCCGCGGTCGAGACTTGTCTGGCAATTCCCCGGTTCATTCTGCGGCGTGCCCACAGTCGTCTCGCATTATCTGATTCAAAGTGTGCCGATACTGCACGCGATTGTCGTTCTGGACATCAACAATGGCGCTAGGCCTTTTGAGATTAGCCGAGTGCGGCTGGATGGAGCTTTTTGGCCGCACTGGACGGCCTATGATGCGAAGACCCATCGCCTTGCCGTCACCGGATACGATGAAGACCGTCTGTTCATGCTGGCTTTCGATCCAGAAACCGGCGCGCTCGCGATTGATCGTACGTTTCACGATGCTAAGGGAAGCCCGGGATTTGACTTCGACAATCGTACTTGGCCGCACGGCTTGACTGGCTCCGCGATCGCGCATGGTGTCGTGTTCTCCCAATAACGAATCGCCCCACACGTTAGGTGGTGCTCAGTGATGGTCTACCGCTGGATTGACGTCAACGTCTACTGACAGCCGACCGGTAGAGGGCCTGCGAGGGCGTAACGGTGTGGTTTCCGGGGGATTTCCAGGCTCAGCGCGCACTATCACCAGCAATATCTGGCGAAGAATCCGAACGGGTACTGCGGGATTGGAGGGTGTGGGGTGCCCTTCAAATCTGCGGAGTTACAGGTGGGGGAGAAGGCGTAGTCGAAGCTACACCGAGGGTTCCGGCGGGAAGTCGCACGGTTAGCGGCATCCTGATTTAAGACCCCACGTGCGTCTGCGGAAAAATCCAGCGCCTGTTCGGCGCTGACGTCTACCGGAATTCTACCGTCGACCGCGTGACAGGATAATCCGCGGCGAAGAATGAATGGGGTGCAAACCGGCCGCTTCCGACCCCTTCGAGACAGTCGCGAACGACTGCTTTAGCGAATCACATCGGAGGGGCTGGGTTGAGCGTCGAGCAACATCTTGAGTAACTGGCCCATTTGTTCGTGGGAAATGCTTGGAAGTTTCTTCACAGCATCGACAGTGAGTCCCGACGCGTCATCCGGGAACTCTGTGTGATTCAGATAGACGACTACAAGCTCTCGGGCGGGCACTACAACCACGTATTTGGCTAGCGCCCCCTGCGCGCTGAATGAGCCCACCGGCAAGTCAAATCCATCAACCCACCATAGATAACCGTATCCCTCGCCGGCTTTGGTCTGCGAGTGTGCTTCCGTACTTTCGCTCACCCATGTCTTCGGTACGACGGGCTCCCCCTGCCATTCGCCGTTCCGCAGGAACAAGTAACCAAATCGTGCGAGATCACGGGCGGTCATTCGGAAGTGATAGGCCGGGTGGATCGACTTATTGACCTCTGGCGAGGCATCGGCCGGCGCTTGAAGGTAATACATGTCCGCGACGCGAAAGTCCTGCATCCGAATACGCCGCGCGATTCGCGCATCGAAAGCCTTGGCTATTGGCGCCCTGAACTCTCTCTCGAAGATCGACCCAAGGGCGTTGAAGTCCCAGTTGTTATAAAACCAATAGCTGCCCGGGGAGTGGGAGCCGCGCTTGGGCCAGCCCTCTCTCATGCCGGGCGTTCCCGCGACGTATCCGTGAAACACGCCTGAGCGGGCCTCAAGGAGCATTCT
>JANXOV010000013.1 GCA_025357635.1 Pseudomonadota bacterium
GCAGCCGCCGAAGCAGCCGCGCTGGATCGATACCGAGAAGCGGATCATGTGATACGCGGGAATACGGGCGTTGCCGTAGGAGGGATGCGGGCGCCGCGCGTAGGGCAGTTCGTACACCGAGTCCATTTCCGGCGTCGCGAGCGGAATGGGCGGCGGGTTCAACCAAACCTGCTGGTCGCCATGCCTTTGTACCAACGCGCGTGCGTTGCCCGGGTTTGATTCCAGATGCAGGATGCGCGAGGCGTGCGCATACAGAACCGCGTCCTTGGCGACTTGTTCATACGCCGGGAGGCGGATGACACTTTTCTCGCGGTGGGCGTTGGGCACTTTTCGGTAGAATTTGACAATCGCCGCGCCATTGTCGGGCGACGCAGGGTTTGCCGCCGCGACGCGCTCCGCTTCCTCCGCATAGGGACTGACAGCGGGGTTCAATGGGCCGGGAGTGTCGATCTTACTGGAATCGATCTCGATCCAATCCGCTGGCGTGGCACGGCGCACGAGGGCCGTTCCGCGCAGATCGGTGATGTCGGTGATTGCGATTCCCGAGTCCAGGCGACGCGCGATCTCGCAGATCTGCCGCTCCGCATTGCCAAACACGAGAAGGTCTGCCTTGGCGTCGATCAGCGCCGATCGACGCACCTGTTCTGACCAGTAGTCGAAGTGCGCGATGCGACGCAAGCTCGCTTCGATCCCTCCGATCACGATGGTGGAGCGCTTGAACGCTTCGCGCAGGCGCTGCGAATAGACGATGACGGAGCGATCAGGGCGCTTGCCGCCGATGCCGCCCGGCGTGTACGCATCATCGCTCCGGACCCGCCGGTCGGCAGTATAGCGGTTGACCATGGAGTCCATGTTTCCCGCCGTTACGCCGAAGAACAGGCGCGGTTCGCCCAGCGCCTCGAAGTCGCTCGTGCTGTGCCAGTCCGGCTGCGCGATAATGCCGACCCGAAACCCTTGCGCTTCCAGCACGCGGCCGATGATGGCCATGCCGAAGCTCGGATGATCGACATAGGCATCGCCGGTGACGATGATGATGTCGCAGCGATCCCAGCCCAAGGCCTGCATTTCTGCGCGTGACATGGGCAAGAATGGCGCCGGCCGCAGGGCGGCGGCCGGTGCGGCATGGTTAAAAAGATCCGGAGCGGATTGCATGGGCGCGATTAAATCCGAACCGGACCCTCAAGTACAACAAAACCGCTAGCTGATGTCGATGGGCAGGTAGATTTGAGCCTCTTCACGCTGGATCAGCAAGGCGACGCTGCCGCTGGCTCGAGCCACTTCGCGCTTCAATTCGGAAACCGAACTTACCGGCGTCCCATTGATGCCCAGCACGACATCGCCAGGCTGCACGCCGGCCGCCAACGCCGGGCCTGTGGCCTCCTCCACCAGCAGGCGTCCCTTCGTTTCCAGCTGTTCCTGCTCATTCGGGCTCAGCGGCCGCAACGCCAGACCCAGTCTGCCGGAATCGCCGTCGCGCTCGGCGCGTGCGTTCCTGACCGCCGGTTCGTCATCCAATGCGACAGTGCGAACTTCCACCTGCAGGGCTTTGCGCTCGCGCCAGAGGCCGACCGTCGCCTGCGAGCCCGGCGCCAGCGAGGCGATGATCGCCGGCAGATCCGCCGAGCGGTTGACGGTCTTGCCGTTGACGCTGGTGATGACATCGCCGGGCTTCAGGCCGGCGCGCTCACCGGGGCTCTTGGGTTCGACTGCGCTGATCAACGCGCCGTGCGGAATGCCAAGACCAAAGGTCTGCGCCAGTTGCTGATTGACCTCCTGCACACCCACGCCGATCCGGCTTCGGCTGACCTTGCCCTTGCTCAGCAGCTGGTCTTTGACGTTCAATACCAGATCGATGGGGATGGCGAAGGACATGCCCATGAAGCCCCCGGTGCGGCTGTAGATCTGTGAGTTGATGCCGATGACCTCCCCGTCCAGATTGAACAGCGGTCCGCCCGAATTGCCGGGATTGACCGCGGCATCGGTCTGAATGAAGGGCACGTAGTTCTCATCCGGCAAGGAGCGCGCCGTGGCGCTGATCACACCGGCGGTGACGCTGTTGTCAAAGCCGAAGGGCGAGCCGATGGCGATGACCCACTGACCGGGCCGCAATCGGGACGGATCGCCGAATCGAACCTTGGGCAGTCCTTGCGCTCCGATCTTGATCAGCGCAACGTCGCTGCGTTTGTCGACGCCGACGACCTTGGCGGTGAACTCGCGCCGATCGGTCAGTTTGACGGTAACGGTGGCAGCATCGGCGACCACGTGCGCGTTGGTGAGCACATAGCCGTCCGAGCTGATGATGAAACCTGAACCGATGCCGTGCGCCGGCGGCGCCCGTCCCGGCATGGGCGTTTGAAACCGGTGAAAGAATTGGGACAAAGGGTCGCCTACATCGTCCATTTCAACCGGGTCAGAGGCCTTTTGCGCCTTTTCAACGACGCTGATGTTGACCACGGCCGCGCCGCTTTCCGCCACCAGCTGTGAAAAATCAGGCAATCCGACGACTTTTGGCGATTGCACGACAGCGCCCGCTGCCGGTTCATTTGCGCCTGGAGCCGGCTGAACCACGGTGGCGGCCTGCTTTGCCACCGGTGCGCTGCCTTGCGCGTCCGGACTCTGCTTCAGGACGAGTACGATCATTGCGCCAGCGACCAATGCCATGGTCCAAGTTCTCAAATTACCCATCGAAGATGCCTCCAATCAAAGCGGATCGGTGAGAGTCGATGCAGAGTCAGACAAGCGCCCGGGCGCAGAGGTTGCATTCCGGCACGCGCTGACCACATTAAATTCCGTTAAACAAAACTGTGAAATCCAGACCGGACCTGGGGGATGCACTGAGGCTACTCTGCGCTGCATTATGGTAGAAACCCTCTCCCCGGTCGTGCTCATCGTCGGCGCAGATGCCAAGCGCCTGCAATGGATGACCCACCATATCACCAGCCAGTGGCCGGAAAGCGTGGTTTCATCGGTTCCGCTCGCGCAGGGGAATGCACTTGGCACCGTCATCGCAGAGTCCCCGCCGGATGCCATTTTCTTCCATGTGGATTTCGGGTCCGAACCGGCGACCAAATATGCCATCGACAGCATGTTGCGGGTGCTGCGGCTGCGCCCGGAAACCCACTTCATCGTGTTGTCCTCAGAGGGGGATGAACTGTGCGCGGTACGCGCGCTGAAGTCGGGGGCCAAGGACTATCTGCCGCTGGCGAGGATCAGCCGGGACCTGGTGCTCACGGCGGTCGCCGAGGCCTGCGCCAAGCGTGAAGCGTCCGCCCGCGCAGCCCGCGCCGCGCAACAAGCCTCGACTCCGGTGGCGCCGGAAATCGCACTTCCCGGCTACGAGATTCTAAAGGAAATCGCCACCAGCAATTTCTCCTCGGTGTACCTGGCGCGAGCTCAAAAACTGAGCCGCAATGTCGTGCTGAAAGTCATCAACACCGGCAAGAGTGCTCGCGAGATGCAGGATGCGGAGCGTTTTCAGCGTGAATACGAGATCATCTCCAGCATCTCGCATCCGGCCATCGTCCAGATTCACGACTACGGCGCGCTGCCGCAGCACTTGTACCTGGCCATGGAGTATTTCCCCTGTGGAGACCTGCGCGACCGGCTGCGCAATCCGCTCACCGTCGAGGAAAGCCTGTACTACCTGCGCGCAATCGCCGAAGCGCTGCGCGTCATTCACGTGTTCGGGATCTACCACCGCGATCTGAAGCCGGCCAATGTCATGCTGCGCGAGGACAATTCGCCGGTGTTGATCGACTTCGGCCTGGCGCGGCGCGCCGACGACGACGGCAGCAGCACGGGCGTCGGAAAGGTGCTGGGATCGCCTTTTTACATGAGTCCGGAACAGGCGCAGGCCCTGCCCATCGATTCGCGCACTGACCTGTACAGCCTCGGCGTCATGTTCTACGAAATGCTCACCGGCGCGCGCCCCTACCTGGGCCGCAGCGCCATGGCCATCATGGCGCAGCACACGAAGTCCCCCGTCCCTGTGCTCCCTTCGGAGCTTGCAGCGCAGCAGCCGATTCTGGACCGGCTCATGGCCAAGGAACTGCGGCTGCGCTATTCCTGCACCGATGAGCTGCTAGCGGACTTGAATACGGAACTCTCCGCGGTGGCATGAAGGTGCGTCCCGCCGGCGTGTGATGTGGCTCACACTCGCACCATGATGCTGCGGGATGCGAAATCGCCGCGAACGAGCCTGTGACGCTGGTCATGCCGCGAATGGCATGACTCTGACACGCTGGCGCAAATGTTCATCTCAAAACAGCGCCACGAGCGCGAAATGGCTCAGGCGCTGGCCAAGGCGACGCGGCTCAACGAGGAGATTCTCGGGGGACTGCCGCAGGCCGTTTTCCTGCTCGACCGCGAAAACAAGATCCGCGCGCCCTTGTCACGATCGCTGGAAACGCTGTTCCGCCGCCGCGATCTGCTGAATCTGAATTTTGAAAAGCTGCTTGAATCGGTGCTTCTCCCCAAGACCCATGCGTTGGCGCTGGAATTCCTCGCACAGCTGCGATCCAATGATGCGCCGGCGGATCTGAACGCACGCAATCCGCTGCAAGATGTTGCCGTGCGGATCGTCTCGGGTGAAAGTGCGATCGAGAACAAACAGTTGAGTTTTTGGTTCCGCCGCATCGTCAGCTTGAACGATTCGCAGCAACTGGTCGTGGCGGTGAGCGACGTCAGTCAGCGCTTTGAACTGACCCGCGAACTGGAAGAGCTTCGAAGCTACTCGAAGGCCCAGGCGGCCTGCCTCGGCACCCTCGTGCGAGTGGGCGCGGAACGTTTCTCCGCATTCTTGCGTCAGAGCGACGCATCCATGAACGCGATCAACGCTGCCTTGAAGAAACCTGCGCGCGCAAGCACGGCCTTCCGTTCGAAGCTTGATGAGATCCTGCAGCAGATCGTTCTGATCAAGCAGCAGGCTGCCGTGCTCGAACTCGACGCCATAGAAGCACTCGCACAGGTCTTCGAGGAGGCCGCAAGCGACCTCAAGAACGCCGAGACTCTGTCCGGCTCCGACTTTCTGCCCCTTGCCGTGCGGCTGGACGAACTGTTCGCCCATCTGGCGCTGATGCGCAGCATGACCAGCACTGCTGCGCCGGCGCGTACGCTGCCGCCCGCCGCGGCCGACCCTAGCGCGCCGCGTGTCACCGACAATGGCACCGAGATCATCCAATCGCCGCGCATGACCGACAACGGCACCGAGATCATCCAATCACCCCGTCTTGCGGCGCTGGCCGCCGCGGCTGCTGTGGCCGCCGGCCTTCCTGTACCCGCCTCGGCCGTGCGCATGGCGCCCGCCGGCAGCCTGGAGAGCGCGCTCATGTCCATGACCGAGCATGTCGCTCAGGCCAACGACAAGAGCGTTGCGTTGACATGCAGCGGGTTGGCCGATGTACCCGCCTCCTATCAGGGCGTGGTGAAGAATATTGCAATTCAATTGATTCGAAACGCGGTGATGCATGGCATTGAAACGCCGGACGAGCGCGCCGCAGCCGGTAAACCGCATTTCGGCAGTCTGAAGCTGACCTTCGAACGCCGGCCGGACCAGAGCTTTCAACTGTCTTTCATCGACGATGGACGCGGCCTGGACGCCGCGTTGCTGCGCGAAGTGGCGATTGCCAAGGGCATCATCACGCCGGAAGCCGCCGAGAAGCTGCCTGATCGCCAGGCGATCAAGCTGATCTTCAAGAAAGGATTCAGCACCGTCACCGAATCGACGTCGGAGGCCGGTCGCGGCATGGGCATGGCGCTGGTGCGGCGTTACGTGGCCGAAAATGGCGGCCGGGTCGGATTGGCGAGCGTGCCCGGATCACAGACAAGGTTTCGCATCACGCTGCCCGCCGTGGCAGAGGCTACCGGTCAATCTCAGGTTGCCTGATCCGTTGCGCTCGCAGGTGCGCCTGCCTCATTCGGACATTTCGATCAGCACTGCGCCTTCTGACACTCTTTCCGCAACGGCATAGGCGATACGCACGATGGTGCCGTCGCGCGGGGCCGTCAGCGTGTGCTCCATCTTCATCGCTTCGATGGTCACCAACGCCGCTCCGCGCATGACCGATTCCCCGGGTTTGACGTGCACAGCCACCACCGTTCCGGGCAACGGCGTGACCAGGGAGCCCTGATCGGCCGCTTCGCCGGACTCCAATGAATCTTCGGTAGTGATCAGACGCGCAGTCGCGTGGCGGCCGGCGCAGAACAAATGCAACTGCTGGCCGAGCCGGAGAATCCGCGCGTGCAGGATGCGCGCTCCGATCTGCACGTGCAGCACATCGGCGGCTTGACGCAGTATGTGCACCGAGACTTGCTCTGCTTCAATCGTTGCGGTGTAGTGATCTTCCGGTACCCACTCCAATTTCACCTCGCCCTTATCGAAACTCCAGCGGCTTACTGCAGGACCCGCAATCCGCCAACCGCTTCGATCATCCCAGGGAGAATGCGCTGCTCCGTCCTGACCCTTGGCCAGGACGCACCCGATCGCCAGCAGCGCCATTGCTTCGGCGTCGGGCGGCGGATCTGTGAGCGCCAGCGCATCGTTGTTCAGCTCCAAAAAATGCGTCGAGAGTTTCGCGGCGCGAAACGCGGATGTCCGCAGTATGCTGCGCAACAGCGCGCGGTTACTTTTTACACCTACCAACTCGATCTCGCCCATCGCGCGCGTCAAATGCTCGATCGCACCTTCGCGAGTGTCCGCCCATGCGACGATCTTGCCGAGCATGGGATCGTAATACGAAGAGACCTCGTCACCGGCGTCGACCCCCACATCCAACCGCAGGTGGACGTTCTCCGAGGGCCAGCGCACATGCTGCACCCGGCCTACGCTGGGCAGATAGCCCTGCGCCGGATCCTCGGCATACAGGCGCACTTCCACCGCCGCGCCTCGAACGCTCAGCGGCGAGGCGAACTCAGCCAGAGACTCGCCGCGTGCCACGCGCAATTGCCACTCCACCAGATCCACTCCGGTGATCATCTCGGTGACCGGATGCTCGACCTGCAGGCGGGTGTTCATTTCCATGAAATAAAAGCCCTGGTCTGCATCCATGAGAAACTCGATCGTGCCTGCTCCCACATAGTGCACAGCGCGAGCCACCCGGATAGCAGCCTCGGCCATGGCGGCGCGAACCTCGGGCCGCAATCCCGGCGCCGGCGCTTCCTCGACGACTTTCTGATGCCGCCGCTGAATCGAGCAGTCGCGGTCGAACAGGGTGACGACGCCGCCCGCGGCATCCGCGAACACCTGAACTTCGACGTGGCGGGCGACGCGAAAATATCGCTCAAGCAACAACCGGTCATCGCCGAAGGCGGTGCGCGCCAGACGCTGCGCGGACTCGATGGCGCCGGCCACCTGATCGGCCGAATCCACCACCTGCATGCCCTTGCCGCCACCGCCGGCGCTGGCCTTGACGATGAGCGGAAAGCCGACGCGCAGCGCCTCTGCGCGCAACCGCGGGGTGCTCTGATCATCGCCGTGATAGCCGGGCGCGACCGGCACTCCCGCCTCTGCCATCGCAGCTTTAGCAGCACTCTTGGAGCCCATCGCGCGTATCGCACTCGCCGGCGGCCCGACGAAGACCAGACCGGCATCGGCGCACGCTTGGGCGAAGGCTGCGTTTTCAGACAAAAAACCGTAGCCAGGATGAATGGCATCGGCACCGGCTTGCCTCGCGGTCTGGATCAGCCGCTCGATGTTCAGATAGCTTTGCGATGCCGCCGACGGACCCAGGTGAAAGGCTTCATCGCAAACCCGCACGTGACGCGCTGCGCGATCGGCGTCCGAGTACACGGCAATGCTCGTGATGCCCATGTCGCGGGCTGTGCGCGCGATGCGGCAGGCGATTTCGCCGCGGTTTGCAATCAGTAGACGCTGCAGCATGTGATTGAACCCTACATCCGGAAGACGCCGAACCGCGTCGCTTGAGTTTGCTGGGTGGCCGCCAGCGCCAATGCGAGCGCCAGTACCTGGCGCGTATCGAGCGGATCGATGACTCCGTCGTCCCACAGACGCGCCGAAGCATAAAAAGGATTTCCCTGGCGCTCATATTGCTCTCTGACCGGCGCCTTGATGCGCTCCTCATCCTCGGCGCTGAGTTGACCGCCGGCCCGCTCCAGCGCTTCGCGCCGTATGGTTGCGAGCACGCCCGCCGCTTGCTCGCCTCCCATGACGGAGGTGCGCGCATTGGGCCATTGGAACAAAAAGCGCGGGCCGTACGCGCGGCCGCACATGGCGTAATTCCCGGCGCCGAAGCTGCCGCCGATGACGACGGTCAGCTTGGGAACCGCGGCGCACGCAACCGCAGTCACCAGTTTGGCGCCATCCTTGGCGATGCCGCCCGCCTCGGCTTTCTGACCGATCATGAACCCGGTGATGTTCTGCAAGAACACCAGCGGGATGGCTTCACGGCAGCATAGTTCGATGAAGTGAGTGCCTTTCAATGCGCTCTCGGAAAACAGGATGCCGTTGTTGGCGATGATGCCCACGGGAAAGCCTCCGATCCGGGCGAATCCACAAACCAGCGTCGTACCGTACAAGGCCTTGAACTCGTCGAACTCCGACGCATCGACAATGCGGGCGATGATGTCTTTGACGTCATACGGGCGCCGCGTGCTGCTCGGGATGATGCCGTAAATGTCGTGTGGATCGAACGCCGGAGCGCGTGACGCCACCGGGGCGGCGCTGCTTGCCACGGGCCGAAGGCGCGCCACCGCGCGCCGCGCCAGGGCCAGCGCGTGAGTGTCGTTTTGCGCGTAGTAGTCGGTGACGCCGGACTGACGGCAGTGAACCTCGGCGCCACCGAGGGACTCGGCGTCGATTTCCTCTCCGGTTGCAGCCCGCACCAGCGGTGGGCCGCCCAGGAAGACGCGGCCCTGGTTGCGCACGATGATGGCGTGCTCGGACATTGCCGGCACATAGGCACCGCCCGCGGTGCAGGAACCGTGTACGACGGCAATCTGCGCGATGCCGCGTGAGGACAGAATCGCCTGGTTGTAGAAGATCCGCCCGAAATGATCGCGATCCGGAAACACCTCGTCCTGCAGAGGCAGGAAGGCGCCGCCGCTTTCCACCAGATAGATGCAGGGCAAGCCATGCTCTCCGGCGATTTCCTGGGCCCGCAGGTGCTTCTTGACGGTCAGGGGGTAGTAGGTGCCGCCTTTCACGGTGGGGTCATTGGCGACGATCATGCATTCGCGTCCGCTCACGCGCCCTATTCCGGTGACGATGCCCGCACCGGCCACCTCGTCCCCGTACAGCCCGTGGGCCGCCAGTGAAGACAATTCCAGGAACGGTGAGCCGGTGTCCAGCAGGACGCGTATTCGGTCACGAACCAATAGTTTGCCCGCCGCCAGGTGCTTTTCCCGCGCGGCGGTTGATCCGCCCAAGGCCTTTTTTGCAAGTTCGGCCTTGAGTGCCGATACCTGCGAGCGCATGTGCGCCGCGTTGGCGCCAAATTCGGCCGAGCGAGTGTCGACCCGAGAGCCCAATTGCACGATTGTCACCCCAATGCGGCGTATGCCATAATAGTCCGACAGTCGGATTATCTAACAGATTGGGAGCAGTTGACAATGGCGGCAGTGTTTCGCGAGTTCAATTTCGGCCAGGGCGAGACCATCGACGCCGTGCGCGAACAGGTGCGCCGGTTCGCCCGCGACAGGATTGCGCCCCGAGCGGCCGCCATTGACCGCTCCAATGACTTCCCACGTGATCTGTGGCCGGAACTGGGAGCCCTGGGGCTGTTGGGCATGACGGTGTCCGAGCCGGACGGCGGCGCCGGGCTCGGCTATCTTGCGCATCTGGTGGCCATGGAAGAAATCTCGCGTGCATCGGCCTCCGTGGGATTGAGTTATGGCGCTCATTCCAACCTTTGCGTCAACCAGATCGCCTTGAACGCCAGTATCGAACAGAAGCGGCGTTACCTGCCCAAACTCCTCAGCGGCGAACACGTGGGCGCCCTGGCGATGTCGGAATCCGGTGCAGGCTCCGATGTGGTTTCAATGCAGCTCAAGGCCGTGCCGCGCGGTGACGTCTATGTGCTGGACGGCCGCAAGATGTGGATCACCAATGGCCCCGATGCCGATGTGCTGGTGGTATATGCCAAGACCGATTCCGCCGCCGGAGCGCGCGGTATCAGCGCCTTCCTGGTCGAGAAGGGTTTCCGCGGTTTCAAAGCGTCGCAGAAGCTGGACAAGCTGGGTATGCGTGGCTCGAGCACCAGCGAATTGGTTTTCGATGCCTGCGAGGTGCCGGCCGCCAATCTGCTCGGCGAACAAAACAAGGGTGTCCGTGTGCTGATGAAAGGCCTTGATTACGAACGGCTGGTGCTGTGCGGCGGCCCGCTTGGAATCATGGCCGAGGCGCTGGATGTGGCGCTTGCGTATGCGCGCGAGCGCAAGCAATTTGGCGCACCCATCGGCACGTTCGAACTTGTGCAGGGCAAACTCGCGGACATGTATGCGGCGTTGAATGCCAGCCGCAGCTACGCCTATTCAGTCGCAATGGCCTGCGATCGAGGTGAGCCCGCGCGCAAAGATGCCGCCGCTTGCATTTTGTTTTGCGCTGAGGCGGCGACCCGGGTTTCCCTGGATGCGATTCAACTGCTGGGCGGCAACGGCTATGTGAACGAGTATCCGACCGGGCGGCTGTTGCGCGACGCGAAGCTGTACGAAATTGGCGCTGGCACCTCCGAGATCCGCCGCATGCTGGTCGGGCGCGAGCTGTTCGGAGAATCCGCGTGAGCGACCTGTTCGAACCTCTGAACGACAGCCCCGCATACCGCCAGATCGCAAATGTCATCGAACGCAAGATCGTGGCGCGCGCGCTGCGGGTCGGCGATCCCCTGCCCTCCGAAACCGATCTTGCAAGGCAGTTTGGCGTAAATCGCTCCACGGTGCGTGAGGCCATCCGCGAACTGGAGACCCACGGGCTGTTGGGACGCACGCGTGGGGAAAAGCGCCTGCGCGTGACCCGCCCGGAATCCGAGCGCATCAGCTCCGGAGTCAGCCGCGCGCTTGCGCTACACGATGTGACGTTTTTGGATCTGTGGGAAACCATGATGGCGCTGGAACCCGCGGCGGCGGAACTCGCGGCGGCGCGCCGCACCGATGCCGATCTTGCGGCGCTGGAGCAGGCAAGTGAAAAATTTTCACGCAATCCAATGGATACGGCGGCGTGCGTCGAGGCTGTCGTTGAATTCTTCGCTGCGGTCGCAACGGCCAGCGGCAATCCCGTGCTGGCGATGTCGCAGGCGCCGCTGAATGAACTGCTGGCGCCCATGTTGACGCCTGTGATCGATGACCTTGCGCAATCCAGGTCGCGAATCATCGCGGCACAAGCCGCCATCACCACCGCCATCAAGAAAAGGCGTCGCGATGAGGCACGCACCTGGATGGAGAAACATATCCGCGACTTCAAGCGCGGCTACGAACTCGCCGGCATACCGCTTCAATACAGTGTGTCTATCTAGAGGCCCGCATTGCAAGCTGCGCTTGCTTCCAGCCCAATTCGGCCATCGGTTCCACCGCCGCCGCATATTCCTTGGCGCGTGCGCTGGCCGCCGTGCCACGCAGCACGCGGCCGTGGATGCCGTGGAAAATGGCGGCCATGCGAAACATGTTGAAGGCGAGATAAAAGTCCAGATCCGGTATGCCCGGACGGCCCGTGCGCTCGCAGTAAGCGCGCACATACTGCGCTTCGGTGGGTATGTTCAATGCCTGCAGATCGACGCCCAGCATGCCGGCGACACCGATGCGCGGCATGCGATAGATCATCAAGTGGTAGCCGAAATCCGCCAACGGGTGTCCGATGGTTGACAATTCCCAGTCCAGAATCGCCGTCACCTTGGGTTCGGTGGGATGAAAAATCAGGTTGTCGCAGCGATAGTCGCCGTGCACGATGCTGGCATCGTCCTGCGCCGGGATGTTGGCCGACAACCAATCGATCAGCCGGTCCAGCGCGGGAATCCTTCCGGCCGCTTCGTCGTCGCGGTACTGCTTTGACCATCGGTTGATCTGGCGGGTGAAGTAGCTGCCGGGTTTCCCAAAGTCACCCAGTCCGGCTGCCACGTAGTCGACGCTGTGGAGCCTGGCGAGCGTGTCGTTCATGGCATCGAAGTACCGAGGGCGCGCATCGCGCTCGACTTCCGGGAACGTCGAGTCCCAGAACACGCGGCCATCCACCGCCTCCATGACGTAGAACCACGTGCCGATGATCGATTCGTCCTTGCACAGAGCCAGCGCACGCGCCACCGGCACCTGCGTGTGTTCACCCAGCGCCTTGATCACGCGGAACTCGCGATCCACTGCATGCGCCGAGGCGAGCAGTTGCCCCGGCGGCTTGCGCCGCAAAACGTAGTTGCGCGCGGGAGTTTGCAGCAGATAGGTGGGATTGGACTGGCCTCCTGCGAATTGCCGAACGGCCAGCGGACCCGAAAACCCGGCGATCTCCCGGGCTAGAAAACGCTCCAGGTGGGTGACGTCGAAGCCATAGCCGTCACGAACTTCGGTGGTTGCGTCCATGGCTCCTCTACAGCGTGCTGAGCAGATGGCCGCCATCGACCGGAATGACAATACCGGTCATGTAGGCAGAGGCATCCGATGCCAGCAGCAATACGGCGCCGTCAAGGTCATCCGGACGGCCGAGTCTTCGTTGCGGAATCCGCTTGAGCATGGCCTGACCGGCCGGCAGGTCCCAAAATCCGCGATTGATGTCGGTCTCGATGTAGCCGGGCGCGATCGCATTGACGCGAATCGAGAAACGCGCGAATTCCAACGCCATGGTCTTGGTCATTTGAATCAGCCCGGATTTGGACACTGCGTAGGGGCCCACGCCGCCGGCCTGCCGCAGCCCCAGAATCGAAGCGATGTTGATGATGGCGCCGGGCCGGCCGCTGGATTTCCATTGGCGGCAAAACGCGCTCGACATCAGAAAAGCGCCCTTCAGATTCGTATCCAACACCTTGTCCCAGTCGTCTTCGGTCTGCGTCAGCCAGGAACCCCCGACGCTGACACCGGAGTTATTGATCAGCACATCGGGCTCGCCCAATAAGCTTTGGATCGTGACGTAGGCGGCCTCGGTGGATGCGGCGGATGTGACGTCAATCTCCACTGCGGCGGCGCTGCCGCCGCCGCGTGTGACCTCTGCTGCGAGTTCTCGGAGCAAGGGCAGACGGCGTGCGCAAGCGGCGATCTTCGCCCCACGCGCCGCCAGCGTCAGCGCGAAATGGCGGCCCAGACCGCTGGAGGCGCCGGTGATGACGATGACTTTGTCTTTGACGTTCATTCGAGTACTCGTGCAGACTGCATCGCCAGTTTAAACCAAAGGTACGCGTGGAACATGGGACTGGATGATTCGGCCTTGGATATGCTGTTTCGGACGGCGCGTTCACATAACCGTTGGGCGGCCTCGCCCGTCCCGGAGCAGACTCTGCGGGCGCTTTATGACCTGGCGCAATGGGGTCCCACGTCTGCGAACTGCTCACCGGCACGCTTCGTGTTCGTGACCAGCAGCGCTGCGAAGTCCCGGCTCTTGAATTGCGTTTCGCAAGGAAACAAGATCAAGGTCGAGCAGGCACCGGTCACCGTCATCATCGGCATGGACTTGCAATTCCGGGACGCACTGCCCAAGTTGTTTCCGCACGCGCCGGATGCGCGCAATTGGTTTGCCGATCCAGCAGTCTCGCAGGCAACTGCGTTTCGCAATTCCAGCCTGCAAGGTGCCTATTTGATGTTTGCTGCGCGCGCCCTGGGCTTGAATTGCGGACCGATGTCGGGGTTCGACAACAACAAGGTGGACTCGGAATTTTTCGCAGGTTCTTCGATCAAGTCGAATTTCCTGTGTGCGCTCGGGCACGGAACGCAGGAGCAGTTGTTCGCGCGCTCACCGCGGCTCAGCTTTGCCGAGGCCTGCCGGATCGACTAGAGGATGACTTCCCGCGACGTGTCGGGATTCGCCGGGTCGTGCAGGGCGCTGGCGAAAGAAACCAGCACCATGGTGGAAGCGCCTGTGTTGCGGTAAGCGTGTACGACGCCGGGCGGAATGGTAAATCGCCAGGCTTCGCCGCCGGGGACTTCCAGGTCGCGAAGCACGCCCCCTTCCTTGATGCGCACCAGACAGGGCCCGACCACGACCGTCATTTCAGTTGCCGCACGATGCCAATGATTGCCGCGAGTTTCACCGGGCTGCGTCAGCACCACGTGCACGTTTTTCTGCCGCAGGAGTTCAGAGGCGTCCAGCGGTTCGAACAGGCTGCCCCGCGCATCACGATGGGTGGGCACGACTTCAATATGGACTCGCGTTGTCGCCAGGTCGTTCATGCCCGATAGTGTAGCCTGCCGGCACGCGACCGACGCATTAGTGCAATGACGGAGCCAATCAGCAAGGTCCACAAATCGATCGCTCCGCCACCGCCGGATTTCGCAGCGGCAGGCGCGCCGGAAGAACCGCCGGATGGCGCAACCGTCATGGAGATCGCCTTTGGACACGCCGGCGTCGAGGTTGCCGCAGGACCGAACTGATCCACTGCACTCGAGGTCAGGTGTACCGTGCCCGTATCGGATGCGCCGGTGTTATCCGTGACGAGGAGCGTGACCGTCACTGTCCCCGCGTTCGGCGCAATCAACGAGGTGGTTGCCTGACTCGTGCTTGTCAGCGCCACTGGCTGAGCGTTGGCATCAACAGCCGACCACAAATACGTACTCACCGACCGTCCGCAAGACGCGGAGCTGGCGCTGGCATCCAGCGTAACCGTTGCGCCCACGGCAACCGTACCGGAGGCGCGAATACTCGCGATGGGACGCAATGCTTCTTGAACTGCGCCGGCGGCATCCAGAACACCTGCGCCGCAAACGGCTGTGGTGCACACGCATTCGGCTTTTTGCAGGTCGCTGGAATTGGCCGGAATATGGCAGGCCGGCAGGGGCGCACCGGCGCTGTCCACGCTGGGCGCCGGAAATGTTCGCGCCCCGCGCCCCAGCCGTTCGATCAACAGCGATGGATCGAGTTTGCCATTCACGGCAAGCATCAAACCGGTCACGCCGGCGGCGAGAGGTGCGGAAAAACTCGTGCCGAGATTGAAGTTGGTTTGATCGGTATACGTGGATCCGCTCGCGACCGTGAGACCCTTGTCGGTGGTGGTGTCGAGCGAGAACAAACAGGGACCGCCGTTGCTATTGACACAATTGCCGGCAGGCGCGCTGATGCTGATCTGCGGACCCAGATTGCTGTAGCCGACCTTGGTTCCCGCGTGGCGCAGCCCCGCTACCGCGAGCACGCCTGCGCAGTTGGCGGGTTCATCCACTGGTCCGCCTTCATTGCCGGCAGACGCCACGACGAGCACTCCGTGCGACTTGAGTTCATTGACCACCGGTTGATAAGTCTGACACTGTGACGCATCGGAATTACCGAGACTCATGTTGAGGATCTTTGCGGGATACGGATTGTCGGGCACTCCATCCACGTGCAACCCGGCGGCCCAGCGCATGCCGGCGATGATGTCGGAGTCGAAGCCGCCGCATTTTCCGAGCACCCGCACCGGCAGAAGCCAGGCATTCCAGTTGACCCCTGCGATGCCTTTGGAGTTGTTGGTCAAGGCGCCGATCATTCCGGAGGTACGCGAACCGTGCCAGGAACTGTCAGCCACGGTACAGCCTTTGAACTGCGCTTTCGCAGTGTCGGAGGAGTTGATCCAATCGCCGGGGTCGGACGGATCCGCGTCCCAGCCATTGCCGTCGTTGGCGACCAGGAATCCGCCGCCTCCCTCACTGGATACAAAATCGTATCCGGGCAATAGTTTGCCGCCCTGCGAGGCACGGCCCAGATCCGGATGCTCGAATCGAACGCCCGTGTCCAGAACCGCGACCACGATGCCATTGCTGCCTTTGGTGAGGTCCCAAGCCGCATCCGCCCGAACGGCCGCGATCTGCGCGGACTGCAGGTACCACTGCCCCGGATACAGCAAATCGCTGGGCACTGCATGCGCGAAGCGCCGATGGTCCAGGGTCACGAATTCGACTTCGGGATCCGCGCGCAGCTGTGCCGCGACGGCCTCGAGGGATTGATTGTTGTCCTGCACTTCCACCAGTTGAATGCCGGCCCCCATATTTCGCATGGGACTCAGTCCGATCTTGGCGCGGCTCGACAGGCTCGACACCCGATCGGATTGCGGTTTGGCGAGGCCGGTGGCAACCGGCATATCACCGCGAAAGCGCACCAGCAGACGGCCCTCGGCCGCCATGGCAGGTGGCGGGTGCCGAAGACCTGCTTCATTGTGTTCGGCCGCCGCGGCGCCCAGGGGCGCCAACAGCAGCAGCGGGGCCAGAATTTTCAAGAACATGCACATTTCTCCAACGCACTGTACGGCTTTCAAGGGTCGACGCACGCTGTCGGTTCAAGGCGACTGCAAGGCTCAGAATGTTTACCGGTATACGAAAAATCTTGCTGCCGAGCCCGTCACGTAGCCCTCAATAAGGCCCAAAGACGGTTAAACTGACCGCGTTACCCCCGCATTCGTTCGAGGTGTCCCTTATGTCTTACGATTTTCGGCAATTCTACGTTGATGGCCAGTGGGTCGATCCGATCCAGGGCACCGAGTTTCAGGTCATCAATCCTGCAACGGAAAGCCCGGCGGGCGTTATTTCCATGGGTGGTGCAAAGGATGCCGATCGGGCGGTGATGGCGGCCAGGCGTGCGTTCGAGGGTTATTCGCGCTCCTCCCCGCAGGATCGGCTCGAACTGCTCAAAAAAGTGCTTGCGAACTACAAGAAGCGCTACGCCGAGATCGCCACTGCAATCAGCGAGGAGATGGGCGCGCCCATCACGCTGGCCAAGGGCGGTCAGGCCGGCGTGGGCGTGGGTCATCTGATGGCCATGATCGAGGTGCTGCAGCGCTTCAAGTTCGAAGAACGTCAGGGTCCTGCACGGTTGGTGCATGAGCCCGTTGGCGTGTGTGCACTGATCACGCCGTGGAACTGGCCCATCAACCAGGTTGCCGCAAAGGTTGTACCTGCGCTGGCTGCTGGTTGCACCATGGTGCTCAAGCCCTCCGAGTTCTCCCCCTTCAGCGCCATGCTGTGGGCGCATGTCATGCACGACTCCGGCGTTCCCGCCGGCGTCTTCAATCTGATCAATGGCGATGGACCGGTGGTGGGCGCCGCATTGGCATCGCATCCGCAGGTCGACATGGTGTCCTTCACCGGGTCGACGCGCGCGGGCACCGAGGTTGCGCGCGTTGCGGCCGCGACGGTCAAGCGCGTCCATCAGGAGCTGGGTGGTAAATCGCCAAACCTGCTGCTCGAGGACGCGGACTTCGACAAGGCCGTCAAAGCGTCCGTGTTGCACGTGATGGAAAACACCGGTCAGTCCTGCAATGCGCCGACCCGCATGCTGGTGCCGAGGGCGCGCCTGAGTGCCGTCGAAGCGCTGGCCAAATCGGTGGCGGAGTCGGTAGTGGTCGGGGATCCGAAGTCCGAGACCACCGCCATGGGTCCGGTCGTATCCAAGATCCAGTACGATCGGGTCGAAAGCTACATCGCCAAAGGAATTGCGGAGGGTGCGAAACTCGTCACCGGCGGGGAAGGCCGCCCGGCGGGATTGACCAAGGGCTACTTCGTGAAGCCAACCATCTTCTCCGGCGTCAACAACGACATGGTCATTGCACGTGAGGAAATTTTCGGCCCCGTCCTGTGCATTCTGCCCTACGACACCGAAGAACAGGCGATCCAGATCGCCAATGACACACCCTATGGGTTGGCCGGCTATGTCTGGTCCAAGGATATCGCGCACGCCAACCGGGTCGGCAGCCGCATCCGCGCCGGACGCGTCACTGTCAACGGTGCCTCGGGTGACATGCAAACGCCCTTCGGCGGCTTCAAGGCATCCGGCAATGGCCGTGAATGGGGCGAGTATGGACTGCGCGATTTCCTCGAGGTCAAAGCCATGATCGGAGCGGACGCGGCCTGATTGGACGGGGCGCGCGTGGCTGTCCCGGATGCACCGATTGTCTGTATCGAAGCGCTGACCAAGCGCTTTCGCGCGGAGGGGCCGGCAGTGCTAGAGGGGTTGCATCTGCGGCTCGCGCGCGGTGAATACCTGGCCGTGATGGGCGAGTCCGGCGTCGGCAAATCCACACTGCTCAATCTGCTGGCCGGGTTGGACCGGCCCGACTCGGGGCGTGTGATGCTCGGCGGCACCGACATCACGCGCCTGTCCGATGATGAGATGACCCTGTTACGGCGCGGCTCGATCGGGTTCGTATTTCAGGCATTTCACGTGCTGCCGTATCTGACCTTGTTTCAGAACACATCATTGCCGTTGGAGCTGCTGGGTGTGCGGGACCCGGAGCTGTCGCAGCGGACGATGCAGATGCTCGCCGCGGTAGGATTGACGGATCGTGCGCATTGCTATCCGCGCGAATTGTCCGGCGGCGAGATGCAAAGAGTCGCCATCGCGCGCGCGCTGGTGCATCGGCCCGCGCTGGTACTCGCCGACGAACCCACGGGGAACCTCGACCCGGGCAGCGCCGCGCAGATCCTGGCCCTGCTGCGGGAGCAGCTGCGTGAAAACGGCAGCAGCGCCATCCTCATCACACATTCGCGCAGCGCGGCGGATAGCGCGGATCGAATCGTCATGTTGACGGGGCGAAGTTTTCTGCATATCGAACCGATATTGCACAGCACGGCATGAAGGCCGCCGGAACCGCTCTGACCTTGCGCGTGCTGCTGCTCGCGCAAATGCGCCAGCAGCCGGCGCGGCTGCTCATCATGCTGGCAGTGATCGCAATCGGCGTGTCGCTGGGGACCGCGGTCTTCATCGTCAATGCCACCGCCTTGAATGAGTTCACTCAGGCCACGAAACGCCTGGTCGGCGAGGCCGACGTGATCATCCGCGGTCCACCGCGCGGGTTTTCCGAATCGCTATATCCCAAGCTCTCGGCAAACTCTGCAGTGGCAATCGCCAGTCCCGTATTGGAAATCCAGGCGGCCGTACCGGGTCGACAATCCCCGCTCAAGATCATCGGATTGGATGTTTTTCGCGCGGCGCAGCTGCAGCCGGCGCTGCTCGGCGACCTCACCGGTGACATCCGGCGGATGTTCAGTCCACGCGGGGTGTTCCTGAGCGCGCGCGCGGCGCAAGAGCTGTCGCGCAAACCAGGCGACACGTTGACGGTGATCGTCGGCAGTGACCCGGTTGCACTGGAAGTCCTGGGAATTCTGTCCATCGCCCGCTATTCGCAGGCTGTCGGACTCATGGACATCGCCTCGGCGCAGTGGACGTTTCGCCAGTTGGGGCAGCTGAACCGAATCGACCTGCGGCTGCAGGCAGGAGTGGATGCGCACGGGTTCAGCGCACAACTTGCGCGCGACCTGCCGCAAGGGGTGCTCGCGATCGCGCCCGAAGTGGAACGCGACCGCGCCGTCACCATCACGCGTGCATACCGGGTGAATCTGAACATGCTGGCGCTGGTATCCTTGTTTACCAGCGCATTCCTCGTGTTTTCCATCCAGTCCCTGTCCATGCTTCGACGCCGCGCATCCATCGCGCTGCTGCGAGCGCTCGGCGTGACGCGCCTGCAATTGCAGCGTGGGTTGCTCGCAGAAGCAGTGGTCATCGGCAGTCTCGGTTCGGCCGTTGGTGTGCTGATGGGAATCGCGCTCGCGACGGCGGTCGTGCATCTGTTGAGCGGGGATTTCGGCAATGGTCAATTGCAGGTCAGCGCCGGCGGCGGCCCGCTGCTCGACCCTTGGTCCCTCTTCGCGGCATTTCTGGTCGGCACTGTGGTGGCGTGCGTCGGGGCCTGGTTTCCCGCGCGCGAAGCGGCGGCACGCAACCCCGCGCGCGGATTGAAAGCGGGCGATTCGGAAATCATCATTCCGCCGCGGCGACTGCTGCTCCCCGGGGCCGCGTTGATCGCACTGGGCATCTGCCTGGTCATTCTGCCGCCGCAACGCGGCTTGCCGATCGCCGGCTATGCAGCGATTGCCGCGTTGTTGTTCGGTACCATTTTATGGGTGCCGCGTTACACCGAGGCCGTTCTGAGCCTCTGGCCGCGCACCAACCGCGTCGCGCTGGACATTGCGCTGGCGCAACTGAACGGCAGCCGTGGAACGATGTTCTTGAGTCTGGCTCCCATCATTGTCAGTTTCTCGCTGATGGTATCGATGTCCATCATGGTGCATTCATTCCGGGATTCATTCGATGCATGGCTGGGCAAGCTGTTGCCCGCGGACCTGCAAATGCGGCTGCCACCGGGCAATGACACGGCCTCATGGTCCGATGATGAGCAGCGATCCATTGCCGCCCTGCAGGACATCGAGCGGACCGATTTTCGCCGCACCCTGCCCCTGTATCTGCGCGCGGACCGCGAGCCGGCGACATTGATTGCGCGCGACATGCGGGCGCAACCCACGCAAGACATTTTGCCCATGGTGGCGAGCGATGCGAACGTCGATCCGCAGCGCGCCGTCTGGATTTCCGAAGCGGCACAGGACAAATTCGAATTCCGGTTGGGACAGCCGCTGACCTTGCCGATCGCCGGCGCGACACACCGCTTCGTCGTCGCCGGCATCTGGCGAGATTACGCTCGCGCGAACGGCGCGCTCGTGATCCCGCGGCAGCGCTACATCGACCTCAGTGGCGACAAATCGGCCAACGAAGGCGCCATCTGGATCCGTCCGGGAGCGGATGCCGCGAGGGTACAACAGGCCATCCGCACGCGTTTTTCTACGGCCAACGCGTTGGAAATGATGCGCAGTTCCGAGGTGCGGGAGCGTTCCCTGGCCGTGTTCGATCGCGCTTTCGCCGTGACTTACGCCCTGGAGGCTCTCGCCGTGCTGATCGGGCTGGCGGGCATCAGTGTGGCGGCAAGCTTCACGGCAATCGCGCGCCGAGCGGAATTTGGCATGTTGCGGCACATCGGATTGACGCGCGGCCAGGTGATGCAGATGCTCGCCACCGAGGGCATCGCCACGGCCGTGCTGGGAACACTGTATGGCTTGGCGTTAGGGCTGGTATTGAGTCTGGTTCTGATCTTCGTCATAAACCGCCAGTCGTTCAACTGGAGCATCGATCTGTCGATTCCCGCGCTGCAGTTGGTGGCGTTTGCCGCTGCATTGATCGCAGCGGCCGCGGCGACTGCGATCCTCAGCGGCCGGGCAGCGCTGACCGAAGATGCCCTGCGCTCCGTACGCGAGGACTGGTAAGGTGTTGAAGGTTGTCTTGCGGCTGAGTGCCTGCCTGTGCGCGATCCTCGCGATCGACGCAGCCCTTGCCACAGTGGCCCCTGCGGACGCCAGTGCAGCAGCGGTCGTACGCGGATATCCGCTCAACTTTCCGCGCGACTACGGCGCGCACAACGAGTTTCGCACCGAGTGGTGGTACATCACCGGCTGGCTGCACACGCGAAACGGCGCGAAACTCGGATTTCAAGTGACGTTCTTCCGCTCGCGCACCTCTCCAGATTTGATCGCCGGCAACCCCAGCGCATTTGCGCCCACGCAAATTCTGATCGCCCACTGCGCGCTCAGCGATCCGACGCATGGCCGTTTGCGTCAAGCGCAGCGCATCGCGCGCGCCGGCCTGGGAGTCGCCTATGCATCCGAAGCGGACACGCAGGTCAGCATCGATCGGTGGCAGCTGCAAAGAACGTCGGAGCGCTATATTGCCCGCGTTCAGGGAGAGAATTTTTCGCTTCAGTTGACGATGCTGCCGACTCAACCCCCGCTGCTCAACGGTGATCGCGGCTTCAGCCAGAAGAGTCCATTGCCCAGATCCGCGAGCTACTACTACAGCGTCCCCCATCTACAGGTTGCCGGAACGGTTGAACGAGAAGGCGCCCCCGAACTCGTGACCGGCGAGGCATGGCTCGATCATGAGTGGTCCAGCGAGTATCTGGACGCGGATGCCTCGGGCTGGGACTGGATCGGAATGAACTTTGACGATGGCTCCGCATTGATGGCGTTTCGGATACGCGCCAAGGATGGTGCTCAACACTGGGCTGCGGCGACGCTGCGCGATGGCCAAGGCAATACCCGCGTTCTGAATGCTGAAGAAATCCGATTCACGCCGCTTCGCCATTGGCGCTCGCAACGCACGGGGATCAGTTATCCGGTGGAATGGCGTGTCCGCGCGGGACCTGTTGAATTCGAGTTGCAGCCCCTGTTGGAGGATCAGGAGAACGACACGCGGGCAACGACGGGCGCCATCTACTGGGAAGGTGCGGTGACGGCAACGCGTGCCGGTCACTCCATCGGACGCGGATACCTCGAGCTGACCGGCTACGGAGAAGCACTCAAATTGCGGTGACGCGCGCTTCCAGCAGTTTTAACTTTGCGCAGCCGCAGTTGACATAAGCACCGCCCCCGTCTGCAAGAAGCGACAGTTCACAATTGCAGATGATTTTTGATAAGCGGGCCAACCGCCTGTTTTCCAGCGATTACGCGCCCTCCTCTTGCCACAACCCGCGTTTTGCATCACCCATCGACTTCGGCATTTTTTGTCGGAATATCGAGACAATTGCATCGGACAACCACCGACCTTTTAATCATACCTCGTCCGACGATTCGCTCGTGCATTCGCCAGTGGATCCGGGTTTTCTTTTCATCGACGGAGAGGCCGAATGCCACGATTTGGAGTACTTGCTGCATCCTTGCTGGCCGCCACGCTGACCACTGCCGTTCAGTCTGCTTCTGCAGCGTCAATGACGCTGACCGGATCCCCGTCAACCGCGGCAACGGTTGGAAAATCGTATTACTTCAAGGCAAATCTGGCGAATACGAACTCCTGTAAGACCTGTCTTTTCATCAATGGCCGGCCTTCCTGGGCCACATTCTCGGGAGCCACAGGCACGTTGAGCGGAACGCCAACCTCTGCGGGGACCTGGTCCAATATTCGAATCACCGCCGCCTACGGATCACAACGGGCAACGATGGGTCCTTTCTCCATTACGGTAAAGACAGCCAGCAGCGTAAAGGTCAAAATATCCGGAACACCTGCCGCAGGTGTCGACGTCGGGGCGTACTACAGCTTCAAGCCCAGCGTGACGTCCGGGTCTGGTGTGAAGCTGACCTATTCAATCGTGAACAAGCCCAGTTGGATGCAATTCAGCTCATCGACAGGCGCGCTGAAGGGCGTGCCAACGAGCGGCAATATAAAGACTTTCTCAAACATTTCGATCGGTGTGTCCGATGGCAAGACCAGCGCCAGTCTCCCCGCATTCAAGATCGCGGTCAGCAAGGCCGTGAACGGCAACGCGTTACTGTCCTGGACCAAGCCGGTCGTCAATACGGATGGCACGAAGCTGCAGAATCTCGCCGGCTATCGAATTCACTATGGCACGACCCTGGGTTCGTTGACCAAGCAGTTCGTCGTCAACGGTCCCGGTACGACAAGCGCCTCCATTGAAGGCCTGGGCCGCGGCACCTGGTTTTTCGCCGTAGTGGCTTATACGACAGCGGGAATCGAGAGCGCGATGTCGAGCGCAGCGAGTAAAATCGTCAATTGAAATGTATTTGAAATCCTGAGCCGTACACCAGCGTTGCGGCAGATGAACATGCGATCATGAGGTCACGTTTTCAAACCCAGGAGATTCAAACATGTCCACCGCAAGAGCCGATCGTATACTGGCGGTCGCCACGCCTCTGCTCGCCACCGTATTTCGGTATGTGCCAAATCCCCGACCCGGATCCACCGTATTGTCAGACGTGAACGAGATGGTTTCCTTCGCGATTGCCAGCGCCAAGAAACTGATCGAAGCCGCTGACGCGGAAGGCGCGCAACCGTGAACGGCGCGGTTGAGTACTCAAGATTTTTGTGAGTCGCACAGCCTGCTTGTTATCTTACTGAGACATGTGCGACGTGCAGAGAACCTACTCGACAACTTCAAGAAAGAAAATGAAGAGCTGTGTTCAGTTCATTCAGTTGAAAAACTTGCCTGCAAGGTGGCTAAGATTCGGCAGATTTGACCCGTCAAAAACGAGCCAATGGCGACGATGAAGGTATCGCTTCCCAGTCGTGCAACGCGGTGGTCGTCCCATAGCGATTTGCTTTCTCGTAGTACGGGCCGTCTGCGGGGCGAAGCGGGCTGCCACCGCGATGGCCGAGACTTTTTCGGTATCAGCTTCACGGGCGGAGTCCTCAAGCAGCCATTTGCGAGTTCCGGTTCAGGTGCAAGTTCAGGCAACGCACCGGCATCATCACGCTGGGCAAATTCCCCGGACTGTCGCTGGCCGATGCACGCGCCAGGGCTCAGCGGTTCCGGGATCTGTTGCAGGAGGGTATCGACCCACGCCGGGCCATGAATCGCCCGATACCACGGGCGGCCGTGGAAGTGCCCGCCGCGACTTGCCTGCCGCCGCCTTTACGCGCCGTATTTGCTCCGGGCGAAGTAGAATTGCGCACGGCGTTCAGCGCAATCGGGAACCGGGGATGAAGATCATGTGGCGAGCACCAACGTTCGTATTTCTGTTGATTGGCGCGTGGACGTACGTGCAGGGTGGCGATACATCGACCCAGCCGCAGCCGGATGCGCCCTCGCCCGCTCACCCTGCAGCCAGGGCGCCGCACCCGCTCGCGGACATGCCACTGTGGGCCTACGGAATCGCGACGCTGCCACAACCTGGCGACACCGCCAAGCCGCAAGGCTGGGGACGACAGTTCAATCCGGCGATCGATCATGACGAGCAGCTCAAGCCGGTCCTGCACGTCGCCGGCAGTTCGCGGACCTATGCTCGCATCGATCTCAGCGATTGGGCGAACGCCGTCGACTGGTTTCCGGACGAACATGTGCCGATGCCCGATGTCGTGCAACACGGCTCGGCCGCGCTCGGCGAAAAGAAGCGCGCCTGCGCAATTTGCCATCGCGTCAACGGTGGCGGACGGCCAGAGAACGCGCCCGTCGCCGGATTGCCGGTCGAGTATTTTCTGCACCAGCTCGAGGACTTTCGCAGCGGCCGGCGGCGTTCAACCGATCCGCGCAAGCCAAATGTTCCGACCATGATCGGAATCGCGCAGGCGATCAGTCCCGACGAAGCGCGCGCAGCGGCCGAGTACTACGCCGCGCAATCGGGCGCGCCGCGCATCCGTATCATCGAGAGCGACCGCGCGCCACCGCTGCGGCTGCACGGCAACCTGTTCGTCGCCACCAGCAATGAGCGCACGGAACCGCTCCCGGACCGTATCGCCGAAGTGCTTGACGGCGAGCACGAGCAGTTCAACGACAACCCGCACGTCGGCTACATTGCTTACGTTCCGCTCGGCAGCATCGAACGCGGCCGCGCGCTGGTGGCCGCGAGTTCCGCAGGTGCGCAGACTGCCGCACTGCCGGCAGCGCAATCCTGCACCGCATGCCACGGCGCCGACCTGCACGGACTCGGCCCGGCGCCGCCGCTCGCCGGCCGCTCGCCGAGTTATCTCGTGCGCCAGCTCTACGACTTCAAGACCGGCGCACGCGACGGCAGTCTGGCGCTGCCGATGAAACCGGTCGCCAGCAGATTGAGCACGCAGCAGATGACCGACATCGCGGCGTATATCGCCTCGTTGCCGTGAAGCGGCGACGATCAATGCCGCATCAGCTCCGCGCTGCCATCGTTCAATCCACGAAGATGACCGAATGACGGAGCTGGAACTGCAAACATCGGGCGTCCCCGCGATACGCCGCGTCAGTATCGGCGCGCCGTTGCCGTAAAGCCGCCTCTTGTCACAGGCCGGTCAGGGTCACAATGACCCATTGACTAATGGCTCCGGGCGCTACTATCGGATCCGCAGATCCAACTGGCCGACATTCAGACCGGTTTCGCGAAAGAACTTGCGACTCAGTTCAAGGGCGCTGAAACCGTCCTCGAATGCTGCCATGGTTCCGTTGACAGGTTTGTCCAAGTAAACCAGTGCCCCGTCTACGACGAAGAAAATGATCGCAGGCTCGGGCGAATCGTCAGTTATGACGAGCGTGTGAGCTTCGCCGGCCGGCTCGAAGATGAAGGTACCGGGCTTTGCAATCCAATCATGTTCAAGATAGCGCCAGTGACCGCGCAGCGTAAAGCCATGCACAGTACCCGTGTGGTAATGGACGCCCAGTTTGGCTCCCGGAAGGCCCTTCAATACAACGGTAAACCCGCCGGTCGTCACGTTAAAACGGCACACCTGTACCCAGACACCTTCGGCGTATGGGACCCACGGCGCACTATCGTCCAGGTTCACGTCAACGACGTAATGTCCGCGCTCCTTTTGATTCGGTTTAAGTCCGTCGTCCACGGTGCTGAATGTTGCGATGGCCATTGAGATTCCCTTGCTGTGAGTCGAGTCGGATTGCGCTTTCAAGCCTGACCATAGCAGACATTGGTGAACGGCCGGCACGGGTCACAAAAGTCTATTGGAGTAAATAGAGGCTCGCTCGGGAATCGAGTCCGACTCGGAGCAAGTCGTCAAATCTGAAGCCTATGAATCCGGCACATAGCGAAATCCGCACTTTGGGCAGCTCGGCGATCGCAAGGCAGTTTGCATCCATGTCATTGGCTTCCGGTGGTCATCGCGTGGAAAATGAGCCGCAACTGGCACTTCGGGCATTTCACCGCGTAGCCTAAACCAGCAAGCGCCACGAGCGCGACTAAGGGACTGAGATTTCCCAACAGCTCGCTGACGTAACGAGAGGTTACCAGGCTTGCAATTCGCAAGAGTCCGCCCGAAAAAATAGTCCCACGCGCCTGCACACAATTTGAAGCCGGACTGACGCGCCGGCGATTGCGTCGCTGCGGCACCGCCGCATTGTTCCATGCAGTGTGCGGGGGTCTGGTGTGGTGGCAGTCCTCACGTTGAGTTCTGATGATGGTGCTCGGCGAGGAAGTTGCGCTTTTTAAAGCTTCGGCGTAGAAGGGTCACTTTAGGGCTCAACTAAGAAGCAATAACACGGAGTCGAAACGAGGGCTGCAATTGGCATACCGCGACTTTCGTAAGCTGTGAAACGACGGCTCTGTGGTGACGATGCGCCTATCTCTTTATGCTTCGCCGCATCCCCAGCCAATATGAAATCAGACTATCGCTTGCGCAATTGCGAACAGGGTAGGTAATTTTTTGCACATTTTCCTTTGAGTTTTCGAAAGTTGATACGAGAGGCTTGCGAACACCAAAACCGAAAGTCATCGGAGACCCGAATTTCAAGAAGGAGAACCGTATGAAGACCTGTTGTCGATCTGCCGGAATTTTCGTCGTCGCGGCGTTGAGCGGCTTTGCCTGTCTGGCGTTTACCAGCGTTGCGGCTGCCGACGATGGTGACCAGCGAATCTTGAGCCGTTCAGACATGGTAAAGCTGTCCCAACCAACGGAAGACCAACTTGAAGCCGCCAAGGAGGCGAATCGGAAATACCGCGATTTTAGTGTGGCCGTGGCCGACGGCTTCATCATGGGAAGTCCGGATGTGCCCGGCGAAGGATTCCACTATCTGAATCCCGCTCTGGTGAGCTGCAATTTTGATCCGGCGCACCCGGCGGTCCTTCTTTATGCCTTCCTGCCCGGCCACACCCAACTCCGGCTGGTGGCGTTGGAATGGCTCATTCCGTTTGCCTGCATGCCCGCCAGCGGGCCCGCCCCGGAAGGCTTTGCCGGCAAACTCGACGTCTGGAGCAACGACGAACCGGTGCCGTTCTGGACGGTGAATGCGTGGCTGTATTTCAAGAATCCGGATGGCCTCTTCACCCAGCTGAATCCTCGGGTACCGTAAACCGGGTACTCACGAGTCTGCCCGGTATTTACCGGGCAGACGATTTTGGAGATGACGCGGTGTGCAGCGACCCAATGTAGCGCGACGTCCTCAATTTGCGAGTCCAGAGATCGGATTCTGATCGACGGCAGGGGAGTATTTCTATGAAGGCGATCCAACTACCCGACATTTCAATGCTCCGCGCCCCACTCGCGACGACCGGCTTACTTTGGCTCGTCGCTGCGGGGACGTGCACGGCGGCGTACGCAGCGCCCGCAGTAACCGCGACGCTCGATCGGCGACTTGCCGCCGTTCTTCACCAGCAGGCGTTCACAGGTCAGGTGGAAGCCTCACTGACGAAACGCCTCGGTCGCGCGCTGGATCCCAATCTCGTTAACGTTGGTCGGATGTTGTGGTTCGACAACGTCACGGGTTTGCACGACGACAATACCTGCGGTGGCTGCCATTCGCCGTCGAACGGCTTTGGTGACACTCAGTCGATCGCCATTGGCATCCAAAGCAATCTCCGCGTGGGATCTGATCGACAAGGTCCGCGCAATCAGCGGCGCACGCCAAAGGCTTTGAATATCGCCTTTTTCCCGGCTCTCATGTGGAACGGCCGCTTCAATTCTGCCTCCGGTAATCCCTTTGACAATTCCCAGGGATTTGTCTTCCCGCCGCCGGAAAGCACCACCCGATTTCCGCCCAACGATCCGGTGATCAAGCACTTGGCGCAGGCGCAAGGGGAAATGCCACCGACCGAACTCACCGAGGCTGCCGGTTACACCGGTACCCGCGGCACGCCGTACTCGCTGGGGCCGCTGTTTGATCAGTTCGACGACGGACTGGGCGCATCTCTGCCGCCACCGGACAGCAACGGCTATCACAACGACCCGATTCGGCAGGTCGTCCTGGATCGCCTCAACGGCATTCCGGCCTACGTAAAGCTATTCGGACAATCGTTTCCGGAGGTGGCCCATGGCGCGCCGATCGATTTTTCGATGTTTGGCCGCGCCATCGCAGAATTTGAATTCTCATTGACTTTTGCCAACGCTCCGATCGATCACTTTGCGCGCGGCGATACTGGTGCGATGAGCGCCGCCCAGAAGCGTGGTGCGCTAGTGTTCTTTGGCAAAGGCGATTGCGTCTCGTGTCATGCCGTTGCTGGCCAGGCCAACGAGATGTTCAGCGATTTCAAGGAACACGGTGCTGGCGTGCCGCAAATCGCGCCGTTCTTTGGCGCGGGTAAAGGCAATGTTCTGTTCGACGGACCCAATGCCGACGAGGATTTCGGGCTCGAACAGATTTCCGGTAACAGCAACGATCGCTACTACTTTCGGACAGCGCCCTTGCGCGATCTGAAAGTGCAACCGGCATTCTTCCACAATGGCAGTTTCACACGACTGGACGATGCTGTTCGCTTCCATCTCAATACGATTACTGCGGCCAAACGCTACAATGCACGTCGCGCCGGCGTGAAGCCGGACCTGGCACATCGACTGGGTCCGATCGAACCCGTACTGCAGCAACTCGATGCTGCGCTGACGGGCCCGATATTCTTGAGCGATGACGAGTTCGAGGATTTGGTGATCTTCTTGCGCGATGGCCTTGCCGATGACCGGGTCAGCAAGGTGAACCTGTGCCGGCTCATCCCCAGTGCAGTACCGAGCGGCCGGCCACTACCGACCTTTACGGGGTGTACACAGCGACGCGATGAATAGGGGATGTGGCCAAAACTAGCGTCCGAACTCGGCCATTGATGAGCGGCGGCTTGGCGAAGCTCAGCTGTACTCGCTCCGAATAAATATTAACAATTGGAAGTTAAACCGTCGGTGCCGATAGACGTCCTCACGTAGAGAATCGCCAGCGGGTGGCATTCCGCATGACTGCCGCTTCTTCGAGGCCGAAGGCTGCGTTGGGGCGTACGGCAAAGATGGGTTCTCGAAGTGCGATGATGCCCTCCCGCATCGTTGACATATCATAATCGTACTTGCGCTGATAAAGCGCCAAAAATTCCTTGAGTTACTCCACATCGCAGACCTTCTCGGCGGCACCCTCAACGATTACCGCCTCGTGAGCTTGCTCGGTGCCGATTACGCAGTGCGTGTTGCTCTCGAGATTGCTCGCTTTACGCGAGCGGCTACCCGTGCTGAAGTAGAACACTCCCCCGTGCCAAAGGCCCCAGACGATCATCACGTGCGGGCGACCCTCCTGGCGCACGGTTGCGAGCCAATAGTTGTGACTGTCCTCGAGCCGCTGCTCGGCCCAACTCCACGGCATGAGTCCGTCGGGTCCTTCGGGTAAGTGTGGACGGGGATTGAAAAGCGCGTGATTCCGGGGATACCCGCGGTTTGACAGCCGGTGGCCGGATGGGGGATTTTGGATTTTCTTTGGTTTTCTGA
>JANXOV010000016.1 GCA_025357635.1 Pseudomonadota bacterium
CTGGCGGACAAGCCGACGGACTCAAGGCGCTGCGTTCACGCGTAACCAAGCTGCCCAAAGACGCATCCATTGTGTTGTATTGCGGCTGCTGTCCCTGGAGCAAGTGCCCCAACATCGCCGCCGCGTACGACGAGCTGAAGATGCTCGGATTCACCCATATGAAGGTGCTGTACATCGCCGAGAACTTTGGCGCCAACTGGGTCGAGGCAGGCTACCCGGTTGCCGCGGGAGGGTAGGCGAGGTGAAGCGGCCGTCTGTTATGGCGCTTGTCCTTGCTGGATTGCTGGCCGGCCCTGGATTGTGCCTGCCGTCGAGGGCAGAGAATCGCTCACCTGAGGGTGAGTCCGGTGCCGAAGTCACGTTTGCCCCCGACTTCACACGACCGGATCTGGCCGGTCACATTCACCGTCTCACCGACTATCGGGGAAAAGTCGTTCTGCTCAACTTTTGGGCCACCTGGTGCGCGCCATGCCTGATCGAGATACCACGGTTCTCCGGCTGGCAACGGCAGTACGGAGCACGAGGCCTGCAGATTCTGGGTATTTCGATGGATGATTCATCGGAGCCGGTATCCGGTGTGTATCGCAGATACGACATGGCGTATCCGGTCATGATGGGGGATGCGACGCTGGCGCGACTCTATGGAGGCGTTTTCGGACTTCCTTCCACGTACCTCATCGACTCGTCAGGCCGCATCGTCGCCCGCTATCGCGGTGAATCGGATTTGGCTGAAATGGAAGGCAAGATCAAGGCGTTGCTGCCGTCGCCAAAGCCTTAGCGGATTTGCTTTAGAGAGGAAGTCGCAGCGGTGGAAACCAAGATAATCTCTTCGATGGCGCATCTTGCCGATCCTGCGCAAATGGCGGCATTCCTTGCACCGATTCCCAACGCTCAGGAGCTTGCAAAGGTCCTGGAGTCCTCTGGGCCCATCACCACGCGGGCATTCGAAGATGAGGCATTCACGGCGCGATTCGTCGCCAGCGATGGCAGGGTTGTCAGGTGCTACACCGTTGCCGACATCACCATCGATCAGGCGGAGTTGATCGCCATCGAGTGCGAACGCATTGATGAGTGGGGCGATCAGGTCTTCAGCGATGCGGTGCAGCGGGCGTTCGCGGGTTCGCAGTCAGTCAACCTCAAGACAGGAGAAAAACCATGAATCCAAATCAGGCACTCTGGGAAAAAGGCGATTTCACGCGCATTGCGCAGAGCATGAGAAAAAGTGGCGAATCGCTGGTCAAGAGCCTCGGGATCACCAAAGGTCTCAAGGTTCTTGACTTGGGATGTGGTGACGGTACGACGGCACTGCCGGCCGCGATGCTCGCAGGCGAAGTGCTCGGAGTCGACATTGCAAACAATCTGGTTGCAGCCGGGAACAAGCGCGTGGCTGACGCGGGCTTGACGAATATCAAATTCCAACAAGGTGATGCGTCCAATCTGAACGAAATCAAGGACGATTCCTTTGACCTGGTGGTGAGCATCTTTGGCGCGATGTTTGCGCCGAAGCCCTTTGATGTGGCCAAAGAAATGGTGCGCGTGACGCGACCCGGGGGCCGGGTCGTCATGGGGAACTGGATTCCGAATGACCCGACATTGGTCGCCCAGATCCTGAAGATCAGCTCGGCTTACTCGCCGCCGCCCCCGGAGGGCTTCGTCAGCCCGATGACGTGGGGAATCGAAAGCAACGTGTTGGAGCGATTCTCCGGCGCGGGCATACCGGCATCGGACGTTTCCTTTAAACGAGATACCTACACGTTCGAATTTCCGGATACGCCCTCCAAGTTCGTCGATTCATTCAGAGCATTCTATGGGCCTACCATGAATGCGTTTGAAGCGGCGCAGAAGAATGGTCGCGCGGATGATCTGCAACGCGAGCTAAAGGACCTGTTCAACAGTCAGAACAAGAGCGCGAACCAGAATACGACGTCGATTCCCGCCACCTACCTGCGAGTAACGGTTGCGGTCAGTTAGCGCCGGGATTGGCGTGGCCGCGCTGATTATATTGGCTCTGGGCCTGTTGGGACTCGCCGGATGGTATGCGCTGCGGCGCAAGCGCGACGCATCGGCGGCTGTGGGGTCCGCCTCATCCGGTAAGCCGCCGGCCGGTCATGCGGCGCCGGCGCCAACCGCAGTGAGTGTGCGCATCGATGTCGCGCGCCTGGAGGCAGCGAACAACCTCGCGGCAGAACGGTTGTGGCGGCTGGCCTATGGGGCTCCTGCGCAGACTCAGCCGCTGGAACTGTCGCATGCGCAGGTGCGCGTCGCCGTCGTCGCGAAGCTCCAACCCGAGACGCTCAACCCGGACTATTTTCCCCGACGTCCCGCGCTGCTGACGCAGCTCATGCGGGCGGTCGATGACCCCCACGCAGCGGCGGAAAAAATATCCCGCATGATTGCCCACGATCCGGTTCTCACGGCCGACGTGCTGCGCCTGGCCAACTCCGCCTTGTATCGGACGTCCCCCGCGCCGATTGAAACCATCCAGCGGGCCATCGTGGTCTGCGGAGTCGAAAGCTTACGCGGCATGTTGGCGACGGCGATGCTGCGCCCCGTGTTTCGCGCTACGCGAACGAATTTTCCGCGCCTGCCGCGCCTGCTGTGGGAGCGCGTTGAACGCGCTACGCGCGCTGCCGAACTCTATGCGATGGCGGCGTACCCGCATGACCGCTTCGAGGCGCAACTGGCGGTGTTACTGAGCGCACTCGGGCCGCTGGTCGTGTACAGCGCGGCATTGGACGCGTATGCCGACAGGCCCCGGCTGGCGCCGAATCCTGCATTATTCGTCGAACTCACGGCGAGCCTGGGTGCGCAGATGTCGCAGCGCATTGCGCAGGAATGGCAGACATCCGCGCGGCTCATCGCGGCGCTCGGCAGATCCGAAAAAGAATCTTTGTCGGTTGCGCTGGGCGTTGGAGAGCTGATCGGCACGTTATCCCTGCTCGAGTCCCAGAGAGTCATTTCGCCCGATGAGCAGCTTGAAAGTGCGACAAGCGCCGGACTGGATCAGGAATTGGTCGGCGCGATTTTCGTGCAGATGTGACGCCGCGGCTCCGCGAGCGTCGGTTTCTATGTGCGGCGGCTGCCGCTTCTCAGCGTCAGCAGTGCCAGCGTTACCGACGTGCCGAGCGCCGCCATCGCCATGTCCTTCTGAGCATCCCACACATCGCCTTGTGTGCCCAGATACGCCTGACCAAGCGGGCCGCCGAATACGACGGCAGCCAGCCATTCGATCATCTCGTAGATGACCGAATGCGACAGCATGAATGTCCACGGCAGTAGAAACTTCCACAGGCCGCGCGGCTGGGCGCGCTGCAGGATGAGTTCGCGGGCCGGCACGGCAATCAGCAGGCCATACAGCAGATGCATGAATCGATCGTAATGATTGCGGGTGGCGCCGAGCGCTTCGTTGATTGAAAAGCCGGCGGTCTGGAGGAACCAGTGGTCATAGGGCACTTCGGAATAGGTGTAGTGGGCGCCGATCGAGTGCAAGACCAGGAACACGAAGAAGCAGGTGTAGGCAGCCGCGGAAAAGCGGTTTTTTCGATAGGCGAACGCCAGCCAGGCAACGAGCAGAAACACGAGCAGGTTTTCCAGCAGCCAGTCTTGACGGTATAGCGGGTGGATGGCGAGTGCCGTCCATACCGCGATAAAGACCGTCAACAGAACCAGGGGGTAGCGATTCGTTGAGTGCACGAAACTCACCCGCTGGTCGGCGGTTCATGTTCCCGGTGATACCGGTGGATGGTCCACAAGTAGCTTTCCATGAGCGAGTCCTTTCCGAGCTGCACGAGCACGTCATCGCGGCGCGGCAGTGAGGTTATTCGCTCCAGCTGCAGCCGCGCACGGCTGAAATGCCCGAGCTGATTCTGGTACTGCCACAGCAATTCTCGCGTCGCCATGTTGTTCTGATGCAATTCCCACGCACCCAGCAGGACGGCGAGAAATCCCATGATGAAGGTCAGCGTGTTCTTCAGGGAAATGCCGATTCCGATATCTTCGTGATGCATGGCATCTCCAAACAGGAACAGCGCCACGATCACCACCAGGATGACCACGAAAAGCGCGTTGCGAAGCCGCTTGACGCGTCCGCTGCTGGCCGCCAGCGAAACCACCTTCGCGGTGAAATATCGATGCTGATTGTCGATCCAAGCCTGTTCGACAAATCGCAGGCGCGCCAGCTCCCCGGCGCGCGGCGTGATCGCATGCACGTCGGCCGGTTCGATGGTCCGCAGCACGAAGCTGATCCAGCCGAACCCCTTGAAGCGATCGATGCCCGACAGCGCAAGCACGTCTTTGGCGTCCACGCGATGATCGACTCCGGCCAGCCGCAGATAGAACTTGATGCGCATGGTCTCGGCAATGGCGCGATAGGTCAGGTGCTTGGCAAACCAGTGCCTGCCGCGCAGGACGTGATACACGCCAAGGCTCGACAGAAGAATGACCAGGTAGGCGAGCAGCACCACCCGGGATTCGGTCAGTTTTTCGTAAATGAGGTAGGCCAGGCCCATGGTGAATGCCATCACGCCAAACAGCGTGAACAGCCGGTCCGAACGCCATTGGTAGTGGACCGCCAATGCGTCGGCCTTGCCATACTGGGAATCGATGTCTTCAAGCATCAGTTTGTCATGCAGCGGTGCGTCGGACGGCAGCGCGTTCATGAGCGAGTCGCGCGCACCGAGCGAGCCTTCTTTGACCAGCACTGCGTATTCCTGATTGTAGTGATTCAGTGCCGTCAGCTGGTGCGCCAACTGCGAGGGCATCTCGCGCTGCATTTCAAGCGCGGTGTCGCCCAATCCGCGCAAAAAGCAGGGCAGTTTGGCGTTTGCGGCCAGAGCGGTGCTCAGACGCGCGGCCGGAACCCAGTAGACGAGTCCATCGGCCGTATCCATGTCCTCGGTCGCTTGCACGAACTCAATCGCGACTTCATCCTGATCTGACTGCGTTCGAATGCCCAGATATCGCAGCACCGTATCTGCCGTGCCGCCTGGAAGCCGTGTTGGATTTCCATCCCAAAGCGCCAGCAGAATGCTGCTGCGGCGGATCAAGGTCAGTGTGAGATTCTCGTACATGGCGTCGCGCTCCGGGCCCTCGGCACTGCCGTACCCCGGATGCGCACTGCCGGGCGGGGACAATTCAACGCAACGAACGTCCGGTCTCTTCAGCAGGCTCGTGAGCACGGACAGTGCTTCGGGTTCAAAGTCCGACGCGTACCGTTCCAGCGGCATCGGCAGTACCGCTTCGACTCCGATTCCCTGATCGAGCGCAGCCTGGGCCACCAGCAGGTCGGCGCCGTCCGCCATGCCGACGATTATTCGCAGTTCCGTATCCGGCAAGCGCTTCTTGAGTTGCAGCACGAATGCGCTGACGGCCTCGTGCAGGCGATCGACGTCGTTGGGATCCAGATCGCGATGGCCCGAGACGCCGACAATGAAGGGGGAGTTCCCCGATAGGGTTTGTTGAGGCAATTCAGTGAAACCGGGTATGGGTGCTGCTAAAGCGGCCCAGTTTGCAGCACGAAGGGATCGGATAACAATGCTTTTGAGCTCCAGTGATTGCCATGAAGTCTACGCGCACAATCCCAGTGCGAGCGAGCAGGCCGCGGTCTCGTCGAACAGCTCACGGGAGTCCGTGGCGGCCGCAGAACGCACGGCCTGCGGCTGTTCCTCCAAGGTTGCGACGACCGACTGGCGCAGTTTTTCCTCGACGGGCCGCCGCCGCGAGAGCCCGTGAGATTCGTGCGCGCGATTGGCGCAGGCGATGATCCGTGCGGCCGCCTCGTAGCGTCGATCCATGCAGGCGAGAAAGGCCATCGCATCCAGCGCCAGGTAAAGTTTGCTGGTATCGAAGCGCAGGGCAAGTTCATACAGTTCAGCGCCTGTCGCGCGTGCCTCGTCCGGCTCACCGGTCAGCAGCAGTGCGCTGAAAATCATCACCAGCAAGTCGATCAGTGTCTCGTGCCGGCCGGAGTGCCGCAGACTCATGGCAAGCGGCCGTCCCAGCTGCAAGGCACCCTCGAAATCGCCGCGGGCGACATCGAGTTCGACCATATTCACGGTGGCGGCAAAGGCCTGCCGCTCACTCGTGCTCAGCGCCAGCCGGACCGCGCGCTGATAAGCGCTGCGCGCTTCGGCAAATTTTCCCGCGCCCATCATCAGCGCGCCTTCGGTCAATGCGCCGCGCGTCAGCAGTCGCGACGGCCACGCCGCATCCTCGAGCCGCCGCGCTGATTCAAACGCTGACCAGGCAGCCTCAGTGTCGACCCGCCAGTTGAATGCGAGTTGCATGAGCGCGTAGTAATGAGAGCGCTGATCGGGTGCGGAGGCATACATGGTGGCCGCCAATTCAGCTGCGTAGCGTGCGCGATCGCATTGGCGCGAGGAGTCGTAGGTCGCGATCGCTTCCCAGAACCGTCCAATCCGCGCGCGCGGCAGCGAGTCCGAGAGCAGCGTCAGAACCTTGGCGTAGCGGTTCCGGCCTTCAGAGAACAGTTCCAATTCGAAAAAAAGCGGCCAGGCGGAGCCGAACAGCGCGACACCCAGGGCGCGGTCGTTTTCCAGCGACCACTCGATCGCCGCACGAACGTTGTCGATGTCCGGCGCGTAGCGGTCGAGCCAGACCGCCTCATCGAGCGACCAGTACTCTTGGTAGGCTGTGTCCAGAAGAACCAGCATCGCTGCAGCCATGCGGGCCCGCGCGGCATCAAGCGTGCCCGCGGCTTCCAGTTTACCCAGGGCATAGTATCGGGCCGTTTCCAACAGCACGTAGCGGGGCGGATCGCCCGGCAATGCAGACACCAAAGAACGGTCGACCAATCTGCCGATCAGATCGATGGCCTGCGCGGCATCCAGCGCCTCGCTCGCGGCGCAGTCCGCCGCCGCCTTGAGCGAAAAGCTGCCGGCAAAGGCACCGAGCGAGTTGAAGACCGATTGCTCCGCCGCACTGAGCAATCCATAACTCCAATCAAATGCCGCATGCAAGGCGCCGTGCCGGGGATCTGAATGCCGTCCGCTCATCTTCAGCAGTCGGAACCGGTCATCCAAACGTTCCAGGATCATGGCGAGTCCGAGAGACGGGACGCGGGCCGCGGCCAGTTCGATGGCCAATGGAATGCCATCCAACCGCCGGCAGATCTCGATCACAAGCGGGGTGTTGGTGGGCGAGAGTTCGAAGCGCCGGTCGGCAGCGGATGCACGCTGCGCGAAAAGGGCGATTGCCGCATAGCCTTGCGCGTCGGAATACGGCGCTCCGGCGGGCGGAACCGGGAGTGCGGAAAGTCGCATGACCGTCTCTCCGGCAATGCCCAGCGGCGTCTGGCTGGTCACCAACGCGCGCACGCCCGGCGTTTGCAGCACGAGCTGCGACAGCGGCGCGGCGAGTGAGTCCGCCAGATGCTCGGCGCCATCCAGCACCAGCAATACGGGCGTTTTAATCAGCGCCTTACGCAAGGCAGTGAAGCCCTCCACACCGTCAGGCAGGGACAATCCGAGCGCAAGGGCAATTGCCGAGGGCACCAGCCGGCTTTCCCCCAGCGATGCCAGCGAGACCCAGGCAACCGCGGAATCGTTCTTTTCCGCTTCCCGGGCCATCACCTCGCGCGCAAGCCGTGTCTTGCCAACGCCGGAGATGCCGACCAGGGTTGCCAGGCAATCCCTTTGCAAGGCGGCAAGCACGTCGCGTACATCCTCGTCCCGGCCGACCAGAGACCCCAGGCGCGCAGGCAAGGCACGCTGCGACGCCATCATGGGAGCGAGGAGCGTTGACAGTCCGGTAGTCTGGCCAAGGGGCGCCGCGGCTGGCCGTACGCCAGGCGAAACCGGCAGTTCGAATCGGTATCCAAAGCCCGGCACCGTTCGAATCGCCCCGGGTCCCAGTACGCGTCTGAGGCTGGCAATCTGCGCAGGAATATTGTTTTCATCGACAACTACCCGGGGCCAGACGCGTTCCAGCAGCGTGGCCTTGGTGACCAACCGGCCATGGTGTTCGACCAGAACGAGCAGCATGTCGAAGGCGCGGGCGCCCAGTTCCAACGGTTTGCCGGCATTGCAAAGGGTTCGCTGCGATGGGCTGAGTTCGAATGCACCGAAGCAAAGGCGATCCATCTTGGAGGGTTCCTCGGGCCGGTCGGCGCGGCCTCTTTTAGAAATATTTCAGGTGCGATTCAAGACGCCGGGTGCACTATGCGCGATTCTATACCGGCGCGATGCGTTGCATCACGCACAGCGTCAATCAACTGCCAACCAATGGAGACTCACATGCCAAAATTCGTCATCGAGCGGGAAATTGCCGGTGCGGGCAAGCTCAGCAGCGCGGAATTGAAGATGATTTCGAAGAAGTCATGCGGGGTGCTGAGCAGCCTCGGACCCAGTGTGCAATGGATCGAAAGTTTCGTGACCCCGGACAAGATCTATTGCATCTACCATGCGTCCGACGAATCGCTGGTCCGGCGGCACGCCGAACTGGGCGGATTTCCGGCCAATAAGATTTCAATGGTGTCCTCCATCATCGATCCCGCGACCGCAGAGTGACCGGCATCGCCGGGCGTGGGCTCACTGCCATCGGTGCGGCTGTTGAGGTGCCACTTGCCGGCGTGG
>JANXOV010000019.1 GCA_025357635.1 Pseudomonadota bacterium
GCCGCTGCCGCCCGCGCCGGGTACCGCCGCGACGCCAGATGTGCAGCCGCTCGTCATCGCGGATCTTGTTCTGTACTCCGACTACATCGGAAGAGGGCTGAGCTATTCCCGGGAGCGATATTCGCTTCAGGGTCGTCTCGAGTACGATTCTCCGCAAGGATTTTATGGCGGAGCGTTCCTCGTCCATAACTCGGCCATCCTCAACAAGGAGACCGTTGAATTTGATCCGTACGCCGGGTATCTCAAGCGGATCAACGATTGGACCGTCGATGCCGGCGTATTTTCCTGGCTGTATCCTCACAGTCGGCTCGACGTCTCGAGGAACCGCTACAACACGCTTGAAGCGACGGTCGACGTGACCTACAAGATCGTCGGTGTCAAGCTCTGGCACGATCTCAAGGATTATTGGGGTCTGAACCAAGACAGCGCGGCCGTCAACTATGGCCTCAAACCCAACGGCTCCTCGAAAGGGTCCTTGTACGTCGATTCGCACCTGAACAGGCCGCTGCCGATGGGCTTCCTGCTCAAGCTTCATGTCGGCCACCAGTTCGTTCGCAATTATGGGCTGCTTGATTTCACGGACTGGATGTTGGGTTTCGAGAAAAGCCTCGGCCATCAGCTTACGCTCGGCGGCGCGTATTGGGGCACCGACGCCAGCCGGTCGCTGTATGTCGACCCGCACGGATTGAACGTCGCTCGCGGCAAATGGCTGGCATACCTCCGCTGGGGGTTTCCATGAGGGTGCGCGGCGCGCGTTCGGTGCATGATTTTGTCGATTCGCGCCGGATCGACCGGCCCGGCGAACCAGCAGCGGTTCGAAATTCCTAAAGACAACCATGGGTGTTGATCATGTCTACGTTTCTTTACGGCGCCAATATAGCGGCCAATGGTATTCGCCAGCACTACTTGCGTTATGGGGGCAAGGGCCCGGTACTGGTGCTCTTGCCCGGAATCACGAGTCCGGCGGTAACCTGGGGTTTCGTCGGCGAACGACTCGGACTGACGTTCGATACCTACCTCTTTGACGCTCGGGGTCGGGGCTTGTCGTCGAGTGGCGCTGGCCTGGATTACGGGCTGGATGCCATGGCGGACGACGTCGCGGCCGGCATTGCGGCGCTTGGCTTATCGCACGTCAGCATACTGGGGCACTCAATGGGTGGGCGCATCGCGATAAGGGCGGCGGGCAGACATTCGCTGGCGCTCGAGCGGCTGGTCCTGGTTGATCCACCGGTAACGGGGCCGGGACGGAGGCAATACGCGTCGCCATTGTCGTGGTACGTGGATTCGATCAGGCTCGCGGTGGCCGGTTGTGGGGTCGAGGAGATGCGCCGCTTTCTGCCGACCTGGAGCGATGAGCATCTGCGGCTCAGGGCGGAGTGGCTTCACACCTGCGATGAGGCGGCCATCGTGCGCAGCTATGAGGACTTCAGTCGAACCGACATTCATGCCGATTTGCCGCACATCGCGACGCCGACACTGTTGATGGTCGCCGGCAAAGCCGGTGTGATCCGGCCCGAGGACATCGTCGAGTTCGAGTCGCTGATGCCGCGGCTCACGGTAAAGACCGTGACAGACGCGGGTCATATGATTCCCTGGGACGATTTCGCCGGATTCTTTGCGGCGTTGCTGCCGTTTTTCGGGTCCGCGATTTGATGCTCTGCGGGGTGCATTGTCCGCGGCACATGAAATGTGCGAGGCTTGGCGAATTATTTGAGCGGAACTTGATATGAGCGATAGCGAACAGGTTCTAAGCGAGGCGGCCGCCTGGCGTCGCGGTGGCTTAGGGGTCGCGCTGGCGACGGTCGTGTCGACCTGGGGGTCCTCGCCGCGACCCGTCGGCTCGAAGCTTGCCGTCAACGAGACCGGGCAAATGATCGGATCGGTGTCGGGCGGTTGCGTCGAAGGGGCAGTCGTGCAGACGGCGCTCGAAATCATGCGCGGCGGCAATTCCAGTGTGTTGGAATTCGGAGTCAGCGACGAACAGGCCTGGGAAGTCGGACTGGCCTGCGGTGGGCGCATCCGGATTTACGTCGAGAGAATATTGTGAAGCTTGCGTTCCTAGAACAGTTGCTCGACGCGAGCCGCTCCCGTTCGGCAGGCGCGCTGGTCACGGACCTGGGCAGCGGAGCGCAACGGTTACTCACGCTGCAGCACAGCGTCGGCGACTTGTCGCTGGACGACGAGCAATTTGCTCGAGTACGCCGGGCGATCGACGAGGACCGCAGTCAAATCGTTGCAATGCCGACCAGGGAGGTGTTCGTCGAAGTCTGGAGCGCTGCGCTGCGCCTGATCGTCGTCGGCGGCGTGCACACGGCGCAGTCGTTGGTGCCGCTCGCCAAGCTCCTCGGCTACGACGTGACCCTGGTGGACCCCAGAGCGGCCTTTGCTTCCGCGTTCCGCTTTCCCGACACGTCCTTGATTATTGAATGGCCGGAGGTCGCGGTACCAAGGCTCGAACCGGACCGACGCACCGCCGTCGTCACGCTCACCCATAATCCCCGTATCGACGATCCGGCGCTCATCGCCGCGCTTCGATCGGAGGCGTTTTACATCGGAGCCCTGGGTTCGCGCCGCACGCATGAGCAGCGCCGCGAGCGGCTGGGTCGGGAGGGATTCGACGCAGCGGCGCTAAATCGCGTCCACGGTCCGATCGGGCTCGCGATCGGGGCAATGACCCCCGCTGAAATCGCCGTGTCGATCATGGCCGAGATCACCGCCGTCCTGCGCCGTTCGCCGCTGGCGGTGCGCGCATGAGCGTCGCGAGTGCGAATCGCTCGGCCGCGTTTACCCCGACACCGCACAAGTTTCGGTTACTGCTCGTCGTACCTGCGAAGACAGCGTCGTTGTAGTTTGCCGCCGTCGTATTAAGGAGAAATGGAAAGCATGAAGCGGGCAAGAAGCAAACCCGAGGTACCGACTCAGGAGCGGCGTAGGCCGGGTCGGCCGGGTCCACGGTCTATCGATAAAGATCAGATGCGGGACCGCATTCTCGATGGCTCCGAGCAGTTGTTTTCGGAATCGGGCTATTCCGCGACGTCGTTTCGCGACATCGCACGGCTCGCGCAAGTCAATCCGGCGCTGATCGGTTATTACTTCGGCTCGAAGCGAGCGCTGTTCAACGAGGTATACAAACGCCGTGGCCGGGAACTCACCGATCGATGGGCGCGGCGGCTTGATGAACTCGAGGCGAAATCGCGCAGGCCTCCAAGCGTGGAGCAGCTGCTCAGGGCGTTCCTCGAGCCTCAATTCGAATTGAAGGCGAGCAGCGGCGGGGGCATGGCGTTCGTGCGGCTGCAGACGAGGGTGCATAGCGAAGTGAACGACGAGAGCTTTGCGCTGCGGCGTGAGGTCTATGACCACGACGCAAAGCGTTTCATTGTCCTGCTCGAGCGCGCGCTGCCGAACGAGGATCCCGCAGATGTGAATTCGCGTTTCATCTTCTGCATCGGCGCGGTCCTGTACATGATTGCCGACGTGGATCGCCTCAGCGATTTGTCCAGCGGCCGATTTGATTCAAAGAATGTCGACGAGATAATCGAGCGTCTAGTCGCCTTTTGCATCGGCGGCATGCTTGCGAGTCCGACACTCAACGTCAAGAAGACCAGCCAGAAGGGCTCGAAGCAACGCGAACCGCGTCCGCGCGTTTCATCGGTGCGCTTGGCGGCGGTGCGGCGCTGAGGCGTCAATGGCAGTGACCTGTTCTTCAAAAAAAAGAGGGCTCGTCGTCGAGCTGCACGCGATAACCCGCAGGATTGTTCGTCCGGCTCGCAACTGACAAGGGGATCAAAAAACATGGACAATGTGACCGAGTTGAATCAGCTTCCAGAAAGCGAGATCTACGATACCCGCGTCATCGAGAAGCGCGCCGGAGGCCAGGAGGTCGCTCAGGATGACTACGCGCTGCGCCGCGTGCCGTCGACCTGGCGCTGGAGTGCGTGGGACTGCGTCTGGGCGCTGAGTGGCATATCGACGGCAATGGCATTTCCATTGACGGCGGGTCTGCTGGTTATCTTCTATGGCGGCGCGGCCGTGCTGGTCGCGGTGTTGCTGACCTGCATCTATGCCGCCGCCGGCGTGTACCTCAATGCCCGCAAGGCCGCGAATGAGGGTGCGGTCATCGAACTCATCAGCAAACACACCTTCGGATTCAAGGGTGCGGCGTTTGAGATCGTGATCTACGGCTTTTTGGGTGTCCTGTATTTCTCGCTTGAAGGTCACGTCATGTCGGCTGCGTTGTCGGAGGTGCTGCCGGCACTTCCGTACTGGGCGAGCGCCGCCTTGATCTGCCTGTTGTTCATTCCGCTGAGCTTGTACGGCATGCAGTTCCTGACCCGATTCCAGTCAATTACCGCGTGGATCTACGGCTTGGGCGTGATCCTGGTTTTCATCGCGCTGTTTTCCGGGTGGTCGAAGGAGGTGAGCAGCGCGCTCGCACAGCGCGACTGGTGGAACATCAACCCGAACGGCGTGCCATTCTCCTGGCGCTCGGTTCTCGGCGCGTTTGGAGCCATGGCCGGCGTGCTCGGCGCCATCATGGTCTTGCTGTGTCCTGCGACCGCGCGTTTCGCGCGGCGCGACCAGGCTGGGAAGACTGCGGCGCTGATGTCGTTATTCGGCGCCGTATTTCCCCTCGGCTTGGCGATGACTTTCGGCGTCTATCTGGTTGCCGCCTCGGGTGGGAAAATCCCGGATCCCGGCGTCTCGCTGCCGCGTCTGCTGGGGCCGCTCGGGCTGCTGCTTGTCGTTCTGACGCAATTGCGTGTGAACGTCATCAACGTGTACTTCGGGACGACGGCGTTGGAGAACTTCGCATCGCAGATCTTTCAAACCAAGTGGTCGCGCATCAAGTTGATCGCGCCGTTCATGATCTGCGCCTACCTGCTGTTGATCTCGCCGTTCCTGAAATATTTCGGCACGATCATGACGATCTTAAGCGTCTTTCTCGTCAACTGGGCATCCGTCATCGCCGGCGAGCTATGGTTCGTCCGTCCGCGCCATGGGATTCCGCAGTGGGCCGAATTTCGCCGGGCCTATGCCGCCTCGTACAACTGGATTGGGATGATATCGATGTGGCTGCCGACGATCGCGGGTGTCGTGATGGGCAGCGGCCGGCTGGGAACTGACATGCAGGTGCTCGCCGTGCCGGTCACCGGGGTCGCCGCGCTGGTGATGCCCGGGCTGATTGGCGCATTGTTGAGCCGGAATAGAGTTGTCGCGCAATACTTCGCGCGAATTCCCGCGCGCGTCGCTGGCTTGCAGGAGATCCATGCCTGCGGACGCTGTGGGGAGTCGTTCCATCGCTCCGATTTCGTGCTCTGCCCATTTAATAACGGTGCATATATCTGCTCGGGTTGCTGCGCCGCGGAGCATCGCTGCAAGCTCGTCTGTCACGGCGAGGGCCGCCCGCAGGCTTAGCCTCTGCAAAGCACCGCCCGCGACTCGCTCAAGGTCGGGCCGCGGGCGCATCGTTGCCTGAATTTTCCGGGGTTTTCCCTATTGTCCGCAGCACGGCGGCAAGTCCCAAAAAAAGCTTTGACAGCGAAAGGAACTGCGGGCTATAAGGTGTCTGTAGATAAATCGTTAGGTGTTTAATTATTTAGAGGGACATGTGGCAGTAAGTGATCATGTGATGTTCGAGGCTTGGAAGCAGGTGCTGAGCCTTTGCCGCTTGGAGAAAGGGCAGTGCGTAACGATTCTGACCGACCCAGACACGAACCCGCAGACCTTGTCCTCAGCTATTGCCGGGGCGAGTTCATTCGGGGCGGTCGTCAATCGGCTGGAGCTCATTCCCACAAACGCTGAATATTCGCTGAGCCGCGACAAGACCGCCTACGTCGGCTCCACACCCCTGACGGGCAACCGCATGGCGCTGGCCGCCCTCAAGGCGAGCGATCTGATCCTGGATATGGTGCTGTTGCTCCATTCGCCTGAGCAGAATGAGGTGCTTGCGGGAGGTGCCAAGATGCTGCTCATCATTGAGCCGCCGGAGATTCTGGCGCGCCTTGTGCCGACTCTGGAGGATCGCACGCGCGTCCTTGACGCAGCGCGGAAGCTGGAGTCGGCGCGGCATATGCACGTCACGTCCGCGGCCGGCACCGACCTGCACCTGGACCTAGGAGACTTTCCGCTCTTGAAGGAGTACGGATTCGCCGACGAGCCGGGCCGTTGGGATCATTGGCCGAGCGGATTCCTGGCGACGTGGGGCAACGAGCGCAGCGCGCGTGGCCGGGTGGTCCTCGATCAAGGCGACATTCTGTTGCCTCAAAAATCCTATTTGCAGTCGCCGATTGAGATGGTGGTGGAGTCTGGCTACGTCAGCAAGATCAGCGGCGGTCTCGATGCGGAGTTGCTAAAAGACTACATGGAGACGTTCAAGGACCCGGAAGTTTACGCGATGTCGCACGTCGGTTGGGGGATGCAGGATCGAGCGCGCTGGTCGGTGATGGGCCTGTACGACCGCGAGGGTTCCATCGCGATGGACGCGCGCGCCTTCGCCGGCAATTTTCTGTTCTCGCT
>JANXOV010000030.1 GCA_025357635.1 Pseudomonadota bacterium
CCGCGGATATCAGACTGATCAATCCTCGCTTCAAGCTCCGTGTGTCGCGTTCCCTCTCGGGTACTTCGGCAAACACTTCTGATAAAGCACTTACTCGGTGAGAAAACCCCTCGCGCTAGTTGACACGAGGGGGTCATATCAAAACTTGTAGTTGGCGTGCACCTTGAACCAACGCGGCATGCCGGGATAGCGTTGCGCCAGGCCGTTGATGGAGGTGTTGTCGAAGCCCATCACGCCGTAATGCTTGTTGGCAAGATTTTCAAGCGACGCGCCAATTTCGAATTTATCACCGCTCGATGCCCAATTAATGCGCGCGTTGGCCACGCCAAAGGCCTTCTGCTCCACCGCCGGCGTGTTGCCGAGGTTGAACCAGAACTTGGTCAAGTAGTTGCCGTCCATCTGAAAGCTGAGCTTGCCCGAGGCCACCGGCATCGTGTAAGCCACCATGGCATTGGTACTCCACTTGGGCGCGTTCGGCGCCACGTAGTCGCCCAAAATGGGGTCGCCATTGGCATCCAAGAGACCGCGCGCGTTAATCTGCTTCACGATCGCATCCACATAGCCCACGCCCAGGCCGAAGCGCCAGGACTCGTTCGGCGCCCATTCGAGTTCGGCCTCCGCGCCTTTATGCTTGGCATCGGCGTTCACGACCAACTGGTTGAGCGAGATCGTGTAGATCAGCGCCTGGTAGTCCTTGTAGTCGTAATAATACGCGGACGCGTTGAGGCGCAGCGTGTGATCGAGCAGTTCGGACTTGAAACCAACCTCGTAGTTGGTCAGCTTTTCGGGCTTGAAGGTCAACTTCAGGATATCGTCGTCAGACTCGAACGCAGGAAACAACGGCGCGTTGAAGCCGCCGCCCTTCACGCCCTTGTTGTAGCTCACATAGGCCAGTACGTTGTCGGCGAGATGGAAATCCACCTGGACCTTGCCACTGGTCAGCGTATCGGAGCGCGAATTGTCATAGTTGACCAGCGGGACGACGCTCGGCGGCGTGAGTTGCGTGATTTGACCTGTGGTGCTCTGCGGGTAGTAAATGTACGGGAACCACGTGTATTGATAGTCCTTCTTATCTTTGGTGACGCGCGCACCGACGGTCACGCCAATCAGATCAGACACGCGCCATTCCACCTGACCGAAGGCCGCGTAAGATTTGGTCAGCAGTGAATAGGGCGCGCGCGTGGCCGGAACACCGCCAGCGGTGATGGGAAGGTTGGCACCGGTTCCGGGAATTCCACCCGAGGTGAAGAACGGAGGCGTGCTATCGGGCCAAGCGCCCGGAAAGATGTAACCCGTGTTATTCGGGTTGGACGGTGAATCCAGTTCCTGCGCCCACCAAAACGCCGGTCCCTGCCAGCCTTCATAGTACTTGCCGTTGATGCGCAAGCCATACACGCCGGCCGTCCAGTTCAATGTCTTGTCGCCACCGTTCAGGCGAGCTTCGAGGGACTGCTGATCCACATCGCTGCCGTTGAAGAACTGGAACAGCGTGAAGGGCGAGGCATCCGAGTCCTCGGCGTAATCCTTACGCAGCTTGTTGTAGTCCCCGATGACGGTCAGTGTGGCGACGCCGACGGGCTGCGAATAGCGAGCCGTCAGCCCGCTGGCCTTGATCTTGGCGAAGCCGCTGAAGTTGTCGTGAATCGTGAATTCCTTGCCGCCGGGCACGCCGGTGGCATTGTTGCCGGGACCGGTGCCGTAAATGTCTTCGCTCGGATCGGCCAGGCCGTTGACGCCGGGACCCAGGTTCTTCGTGGTGTACACCTCCCACGAACCGGCATGCGTGTCGGAGCGACTGGCGCGCGCCGACATGAGCAAATTGCCGCTGCTGGGCAGATCGAATGACAGCTGGCCACGCACCGCCCAATCATTGCCGTTTTCGGCATCACTGGCTCCACCCGCCACGTTCTTGAACAGCGGATCGTAATGATTGGTCTGGAAGGAAAGACGTCCGTTGATTCCGTCCTTGATTGCGCCATTAACCGCGCCCTCGAGGCGGGTTAGATTTCGCTCGCCGATCGTGAGATTGACGTAACCGCCGGCCTCAGCCGTGGGCTTGCGCGTCACGAAATTGGCCAGACCGCCGGTGGCATTGCGACCGAACAGGGTTCCCTGGGGTCCGCGCAGCACTTCCACGCGCTCCATATCGAACAGCGAGAAGGCCAGGCCCGCCATCTGCGAAACATAGACTTCATCCACATAGATGGCCGCCGGGCTTTCCTGATGGTCGGCGAAGTCATTCTGAGTGACGCCGCGGATGGCCAGACTGAACGAGGACGGGCCGTTGGGTTGCGTCAACACAACAGAAGGCATGGACTTGGTGATGTCGGTGGCCGCGACTGCGCCCATGGAACTCAGATCGGCGCCGCTGATGGCGGAAATCGAGATGCCGATGTCCTGTGAGTTTTGCGCACGTTTCTGCGCGGTGACGATGATTTCTTCGAGTGTTCCGCCGCTGGCGGCCTGCTGCGCGATGGCCGCGAGAGGCAGCGCACCGATAAGCGCCGCTGCCACGCAGCCCAGTTTGAAATTCAATGGTCTCATGATGGCAATCCCCTGGCTTTTGTATCGTCCCCGCAACGCGAGGGCGTGGCGAGAGAATAGACGCTGGAGGGCATCCGGAGCAATACGTATTGATCATCATTGCGCAGCCACTCCGCAGACAGTGCAAACTCCGGCCATGACCACGAGTAATCCGACCCGCCCGAGCCGAGCGTTCGTGCCTTACCCCTTCACGGCAACGCGCCATGCGGCACGGCTGCCTGGATTGGTCGGTGACGAGGAAACCGGCGTGCATCGGGTGCTCATCGTGGGTGCCGGACCCGTTGGCCTGGCCACTGCCCTCGGGTTGGCCAATCACGGGGTGGCGTCCGTGGTTCTGGAAGCGGACGATTCGGTATGCACGGGCAGCCGCGCCATCTGCATTTCACGCCGAAGTCTGGAGATCATCGACCAGCTTGGCGCGCTGCCCGCTTTCCTGAACACCGGTCTGCCCTGGCTGGGGGGGCGCAGCTTCTACCGCAATGACGAGGTGCTGCGCTTTCAGATGCCGCACGACACGGCACAGCGGTTGCCGCCGATGATTAACATCCAGCAGTACTATATTGAGCAGTTCCTGCTCGATGCCTGCAAAACGCGGCGCGGACTGATCGATATCCGCTGGCAAAGCCGCGTCAGCGCGATACAGCCGGATGCCGCCGGCGCGAGCATCCAGGTGCTTACGCCGTCCGGGGAGTACCGCTGCCGCACCCAGTGGCTGATTGGCTGCGATGGGGCGCGCAGCATCGTGCGCGACGCTGCGGGACTGAAGCTCGAAGGCACGAGTTACGAAGGACGCTACGTGATCGCCGACATCGCGCTGAAGAGCGAGCGGCCGGTGGAGCGGCTGGCGTGGTTCGACCCGCCCTCGAACCCGGGTTCCACCATTCTCATGCATCGTCAACCGGATGACATCTGGCGCATCGACTATCAGCTGCGCGACGATGAAGACCCGGAGGAGGCGGTCAGGCCCGACAACGTCATTCCGCGCATCGAGAGTCACTTGCAGATGATGGGTGAGCGCGAGGACTGGTCGCCGATCTGGATCAGTCTCTACAAGGCCAATGCGCTCACCTTGAACCGGTATCGCCAGGGCCGCTGCCTGTTGGCGGGCGATGCCGCGCATCTGGTGCCGATATTCGGCGTGCGCGGCGCGAATTCCGGTTTCGAGGATGCGCACAATCTGGCCTGGAAACTGGCGTTGGTAGTCTCGGGACAGGCCGGGGATGCGCTGCTCGACACCTATTCCGAAGAACGGGTGAAGGCTGCGCGCGAGAACTTGAGTGCCGGCATCAAAAGCACCGAGTTCATGTCGCCACCCAACTTTGCATTCCAATGGATGCGCACCGCCGCGCTGTCCCTGGCGGTGAAGCATCAGTGGATACGTTCGCTGATCAATCCGCGCCAGACGCAGGCGTCCGCTTATGCCGGTCCGCCGCAACCCGTGCTGCGGCGGGCGGCGACGGAATTCCAGGACGGCCCCGCGCCCGGCGCGGCGCTCATCGATCTGCCGCTGATGATCTGGGATGGCCGCAATTCGCGCGCCGGACATCTGACGCAGCTGCTGCACCCCGGCTTCACGCTCTTGTACTTCACGCACGCCGAACTGCCGCTGTCGCTGACAGCGCCGCTGGCAGATTGGTCCAAGCGGCACGTCCCGGTGCGCATCGTGCCCTTGTTCGTCAAGGTTCGCTCCTCCAATGCCGGCCCGAGCGGCACGGATATCAGCGGCAATCTTTGGCGTGCATACGATGCGCAGGTGGGCAGCGCCTATCTGATCCGACCTGACGGGCATGTGCTGGCGCGCTGGCATCGCGCGACCAACGATGACATCAAACACGCAATGGAGTGGATCCTTCATCATGAATGAACAGGAATTGGACGAGGTGTACGGGGATTTTTGCCGCACGCTCAGCGCCGTGAGCGAAGCGCAGGCCACGCCGTTTCTGGCGCGCTTCGCGCTGCTCGCCTTCCACGAGATCAACGATGTGCGCAGGATCCGCGCACTGATCCAGGAAGCCGGACCGGAGCGCGCCTGAGCGCTATTCTTTCACCGGCGGTTTGAGGCGGGGCTGGCCCTGGAACTCGAGCATCCAACCGGGGTATTCGACCGGCACCCGGCTGAGCTCATCGAGCGCAGCGAGATCCTCTGCACTCAGTTGGACTCGCACCGCGGCCAGGTTGTCATTCAGCTGCGGCAGGGTCTTGGCGCCGATGATGATTGTGGTGACGAACGGCTTGCTCAACAGCCAGGCCAGCGCAATCTGCGCCACCGATACCTGATGTCTCTGCGCAATGCCGCGCATCGCCTCCACGCAGCGGAAGGCGCGTGGCTTGTCCACCATGGGAAAATCCCAGGTGGCGCGCCGAGCGCCCGCGGGACCCTTGTCATCGGCTGAGGAATACTTGCCGGTGAGCAAGCCGCCGGCCAGAGGGCTCCATACCATCAGACCCAATTTCTGATCCTGCATCAGCGGCACGAGTTCGCGCTCCAGCTCGCGGCTGGCGATGGTGTAATAGGCTTGAACGCTGACGAACTTCGCCAGACGGCGCTGTTCGGAAACGCCGAGTGCTTTCATGATCTGCCAGGCCGCCATGTTGCAAAGTCCGATGTAGCGGGTCTTGCCGGCGCGCACCAGATCATCCAGCGCGGCGAGTGATTCTTCGAACGGCGTCAACGGATCGAACGAATGCAGCTGATACAAGTCGATGTGATCCAGCTGCAAGCGCCGCAGGCTCGCCTCCACTTCGTTGACGATGTGATAGCGCGACTGACCGCGGCCATTGGGCGTCTCGTTCATGGAGCCGCTGGACTTGGTGGCCACGATGACCTGATCGCGCGGCACCTTCAAGACCTTGAGCGCCGCACCGAGCAGGGTTTCCGACTCGCCGCGCGCATAGACATTGGCGGTGTCGATAAAATTCACGCCGGCCTCGAGCGCCGTTGCGACCTGCTCGGTGACCGCATCCTGCTGCAAGGCGCCGATCGCCACCCAGATATCGCCGCCACCGCCGTAGGTCATTGTCCCCAGGCAGATCTCCGAGACATACAGGCCGGTCTGGCCGAGCAGGCGGTAACGCATCGATATCTCCGACAATGGAATAGCCGCTGCAGTTTTACACAATGATTGAAAAGTATCGATTGTTGGACCGAATCCGCAGCGCCTACACTGTAGTCTGAAAAATCCACCTGCCGGAGCCGTGATGCCACTACCTCATTCGCAACTCGAGCCGACCGTCGGATCCGTGCGCGCGCTTTGCGCGGCCTGCGTCCTGAGCGCCTCACTAGGCGCGTTGCCGCAACCTTCTTATGGCAATGCCAACACACCTGCTCCGGCGGAGAAGATCGGTACCGCCGCGAACTTCTTGATGCTGCCGCCGGATGAGCAGCCCGGATCGTTCCGCAACATCGACAAGCTGTTTGCGACCCGCACGTTCAAGCATGGTTCCAAGCCTTATCCCCTGCCCAAGGCGGTCAAACCGCTGACCGTCATTTCTTATGAGAGCGAGGGCCGGAAATTCGGGATCGAGGATTTCATGGCGCGCAACCGAGTCTCCGGGCTGCTCGTGCTCGACCACGGGCACATTGCGCTGGAGCGCTATGGTCTTGGCAATACCGAGGCCAGCCGCTGGACCTCGTTTTCCGTCGGCAAGTCCATCCTCTCCACCCTGGTCGGTGCGGCGGTGGCGGACGGTTCGATTCACAGCATCGAAGACCCGATCACCCGCTACCTGCCCGCGCTCAAAGGCTCGGCCTATGACGGAGCCAGCGTGCGCAATCTGTTGCAGATGTCCTCGGGCGTGAAATGGAACGAGGACTACCGTCAGCACGATTCGGACATCGGCAGGCTGTTAAAATGCACGACGGAAAAAACCAGCGGCTGCATCATCGACTTCATGCGCAAATTGCCGCGTGCCGCAGCACCGGGCACGGTGTTCAACTACAACACCGGCGAGACCCACCTGCTCGGACTGGCGGTGAGCGCCGCGACGCATCGGCACTTGTCGGACTATCTCGCCGACAAAATCTGGTCCCGCTTCGGCATGCAAAGCGATGGCTACTGGGCGCTGGAATCCGAGGATGGCGCGGAGATGGCGGGCGGAATGCTCTCGATGACGCTGCGCGACTATGGCCGCTTCGGCTTGTTCATTCTGGGCGATGGCATGGCCGGCGGCCAACGCGTGCTGCCCAATGGCTGGGTGGCGCAGGCCACTCAGCCGCGCGCTGATTCACCGCAAGTGGCTTTCGGCAAGCTGGAGCCGGGTGATCCGCTAGGATATGGCTATCAATGGTGGGCGCTGCCGCCGGTGTCCCCGCATGCCGGCGCATTCGAAGCCGAAGGGATATTCGGACAGTTTATCTACATCAACCCCGCGCGAAAACTGGTCGTCGTGGTGTGGAGCGCATGGCCCGAGGCATGGGTCGATAAGAACTCCATCGAAACACATGTGTTTCTGAGCGCGGTCGTCAACACGCTGCACAGCCGCCCCTAAGCACGCGCGCTGAAGCCGGCAGCAAGGGATGCTGCCGGCTTCAGCATCAGCTCATCAGGCGGCCGTCAATCGCGCCCGGCGGCGTCCGAACGCCCCGAACAAACCCAGTCCGCTGAACAGCAGCGGCAGAGCGGCCGGCAGCGGAACGGCGCTGACGCTGATGTTGTCGTACAGTTTGTTGGACGGCAGCAGGATGCCTGCCACGTTATCCGCAAAGAAGGTCAGCACCGTTCCCGAACCGCCCTGGTTGAATGCGCTCTGCTGCGTCACGTGCCCCGTATCGCTGAGGAACATGAAGTAGTTCAGCGGATCGCCAAACGTGCTGTTGTCCAGCGTCACTGAGAATTGCGCATGCGCAAGCGGCGCGGACAGCATCATCAACACTTGCCGGTCCACCGCGTTGAGCGCATTGGATGGCGACGGCGCACTGCCGCGCCCGATGGAGGTGGGATTGGTCACGAAGATCGCAGAACCGGTCGGATCCGTTTCCCAGTGCGAGTCGGGCCCGGGAATCGGCAATCCGAACTGATCCACGATCGGATTCCCATTGGCATCCAGATCGGCCACCAGAACGCCCTCGGTAAAAGTGAATCCGCAGTTGGCGGCGGATCCCAACGAGTTGGCCGTTGCTCCCGAGGCCGCGCCATCAAAGGTTGCAACGCACGACGCGGCATTGGCCCCGCCAGAGCCCAGCACGCCCGTCGATACGATGGCCGCGCCCAGCAGGGCTTTGTGAAGACCGGTTATTTTCAGCATTTCATCTCTCCGTTGATTTTGCCAGAGTCTGATTGCGCTCAGCGCGCAACGCCCTTGGCCGCTTGAGCGAACTTGAAGAACACGTCGGTGTTGTCATACGTGCCGGTAAATTGATAAGAACCGCGGCCATAGGCCGACAGCGGTACGTCCGCGGCAGTATGTGCAGCCTGGTTACCCGCGGATGTGAGCGAGGTCTGCCCAGTGATGAACACACCTACATGGCCCGACGCTCCCGAAGCAGTTGTCCCGGCCGTATTGGTGCTGCTGCTGTTACGCACATTCGGATTGCCGGGGTAGCTGGACAGGTTCGGGTTGGGATTCGACGTGCCGATCGCAACGAACGGTTGCTGTGAATCCTGCGTCGGTTGCGGATTGGTCAGCCAGGTTTCGTACCGGTCTGCATTGGCGCCGTAGCCGATCAGAACCTTCCCGGTGATATCCGTCGCGACCGTGCCGGACAACCCCGGATAGCCGTCGGAGCCGATGGTGTACTTCGGAAATCCCGCAGCCTGATAATTGCCTACCACGCCATCGCGCTGAGTCGCAGCGGTGTGATCCGTGCCTTGCGCAAGCGTCAACAACTGCGCCGGCGTCTTCGTGGACGCACCGATGATCGCGGCTCCGGCACATTCGTGATCGGCCGTCACGATGACCAACGTATCTGGGTTAGCGGCGGCGAATTCCTGCGCCTTCTGCACTGCGCGATCGAACTCCAGCACCTCGAGCATCCAGCGATCGCTGTCCATCAAGTGCGCCTGCTTGTCGATCGATGCCCCCTCGGCCATCAGGATGAAGCCGTTGGTGTTCTTCGACAACACCTGCAGCGCCACATCGGTCATTTCGTCGAGCATCGGCTGGTCAGGGAAACCATAGTCGTTGACGACCGTCGATGCGCCTCGGCGGCCATTGATCTTGTCGTAGGCGACGTTCATGTTGGAGAAGGAAAACAATCCCAACAATTTCGTCGACGCCGGTCCAACCGAAACCAACGAGGTCTTGTCGGGTGCGTAAGCAAACCCCGCCGTCGTGAAGTCGGTGATCAAGTCGCGGTTATTGTCCAACGCTCCCACCGCGCTGGCCGGCAGTCCCCAGCCTGCGACAATGTCGCTCGGCAATACATAGTCAGAAGATGTACGGCGCTGCGAACCGTTGGTCGCGTTGTACGCACCGCTGACCGGCTGAATCGCATTGGTCGAGTTCGGCAGAAACCACTTTCGTCCGCCGCCCAGCAGCACCGACAAACCGGCCGAACCGACCGATTCATCCAGATACTGATCGACGATGCCACTGCCCTGACCGCGATCGCCGGTATGCACCGCGTTGGCGGCCGGCGTCGCATCGAACACATCCGCTGTCGTCACGATGCCCAGCGAGGTTCCTTTGGTCCGGTGCAGATACTCGGCGAGGTATTCGATGCGCGGGTTGTCGAACACCGCGGTCGTGTCGTCGGGCCAAACGCCCTCTTGTCCGCTGTTGGCCTTGTTGCCATTGACATAGTTGGCCATGCCGGGCGCGGAGTCGGTGATGATCGTATCAAGCGAGGCGGTCATCACCAGGCCGGTGAAGGGAAAGGTGTCCATTGCCAGACGGCCTTGCGCTTTTCCTTGTGCATATCCTTTGGCCATGATGCGTCCCGCAGTGCGATGCGCAGCGCCCATGCCATCGCCGAGCATGATGATGATGTTCTTCACCGGACGGCCCTGGGCGGTCAGCCCGACCACTTCGAAGTTTCCATCGACGGAGGCGCCCGAGGTGCTGGTTCCACCCTCCGTGGCGACGGCCGTCAGCGTGTGTACGCCGGGCGTCAGATTGGAATAGCCGCGATACGACACGACAGCAGAATTTGCCGGTAATCCGGCCACCAGCCCGGTCGTCACCAGACTGCCGTTGCCGGTTGAGGTCGGCGTAATCGCACCCAGAGAGACGCCATCCACGAAGAACTCAACCTGCGTTACAGTGTTTCCCGCGCTCGGTCTGACCGTTGCCTGAATGTCGAATCGTTGCCCGGCCAGGAAGCGGGACGTGACGGGCGTCCCCGGCGCCTGAACACCCAGGGAAAACAGTTCACTCGGCGGCGTCAGACGTGAAATGGTCGGCGCTGCAGATGCGCTGAGCGAGGCTCCCAACATGGCCGCGGCCAAAGCCGCGTGACGACAAACTCGAACCGGATCTTTAACCAACATCGGAAGGTCTCCTGGGTGAATCATTCGTTTGATGACAAAGTCTGATCGGAACGCGACTGCGCGCTGCGCTTGGCCAGCGCAGCATTGAGCCTGAGGACCGATCGGGCCGGCGCATCGTCGAGCAGCAAGCGAACACTTGAAACGTGACCGTCGATCTCGTTCTTCGGTCCCAACTGCAATGTGCCGGTGAGCTTGATGAGCGAGGGTATGTACCGGATCTGAGCATCCGCCGGTTTTTCGATATGCACGAAAACCGCGCCCGGAGGCAGGTCATCGGACAGACTCTCGTCTTCATCGCCGAGTTCCAGCGGCATGGAAGCAAATATGAACATGCCCTTGGTCGGCATGTCCTGCCGCACCATGAACCCTACCAGGCGAACTTTCCTGCCATTCAACTCAACGGCTTTTTCCGATAGCTCCAAACCGCGCGGACCTACCGGCATCTTGAACAATTCGGCGAATTTGAGATCTGTGACGCCTGAAGCGGCTGGCTGCAGCGGGTGATTGACTGCCAGCACCGCGGGGATCGACATGCCCCGTACAGGTTCTGCGAGCGCCGTCCCGCCTGTCAGCAAAGCGATCGACACCATCAAGAAAATTCGAATGCGAAACTTGAAACGGCTCAAGGACGACGCCCCATCAGGGTTGCGATAGCTTTAGTACCGGGCGTGCGTTAAGTTAATCGCGGAAGATCTCGTGAGCTTGACGATTGTGTGAATCAGGAGTGACATGAAAGCCATCCTCTGCAAGCAATACGGTCCGCCCGATTCGCTGTGCGTCGAGAATCTCCCCAGCCCGCAGCCCGGCCCGAATCAGGTGCTGATCAGTGTGCGTGCCGCCGGCGTGAATTTTCCCGACACGCTCATCATCCAGAATCTGTATCAATTCAAACCGCCTCTGCCGTTCACGCCGGGCGGCGAATGTGCAGGACAGATCAAAGGCCTGGGGTCCGCGGTGACGGGCTTCACCGTAGGACAACGAGTCACGGCCTTCTCAGGCTGGGGCGCGTTTGCCGAGGAAATCGTCGCCGACGTCGACAAGGTCACCGCCATTCCGGACGAACTGCCCTTTGACCTGGCGGCCTCCTTCGTGATGGCCTATGGCACCTCGTATCACGCCCTCAAAGATCGCGCAGCGCTGCAGTCT
>JANXOV010000142.1 GCA_025357635.1 Pseudomonadota bacterium
TGACTCCTGCTTTTTACCTCGCCGCTCTGTCTGTCTGAGGGGAATCTGTTTGGCGCGTGGGCGCGCGGTAAAGGCACCGTTTTGGATCGGTCGGTCGCTAGCGCATCATTCGGTTACTTCAAGAGTCCAACGTCATACTCAGCGCGACCGGCGATCCGAAACGGCCGCGCTTACACGCGCCAAACAAACATCTGATCCCGGATCCGCAACAGCAAAGCCGCAAACGGTGAGCCGCGGCTCCTTGTAGAAGAAGCGAAGAGTTCAAAGTCAGGTGTCGTAAATGGCGATGACCGCCGACTCAGCGTCGCGTGTCGCCGCACGGAACATGCCTTGGCTATTGAATTGCATACTGATCGCACCGGAGTGGTCGACGGCGATGACGCCGCCTTCGCCGTTGATCGCGGTGAGTTCCTGATGAACGACTTCGTGTACTGCGGTTCGCAGGTCGCGTCCGCCGAAGCGCATTCGCGCTGCGATGTCGTGTGCGACTGCTGCGCAGATGAACTTCTCGCCGTGGCCGGTCGCCGACACCGCGCAGGAGCGATTGTCGGCGTAGGTGCCGGCGCCGATGAGGGGCGAATCGCCGATGCGGTTGAAGCGCTTGCCGGTCATGCCGCCCGTGGAAGTTGCCGCCGCGAGGTCGCCGTGCGTATCCACGGCCACTGCGCCCACGGTGCCGGTATGGGAAATGGTCAGCGGCGAGAGTGTGCGATCACCCTCCAGAATGCGCTGCAGCTGCTGCCAGCGCGCCTCGGTCCGGAAATATTCCGGAGGCACGAACGCAAACCCCTGCAAAGCGGCAAATTCCTCCGCGCCGGCGCCGCTGAGCATGACGTAGTCGGAATGTTCCATGACGCGGCGCGCCAGCGCGATGGGGTTGGCGATGCGAGTGAGGCCACACACGGCGCCGGCCGCCAGCGTCGCGCCGTTCATGATCGAGGCATCCAGTTCGTTGTGCCCGTCATGGGTGAACACGGCGCCGCGGCCGGCGTTGAACAAGGGGCAGTCCTCCAGCGCCACCACCGCCTGCGTGACGGCATCCAGACTCGTGCCGCCGCGCGCAAGAATCGTGCGCCCCGCCTCAAGGGCCTCGCGCAGGGCGGCGCGATACTCTCGCTCCATTTCGGTGCTCAACTCGCTGCGCGGCAGCGTTCCTGCACCACCGTGAATCGCCAATGCGTACATTTCAATTTCCTAGCCTGAAAGTTCACAGCAAGGCTATCATCATTTCATCATGACCCCCGCCGCCAAACCTGCCGCCATCCGCAAGTTGCTGATCGCCAACCGCGGCGAAATCGCCATCCGCGTGATGCGCGCTGCCGCGGAACTGGGCATCCGCACGGTCGCCGTCTATTCCAAGGAAGACCGCTTTTCCCTGCACCGGACCAAGTCGGATGAAAGCTATCTGGTCGGCGAAGGCAAGGGGCCCATCGAGGCCTATCTCGACATCGCCGACATCGTGCGCGTTGCGGTCGAAGCGCGCGTGGATGGCATTCATCCGGGCTACGGCTTCCTGTCCGAGAGCCCCGAATTTGCCGACAGTTGCGCGCGCGCCGGCATCATTTTTGTCGGTCCTGAACCTGACACCATGCGCCGTCTTGGCAACAAAGTGCAGGCGCGCAATCTGGCGCAGGAAGCCGGCGTGCCGGTCATGCCCGCGACACCGCCTTTGCCGATGGAGGAGGCGCAGGTGCTGGCAATGGCACACGCGGTCGGCTTTCCGGTCATGCTCAAGGCCAGCTGGGGCGGCGGCGGGCGCGGCATGCGCGTCATCGACACCGAATCACAGCTCATTGAAGCGGTGGCCACCGCGAGGCGCGAAGCCAAGGCCGCGTTCGGCAAGGACGAGGTCTACCTGGAAAAGCTGATCCGCCGCGCCCGCCATGTCGAGGTGCAGATTCTGGGCGACGCGCACGGCAATCTGGTGCATCTGTTCGAGCGCGATTGCACCGTGCAGCGGCGCAATCAAAAGGTGGTCGAGCGTGCGCCGGCAGCTTTCTTGAGCGCCGCGCAGCGCAGTGAGCTGTGCGAGGCGGCGCTGAAAATCGGCCGCGCCGTGCGCTACCGCGCGGCGGGCACCGTGGAGTTCCTGCAGGACGCGGACTCCGGCAAGTTCTATTTCATCGAAGTCAATCCGCGCATCCAGGTCGAACACACCGTCACCGAGTGCATCACCGGCATCGACCTGGTCAAGGCGCAGATCCGCGTGGCTTCCGGGGCGGTCATCGGCACGCCGGAAAGCGGCGTGCCGTTGCAGGCTGACATCCGCATCAATGCGCATGCGCTGCAATGCCGCGTCACCACCGAAGACCCCGAGAACAACTTCGTCCCCGACTACGGCACCATCACGGCCTATCGCAGCCCGGCGGGCTTCGGCATCCGTCTCGACGCCGGAACGGCCTATGCGGGCGCCATCATCACCCGATATTACGACTCGTTGCTGGTCAAGGTGACGGCGTGGTCGCCGACGCCGGAAGAAACCATCGCGCGCATGCACCGCGCGCTGTGGGAGTTCCGAATCCGCGGCGTCGTCACCAATCTGCGCTTTCTCGATCAGTTGATCACGCATCCGCGCTTCGTCAACGCGGAGTACACAACCAAGTTCATCGACGAAACGCCGGAACTCTTCCTGATTCCGCGCAAGCGTGACCGCGCCACGCGGCTGCTGAATTTCCTGGGCGATGTCATCGTCAACGGCAATCCCGAGGTCAAGGGCCGCGCCAAGCCGCGCCATCCGGTGTTTCCGCGCGTGCTGCGCGTGCCTCTGCAGCCCGCGCCGCAGGGGACCAAACAGCTGCTCGACACGCTGGGCCCGGAAAAATTCTCCGCCTGGATGCTGGCGCAGAAGCGCGTGCTGCTCACCGAGACCAGCATGCGCGATGCGCATCAGTCGCTGCTGGCCACGCGCATGCGATCGCACGACATGACGGCCATTGCGCCGTTCTACGCCTCGCTTCTGCCGCAATTGTTTTCGGTTGAATGCTGGGGCGGCGCCACCTTCGACGTGGCCATGCGATTTCTAAAGGAGGATCCCTGGGCGCGCCTGGCCTCCTTGCGCGAAGCGATGCCCAATCTGCTGCTGCAGATGCTGCTGCGCTCGGCCAATGCAGTGGGCTACACGAACTATCCGGACAACGTCGTGAAGTATTTCGTCGAGCAGGCCGCCGCGGGCGGCATCGACGTGTTTCGCATTTTCGACTGCCTGAACTGGGTGGGCAACATGCGCGTGGCCATCGAGTCGGTGCTGGGCACCGGCAGGCTGTGCGAGGCGGCGTTGTGCTACACCGGCAATCTGAGCAATCCGCGCCAGACTAAGTACGACCTGGCCTACTACCTGAAGCTCGCCGCTGAACTCAAGGCCATGGGCGTGCATGTCATCGGCATCAAGGACATGGCCGGATTGTGCCAGCCGCGTGCCGCCGCCATTCTCGTGAAAGCGTTGAAGGAGGAAATCGGCCTGCCCGTGCACTTTCATACGCATGACACCAGCGGCATTGCCGCTGCCAGCGTGCTCGCGGCGGTCGAGGCCGGCGCGGACGCGGTGGACGGCGCCATCGATGCGCTGTCGGGTCTGACCTCGCAGCCCAATCTGGGCTCCATCGTCGAGGCGCTGCGCTACGGCGGGCGCGACTGCGGCCTGGACCCGGAGAATCTGCGGCTGATTTCCGGCTACTGGGAGCAGGTGCGGCACGGCTATGTGGCTTTCGAAAGCGACATTCGCGCGGGCGCCTCGGAGGTGTACGTGCACGGCATGCCCGGCGGCCAGTACACGAACCTGCGCGAGCAGGCCCGTTCACTGGGCATCGACGATCATCGCTGGCCCGAAGTGGCGCATGCCTATGCGCAGGTGAATGACATGCTGGGCGACATCGTCAAAGTCACGCCCACGTCCAAAGTCGTGGGCGACATGGCCATCATGATGGTGACCAGCGGCCTGACACGCGAAGCCGTACTCGACCCGGCGGTGGAAATCGCCTTTCCGGAGTCTCTGGTGCAGCTCTTGCGCGGTGATCTCGGACAGGCCTATGGCGGTTTCCCCGAGCAGTTCCAGCGCAAGGTGTTGCAAGGCCGCGCACCGCTGACGCGCCGGCCGGGTGAACTGCTCGCATCGACTGACCTGCCTGGCGCGCGCAACGGCGTGGAAGGCAAGATCGGGCGCAAGATCAGCGATTCGGATCTGGCCTCCTACTTGATGTATCCCAAGGTGTTTCTGGAGTACGCCGCAGACCGCGCCAGCTTCGGCGATCTGAGCACCTTGCCCACGTCGGTTTTTTTCTACGGCATGGAGCCTGGTCAGGAGATCAGCGTGGATCTGGAGCGCGGCAAGACGCTGATCGTGCGCTACGTCGCCACCAGCGATCCGCATGACGACGGCACCCGCAGCGTGTTTTTCGAACTGAACGGCCAGCCGCGCTCAGTGCGCATCGCCGATCGCAGTCAGGTCGCCAAGCGGCCGCCGGCGCGAAAGGCCGAGTCCGGCAACGCCGGACATGTCGGTGCGCCGATGCCCGGCACCGTCGGCACTCTGCTCGTGCATGCGGGGCAGAAGATGGCGCGCGGCGATGCGCTGCTGACACTCGAAGCGATGAAAATGGAAACCACCGTGCGCGCCGAGCGCGACGGCACGGTCAAGGAAGTGCTGGTCAAGCCGGGTCAGCAGGTTGACACGAAGGATTTGCTGCTCGTTATCGACTAGTACCTTAACACGGTGATTTTGACCGGTTCACGCGGCCGCTCTGGCGGCGTTGGATTCGGACAGCAGCTGCGGATAAGCGTGGCGCATTTTCTTGCGGGCCTTTTCGCAGTTGAACAACCATTTGATTTTCTCCCCGCTGGCATTGCGGCGTTTCTCCCAGATGGCGATCTCTGATTCAAGCTCTGCGCGTTGTTCGATGCGCCGGTCCAGACATTGTTTGCGCAGCACCCCGATCTCGATCTCCACCATGTTCAGCCAACTGGCATGCTTGGGGGTGTAGTGGAACTCAAGCTTGCTCAACACCCGCCGTGCCTCGGCCGGGGGGAAGCTGTTGTACAGCGCAGCCCCTGTGTGCGTGGAGAGGTTGTCCAGGATCACGCGGATTTTCTTCGCCCGCGGGTAATGCCGATCCACCAGATCGCGCATACAGGCGGCAAAGTCTTGCCCCGTGCGCTGATCGGTGACCTTCACATGCCGCCAGGGACGGTGCGCATCGACCATGATGAAAAGGTTCGCGGTGCCATTGCGCCGATATTCGCTATCGTAACGCTCGGCCTGACCGGGGAGCGCGGCGATGGGTGTGCGGACCTCGCCGATCAATTGCTGCGGGCTCTCATCAAAGCTCACCACCGGATGGCTTGGAGGCGGCTGCTCGGCATACAAATCCAGCACATCTTCCATCCGCGCCACATACTCCGCATCGATCTTCGGGATGCACCACATCTTGCGTTGCCAGGGCTTCAACTCATTTGCGTGCAGCCGCCGGCGGATCGTTTCACTGGATAAAATACCGTGTTCGGTCAACTCTAGCATCCGACCGGCCAGCAACTTCAAGGTCCAGCGCGCGCACCCGGCAGGGGCTTTGGAACACGCGGTGGCTACCAGCAGCGCCTCTTCCTGCCCGGAGAGCTTGCGCGGCGCTCCGGCCCTGGCCTCCTCGCTCAGAGCGCAAATCAAATTGCCCTCCACAAAGCGCCGCCGCGTCCGATAGACCGTGGATATCCCCACCCCGAGCGTACGCGCGATCCTCTCCTCCGCTTGACCCAAATCCGAGGCCAACAAGATCTGCGCCCGCTTCACCCGTCGTACCGCCTGACGCTTGCCGCTGAGTAAGCCGTTCAATTCCACCCGTTCTGCCTCGCTCAATTGCACCCGATATCGTACATTCATCAACTTGCGCTCCGCGTCAAAATAGTGACGGGGAAAGAGCGGAGCAATTCTCATGCCCAACAACATCCTGACATCAACACCGCCAAGCTTTACCTCCACTCAGGGTCAATACCTGGCCTTCCTCTATGCCTACACCAAACTGAATCGTCGGCCACCGGCCGAAGCGGACTTCCGCGACTTCTTCGAAGTCTCCGCCCCTTCCGTGCATCAAATGATCCTCACCCTGGAGCGCAGCGGCTTTATCCATCGCACCCCCGGCGCCGCACGCAGCATCGCATTGCTCCTCGCGCCAGAATCTTTGCCCTTGCTGCGTTGATCCGCCCAACCGGTCATAATCACCGTGTCGAGGTACTAGCGCCGCCGCGTCGGCAGCTGGAACAGAGTCTGGCCGGCGCGTGGGCGCGCGGTCAAGGCACCGTTTCGAAGCGGTCGGCTGCTAGCGCTCCATCCGCTCACCGCAAGCATCCAACCTCGCACTCAGCGCAGCCGGCGCTTCGAAGCGGCCGCGCTTACCACGCGCCACAAGCGCACCCGGACCCGGACCGGCACAGGCGATAACGCCGGAACATCGAAGCCCGGAATCTAACCAGCGCGCACGGCATCCTTAAGCCCGATCTGCGGATTCGCCAGCTTCTCCAGGTCCATGAGACTGCGCTCGGCGATCAGCTTGCGTCCGGCCATGTAGTCCTTGGAATGATTGATGGTATCCACGGCCAGCAGTTCATTGCCTTTCAGGTAACAGACACTGAAGCTGCGCGCCGCCGGCTCGCCGCGCACGACGACGCGATCGTGATCCTGCGACAGCCCGACGATCAACAGCTTCAAATCGAATTGGTCGGACCAGAACCAGGGCACCTTGTCATGTACCGTGGGCTTGTCCAGCATGTTCAGGGCCGCCGTCCTGGCCTGCTCGAAGGCATTGTCGACGGATTCGAGGCGGACGCGCCGGCCGAAGCGCGGCGAGGGGTGATTGCAGCAATCCCCAGCGGCGAACACATGGGCGTCGCTGCTGCGGCAGAACTCATCCACGCTGATGCCGTTGTCGCAGGCGATGCCGGCATCGCGCGCCAGTTCCACGTTTGGAACGGCGCCCACGCCGACGATCACCATGTCCGCTTCATGCTGTGAGCCGTCTGTGCACAGCACGCGCTCCACGCCACCGCGGCCCTCCAGGCTCGACACCTGCGTGTTGCACAGGATCTTGATGCCATGCCCGCGGTGTTCGCGCATGAAAAAATCCGACACAACCGGCGCCACCACGCGGTTCAAGGCGCGCTCCGCCATTTCCAGAATCGTGACATCGCAGCCCAGCTTCACCGCGGTCGCGGCGGTTTCCAGACCGATGTAGCCGCCGCCGATGATCACCACGCGTGCCCCCGGCTTGAGGTGCGCGCGGATGGCGTCGACATCGGCGATATTGCGCAGCGCATGCACCCGTCCCAAGTCCGCGCCGCTGCAGGTGAGCATGCGCGGCCTCGCACCCGTCGCCAGCAGCAGCCGGTCGTAGTGCAGCGTTTCGCCGCTCGACAATTCCAGCGTGTGCTGCTCCGGGCGCAACCGTTGCGCGCGCGAATCAAGCCTCACCTCGATGCCATGTTCGGCATAGTAGGCGGCGTGGCGGAACAGCAGTCGGTCCGCGGGCATCTCGCCGGCCAGGTATTTTTTCGACAGGGGCGGGCGCTGATAGGGCAGCTGCGTTTCATCGCCGATCAGAACGAGTTTGCCGGCAAAGCCGTCGCGGCGCAGCGAGTCGATCGCCTGGGCGCCGGCCTGTCCGCCCCCCACGATCAGGAATGTTGAACTCATGTTTTCCCCGGTTTGATCTGTAATGAGCCTGCCTGCACCAATGCGGGGCGCATCCTAACGTCCGCGCATTCCATCGGTGCACGGATATTACCAGCCGGAGGGCCAGAACCTTAACTCTCTGATACTGTGTGAGGGGGTAGCGAGAATGACTGATGCCATTAACTTGCTCATGAACAAAGGTCAAATCTGCCGGAGTTTGCGATGAAACTGATCACTGCCATTATCAAACCGTTCAAGCTCGACGATGTTCGAACAGCGCTTTCGGAAATAGGCGTCTCCGGCATGACGGTGACTGAAGTGAAAGGCTTCGGCCGCCAGCGCGGCCACACGGAACTGTATCGGGGCGCCGAGTACGTGGTGGACTTCGTGCCCAAGACGCGCGTCGAGGTGGCGGTGAAAAACGAACTGGTCGACCAGGTGGTGGAGGCCATCGTCGGCGCCGCCAAGACCGGCAAGGTCGGCGATGGAAAGATTTTCATCACTGACATCGAGCGGGTGTTGCGCATCCGCACCGGCGAAAGCGATAACGCCGCATTGTAGGCACGGTCGCGGAGGTAAGCCGAGCATGTCCAAAGCCATTCGTTTGCATCAGCCGGGCGGAGCGGAACAGCTGCGCTATGAAGAGGTCGATGTCCCCGCGCCGGCCGCCGGGGAAGTGCAGATCCGCCACACCGCGATCGGCCTGAATTTCATTGACGTCTATGACCGCACCGGGCTGTATCCCATGCCGCTGCCGGCGGTTCTCGGGCGCGAAGCCGCCGGCGTTGTCACCGCTGTCGGCTCCAAGGTCAAACAGTTGAAAATCGGCATGCGCGTGGCCTACGCGCTCAACTATGCCGGTTCGTATTGTGAACGGCGCAACGTCCCCGCCGAGCGCATGGTGCGCATCCCCGATACCGTCGGCGATGAGCAGGCGGCGGCGATGATGCTCAAGGGCATGACCGCTCAGTATCTGCTGCGCAGCACGTATCGGGTCAAGCGCGGCGAAACCATTCTGATTCACGCCGCCGCAGGCGGCGTCGGTTCGATCGCGGTGCAATGGGCCAAGGTGCTGGGTGCGACCGTCATCGGCACGGTGGGGAGCGATTCCAAAGCGCAGATGGCCAAGGACTTAGGCTGCGATCACGTGATCGTCACCGCACGGGAGGACTTTACCGCCCGCGTCAGGCAGATCACGGCGGGAAAGGGCGTTCCGGTGGTCTACGACTCCCTTGGACGGGATTCCTTCTTCGGATCGATGGATTGTCTGGCGCCGCTCGGTCTAATGGTCACCTATGGAAATTCAACCGGTCCGGTGCCGCCATTCTCCGCGCTAGAGTTGAGCAAACGCGGTTCGCTGTTTCTTACCCGGCCGGCGTTGTTTCACTACGTGTCGACGCCGCGCCTGCTGAACGCGTCGGCGCGGGAGTTGTTCGATGTCGTCGCCCGAGGGCAGGTAAAAATTTCCATCGGGCAGCGCTATGCGCTGGCGGATGCGGCGCAGGCGCATCGTGATCTGGAAGCCCGCAAGACCACAGGGTGCACGGTTCTCATTCCGTAGAAATGCGTGCGGCGTTGCCGCCATTGAACAGGTAGCCTTGAGCGCATGCGGTTAGCAGGCAGGATCGGTTGGGCATTGGTTGCGAGCGTGGCGCTGTCGTGCGCCTCGCCAGTGCGCGCCGCGAAACTCACCGACACCGAGCAGACACGTATCGATGAGCCCAGGCCGCCCGGCCTGGCCAGCGACGAACAGATGCTTGCCGAGGGCGCGGTGATCGGCAAGGTCGTGCTCGATATCCGACAGATATTCGATGAATCCGATCGACGCGAGAACAACGGCCTGTATCGCCTCGCCAACGATCTGCATATCCGCACCAAGAATTTCACCATCGATGCGCAGCTGCTGTTCAAGGTGGGCGATCGCTACGATCCCAAAAAGCTCGCTGAGACCGAGCGCAATCTGCGCGCGTTGCGCTTTATCTATGACGCGCGCGTCGTACCGGAAAAGTATGAGAACGGCAAGGTCGAGGTCAGAGTCATCACCAAGGACGTCTGGACCTTGAGTCCGGGCATCTCCTTCGGGCGCTCCGGCGGCACCAACAACACGCGCTTTGAATTGGAGGACTCCAACCTGTTCGGCTGGGGCAAGAAGATACAGATCGGTCACGGCAGCAACGTGGACCGCACCAGCGACAGCATCGATTATGAGGACCCGAACCTGTTTGGTTCGCGCTGGACGCTGGGCGCCTCCTATGCCAACTCCAACGACGGCTCGAACCGGGGCATCGCCGTAGGGCGACCGTTCTATTCGCTGGATGCGCCGTGGAGCACCACGTTCAAGGCGCTGCAGTTCAAGCGCACGGTCTCGCGCTACAGCCAGGGAGAAATTGCCGATCAGTTCCAGCGCGATGAAACCTACTACGAAGCCAGCGGCGGCATCTCCAGCGGCCTCATCGAGGGTTGGACCAAGCGCTGGACGGGCGGCGTTCGCTATGACCGGAACGTGTTTGCCCCTGTCGACACCCCGACGCCCGCCGCCATGCTGCCGCCCGATCGCACGACCGCGTACCCGTATCTGGGCATCAGCCTGATTCAGGACGATTTCCGCAAAGCCGGCGATCAGAATCAGATCGGCCGCACCGAAGACCTCACCTTTGGCACGCAGATGGGCCTGGAGTTGGGCTTTTCGAATTCCGCCTTCGGTGCGACCCGCAACGCGGCCATCGTCAACGCCAACGCGCAGAAGGGTTTCCAGCTGTCGAATTCGACGCAGCTGTTCCTGACCTCAACCTTCAATACGCGCATCGAAAGCGGCAGGGCCCGCAATCTGATTCTCGACTCAACCGCCAGCTATTACTGGCGGTGGCGCGCGGACCGCGTTTTCTACGTGTTTCTGGGCGGCACCGCGACCACCGCGCTGGATCCGGAAACGCAGCTGCTCATCGGTGGGGACAGTGGTCTGCGCGGCTATCCGCTGCGCTATGAGGCGGGCACCTCGCGCGCACTGCTCACCGTCGAGCAGCGCTTTTATACGCAATGGTACCCGTTCCGTCTGGCGCGCTTCGGCGCCGCAATTTTTGCCGATGTGGGACGCACCTGGGGCTCGGACTCCGTCGGCAACAGCAATGCGGGTTTGTTGAGCGATATCGGCTTCGGCCTGCGGTTCGGCAACACCCGCTCCGGGCTGGGCAACGTGCTGCACATCGATTTTGCGTATCCGTTGAACAATGACCCGGGCATCAAGAAATTCCAGGTGCTGGTGGGCACCAAGCAGAGCTTCTAGTCCTCGCCGCGTGCGGCCGCCGCCTTGCGCCGCCGGGAATACAGCAGCAAGAATCCGATGCAGACGGCAAAATTCAACACCCACCACATCAGCTGGCGCGCCTGCCCGCTGTCAGTCACCTTTTTAGTCACCGCGGGCGCATCCAGAGTACCCACCAGTTTCTCGGTCTCTCCGGCGCGTGTCACGAGAAACGCGACGACCGCCGGACCTGAGGCGGTCAGCTCCGCACTTTTCACCTCATAGCTTCCGTCCGTCTGCGCCACCGCTGTCAGACTCAGCGCGCGGATGGTGACTTTCACGGCGGCATCGTGCACCGGCGCATTGTCCAGCGCGCGGCTCAGGTGAATGACCATGCGGTCGGCCGTGACGACACCCACCGCCACGAAGGAGTTGGACTTTGCCTCGACGCGCGCCGGTTGCGGCACGCAATGAGCGGCCTGGGCCCAGCCCAGCGCCAGGAGCGCAGCGGCAGCAAGGCGCGCAGAACCGCTCGTCACAATAGAAATCCGGACGCGCCGATGAGGGTTCCGGTCGCCGCCGCGATGAGACCGAAGACCGGGAAAAACGCCTTGCGCGCCAGGAAGTACAGCGAACACAGCACCAGCCCCAGTTCCAGCAGGCCCTCACCCAGATCGAAACGCAGCGCGCGTGCCTCTGCGGCCTTGGTTTCATCGTCCTTGCCGCGTGCCTGCTTTTGAATCTCCAGCGCATCCTGGGCGTAATGATCGCGCGCCGCCGCCAGCTTCTTGACGGGCGCGGCCGCCTTATCTTCCGGCGCCACGGCGTTGAGCAGCGTGATGCCCACTTCGCTCATCTGTTCGCGGGTTTTTTTTGCCTGGTAGTAGGTCCACTGATCATTCGCCTCGGTGCGATGAATGACCGCATCGGTGTGCGCCCGGTGCGAGGAGATCGTGACGACCGACAATAAGACGCCGACCACGCCGATCAATACGCCGACGCGCCGGCTGCTGGGATCGGTCGCATGCTCTGCGTGATGAATTTCGATTTCGGCCATAAGATTTTAGATGGTTCCTTTGAATGCTGCGCCCGCGAAGCCGCTAGTTTAGTCGGTTTCGCCGGCCACCATGCGCAGCGCATCGTATACTGGCGCCCATGGCTGCTCCCCAACCCCCCGGTTTCGACACCCTGAGTCTGCACGCCGGCCACCATCCGGATCCGGTCAACGGCGCGCGTGCGGTGCCCATTTTCCAGACGACTTCGTACGTTTTCCAAGACACGGATCAGGCCGCCTCGCTGTTCAATCTGGAGCGGCCCGGGTACGTGTACAGCCGCATTTCCAATCCGACCGTGGCCGTGCTCGAGGAGCGTCTGGCCGCGCTCGAAGGCGGCGTCGGCGCGGTCTGCACGGCCAGCGGCATGGCCGCCATGCACATCGCCATCGCGACGCTGCTTGGCGCGGGCGATCACATCGTTGCCTCCGCCTCACTGTATGGCGGCACGATCAATCTGCTCTCGCACACGCTGCCGCGTTTCGGCATCAACACCACTTTCGTCAAGCCGCGCGACATCGCCGGCTTTCGCGCAGCGCTGCAGCCCAACACGCGGCTCATCATCGGCGAAACCATCGGCAACCCGGGTCTGGAAGTGCTGGATATTCCCGCCATCGCCGAGATCGCGCATTCCGCCGCCATCCCCTTGCTCATCGACAGCACCTTCGCCACACCCTACCTGTGCCGCCCGCTGGATTTGGGCGCGGACCTGGTCATGCATTCGGTCACCAAGTGGATCGGCGGACATGGCATCGCCATCGGCGGCGCCGTCATCGACGGCGGCCGCTTCGACTGGGAGGCCTCGGGCAAGTTTCCCACCTTGAGCCAGCCGGTGGCCGGCTATCAGGGCATCGTGTTCACCGAACAGTTCGGCCCCGCGGCTTTCGTGATGCGCGCGCGCACGGAAGGCCTGCGACAGTTTGGCGTATGCCTGTCGCCCATGAATGCGTTCCATCTGTTGCAGGGCATCGAAACCTTGAGCCTGCGCATGCAGCGCCACATGGAAAACACCGCCGCCATTCTCGAATTCCTGCAAGCCAATCCGTCGGTGGCCTGGGTGGTTCATCCGAGCCTGCCCAGTCATCCGGATCACGAGCTGGCGCGACGCTTGTTGCCGCGGGGCGCGGGTTCAATGATCAGTTTCGGCGTCAAGGGCGGGCGCGCCGCGGGCGCCAAGTTCATCGAGTCGCTGCGGCTGGCGAGTCATCTGGCCAACGTCGGCGATGCCAAGACACTGGTCATTCACCCGGCCACCACCACGCATCAGCAAATGAGCGCGGCGCAGCTGGGCGCGGCCGGCATCAGCGAGGACATGGTGCGGCTGTCGGTGGGCATCGAGTCGGCATCCGACCTCATCGCCGATCTGGGTCAGGCGCTGCGCGCCGCCGCCAAAGCCTGAAGAAGCTAAAGGGGCGCAACGTGCAATTCGTAGTGCAGGGACACAGCGTATACGCGGTCGGCGGCGGACGCGCGCATCAGCCGGGGCGGCCGCTGGCCGTGTTCGTTCATGGCGCGGGGCTCGACCACACCGTGTGGGCGCTGCAAAGCCGCTGGCTCGCCTTCCATGGCTGGAACGTACTGGCCGTCGATCTGCCCGGCCATGGAAAATCAGACGGCGAGCCGCTGACCAGCATCGCTGTGATGGCGGGATGGCTGGTCGATCTGCTGGCCGCGGCCGGCACACGGTCCGCGACGCTGATCGGTCATTCCATGGGTTCGCTCATCGCCTTGCATGCGGCGGCGCAGTTTCCACAGGCCGTGGACAAACTGGTGCTGATCGGCACGGCGGCGAGCATGCCGGTGCATCCGGATCTGCTCGGCGCCGCCGCTGCGAATGAGCACACAGCCATCGACATGGTGAATTTGTGGGGCTATGGATTCGCCGCGGGAATCGGCGGCAGCCGCGCGCCCGGCGTATGGATGGTCGGGGCTGGAGAGCGCATTCTGGAGCGCGCCAGGCCGGGCGTGCTGCATGCCGATCTTGCCGCCTGCAATGCCTATCGCGATGGACTTGCCGATGCCGGCAAGGTGAAGGCGCAGACGCTGCTGATCAGTGGCGAGAAGGATCAGATGACGCCGCTGAAGAGCGCGCGCGCGCTGGCAGCAGGTATCCATGGGTCGCATCTGCTGGCCCTGGACAGGGCCGGTCATATGCTGCTGGCCGAACGGCCCTACGAAGTCATCGACGCCATCGCTGCGCATCTGTCGATCAGCTGAATCGTTCCGGCCGGAACGGCGCCAGCGCATTCACCCGCTCACTGGAAAGCACTTCCTGAGTCATGTGGTGGCCGATGATCGGCGCCAGCGTCACGCCGCTGTGCATCACGGCCACGTGCACTCCCGTCACGCCCGGCACGGCGCCCACCACCGGCAATTCGTCCGTCGGCAAAGGCCGGAATCCCAGCGTCAGGCGATCCAGCGTCACGCCGCGTGCGGCCGGCAGCACGTTGCCGATCTTGGTGAGAATGCGGTTGCCGTGCTGCTCGGCCAGCGCCTGGCTGGGAAAAGCCATGGCGTGATCGCGGATCTCGCGATGCACCGGCAGATCCGGCGGTGCGCCGGCGTCGGTGCCGACGATGCTGCCATCCGCCATCTGCTTGAAGGACAGCGTGCCGGGGGCATCGAAGATGAGGCGCGTCGCGATGGCCGTGGGCTTGCTGTGCGCGAGAATGCCGGGGGCATGCTTCAGCCTGAGCTTGAATCCGGCCATGGCGAGCAACGCCGGCGTGTCCACGCCGCCGGCAATGACCAGACGGTCCAGCGCCACCGGTTCATGCGCCGTGCGCACGCCGGCCAGAGCGCCGCCGGCAAAGTCCAGGCCGATGATCTCGGTATTGAGCAGGATTCGGGCGCCGAGACTTTGTGCCGCTGATACAAAGCGCCGCGTCACTGCCACCGGATTCAGATGCCCGTCGATACTCGAGAAAAATGCCGCCGCCACCTCGCCGGTGACCAGCCCAGGCGTCATCGCGGTCAAGCCATGGGCATTGATCGGGCGCACGGGAAACTGCGTGGCCTTCAATTGTGCGGCCGCCTCATTCAACACCTTCACCTCATCCGAGGTTCGCGCCCAGGCGGCGTAGCCGCCCCAGACGATGCCGAGTTTCAGCGACCGGTCGAGCCGGTGGTAGGCCTGCAGGCTGTCGAGGCGCAGCGCCCGATAGTCGGGATGATCGACGAAGGCATTGAGCCAGGCGAAGGAGTTCTGCGTGGCGCCGCTGGCCGGTTGCGATTTGTCGAACAGCGTCACGCGCGCGCCGGCGCGCGCCAGATGGTAGGCAATGCTGGCGCCGACGATGCCGCCGCCGGCCACGCCGACATGCAGGCTGCGCTGCGTTGCTGCGCGGAGAGGCAGCGCGGCGGCGGCCGCGAGCGCGGCCGTGTGTCTGAGAAATTGTCGACGCCGCATGGGTGCAGACTACCGCGGCGCGGAGTCCGGATACAACACGCCGGAGAGCCGCTCGCACAGCGCGCCATCGGGCGGTTCGATGGCCGCAATGCGTGCGCCCAATTCCTGCACCCGCGGCTGCGTGCCGCCATACGCTGGCCAGGGCGCAAGCCCCGCGCCATTCGGATCCCCGTTTCGCGCAAAATTGCTCCAGTAGCCCAGCATGGCGGTGGTCAGCGCCGGCTCAACCGCATCGGCGCTGAACCAGGCATCGTGTGTATCGAAGATGTAGGGAATCTCCGCGCCATGATAGGCGAGCAATGCCTGCCCGCCAGTGCCGGGTCGTACGCGCGTGAACCGGTACACCCAGCTGCGGTGCCCGTGCCGGGCCGCGGCGCCCGCAAGCAAATAGGGCGGGCAGCCCATCTGGGTCAGGCCGGTGACCTGTGCCACCGCGTGGCGCGCGCTGGGTTCACGCTGCGCGCGTTCGCGCAGCGGCGCACGCGCGCTTTCCGGCAAATCCTTCAAGGCGGAGTTCAGGCCTTCGGGTTTGTCATCCACGTACATGTACCACTCATGCTCATTGCTGCCGATCAGCAGATTCGCATCCAGGCCATGCTGGCGAAAATAGGCGGCGGGCGGCTGCAGCAGCGTGATGCCGTCGATCACCGGACCAAAGTGATATGCCGGCACCGCGGCTTTGGCCGCCTCGAACACCTGCGCGCTGCCGCGAGCGCGCAGCGCTGCCAGGCTCGTTGCGCCGATGTGCTGCGCGAGCGCCGCTCCGGCCGATTGCGCCTGCTCGAGCGTGGCGCTTTCGCGTAGAAAATAGCCGCCGCTTTGACTGATGGCCCGCTGAAACAGGCCGGCCGCGGCCGGCGAGGTGAGCAGATAGCCGATGTCGGCGGCGCCGGCGGACTCGCCGAAGACGGTGACGTTGCGCGGATCGCCGCCGAAGCCGGCGATGTTGTCCTGCACCCAGCGCAGCGCTGCGATCTGATCCAGCAGTCCGAAGTTCGCAGGCGCGGCGGCGCCTCGCAATTGCGGATGCGACAAAAATCCGAACACACCCAGCCGGTAGCCGACGCTGACGAGCACGACGTGACCGCGAAGCGCCAGATTCCGACCCAGATAGTTCGGTTCGAAGGACCAGCCGGAGACGTTGGCGCCGCCGTGAATCCACACCATCACCGGCAGCTTTGCGGCCGCGTTCAAATCCGGGGTCCACACGTTCAGGAACAGGCAATCCTCGCTGAAGGCAGGATTGGTGAACGCAGCGGGATTCGCGCCGAACGCCTTCATCACGCGCGTGTACCAGGCCGCGTTGTAGTCACCTTGATAGCAAGCGGCCGCAAACTGCCGCGCGGCTTGTTGACCGGCGCGCGCACGGTGCGCTTGCGGGGCTGCCCAGCGCAGCGAATCCACGGGCGGCGCCGCGTAGGGAATGCCCTTGAAAACAGCTCCGCGCGGCGCACCTGCGAGTGCGGCGCCGATCAGCGCTTCACCGTTGGCGCGCGCGCGCGGTTCGCCGCCGGCAGCGCCGTGCGCGATCAACGCAATGGTGGCGAACAAGCCGAGCGCTGGCGCGACCAACGGCCACGTGCGAAGCCGCTTGCCGTTCATAGCATCATCCCTCCGGTGACGGGTACTACCTGGCCGGTGATGTAACCTGCGCCCGCGCACAGCCAGACGATGGCTTCCGCATAGTCTTGTGGCTGGCCGACGCGCTGCAGCGCCGTGCCGCTTTTCGCTGTCGCTTCGATGTCGCCGAAGGAACAATCCCAGTTTGAATTCACATAGCCCGGCGCAATGCCGTTGACCCGCACCGCCGGCGCCAGGCCGCGCGCCAGCTCCCGCGTCAATCCGACGAGACCGGCCTTGGCCGTAGCGTAGGCGGTGCTGCTGGCGCCGCCGCCGAAGGCTGAACTGGAAATCGTGTTGACGATGGCGCCGCGCGACTCTTTGAGCTGTGGCGCGAGCGCCTTGCTCATCCAGAAGGCGCTGAGCAGATTCACGCGCAGGATCTTGTCCCAGAATTCATCGCTGAGCGCATCCAGGTCGGCGGGCGGGATCGGTGCGCGCGTGCCCGGCGATCCGGCATTGTTGATGAGATAGTCCATGCCGCCCAGGGCTTGCGCGGCCTGCCCGGCAACGGCGCATGCGCTGTCGGAGCGCGACAGATCTCCGCCCGCCGCATGCACCTCGCAGCCTTCGCCGCGCAACTGCGCCACCGCCGCATCCAGCGCCGGCGTGGGCAGATCGTTGATGGCCACGCTTGCGCCGCTTCGCGCCAGCAGCTGGGCCGTCGCCAATCCGATGCCGGACGCTGCGCCCGTCACCAGCGCGCGCCGTCCTTTGAGATGAAAGGTGATCGCCGCGCTCATGGCTGCCCCACGGTCAGGCCGCGCGCGATGCGGGGGCGGAAGCCGATGACCAGCGCAGCGGCGCAATCGAGGGCAGCACCAACACCCAGCCGATGAACCCGAGCAGGCTGACGCCGGCGCTGATGCCGAAGGCCAATTCGAAGCTCCCGGTCCGGTCGACCAGGAACCCGGTGATGGTCGGTGCGATCAATCCAGCACAGTTGCCGGCCGCGTTCTGCACGCCCACCCAGCGCCCGGTGGCCTGCGTGCCGGCCAGAATCTGCGCGATGGCGAAAATGCCGGGATAGGACATGCCGCTGAGCAGCTCGAATATGAACAGCGAGGCCATGGAGCCGGACTGCGGCAGCATCACCACGCCGGCCATGCAGGCGATCCCACCCAGGTGAGCCAGGGCCATCGGGGCCTTGTAGATCACAGTGGCGCTGCGACCGGCGCGGATCCAGCGGTCGGCGAACCAGCCCATCCCCAGGGCGCCGGCGGCATTGAGCGCGTACGCCCAGGAGACGATGTCGGACATGGCGCTCATCGAATAGCCGCGCGACTTCACCATGTAGAACGGCAGCCAGGCGAGGATGAAATAATAAACGTAGTTGGAGGAGAAATGCCCGAGGCACGTGCCCCACAGCGAGCGCTGCCGCAGGATTTCACCGAACGTCGGCGGCGGGCCGGTGTGCGTGTGCGCATCCACCACCGGCGGAATCTTGGTCCGCCGCCACGGCAGCAACCACATCAGCGAGGCCAGGCCAAACACGATGAAAACCATCCGCCAGCCGAATGTCGCCATCAGGTGACCGCCAATGAAAGTGCCCACGGCGGGACCCAGCAGGTAGCCAAACGCCATCACGCCGTTGGCCACGCCCAGACGGCTCACCGGCACGGCATTGGCAATGAGCTTGGTGGCGCAGGGAAAGGACACGCTTTCGCCGATCCCGAGCACCACGCGCAGCGCCAGCAGCATGGTGAAGCTATGCGCGAATCCGGTCAGCATGGTCGCCACCGACCACAGCGCCACGCCGGCGGCCAGCACGGCCGGCGCGCCGTACCGTTCGGCCAGCCAGCCCGTCGCGGGCATGAAGGGAACGTAGCCGTAATAAAAAGCGGACAGCAAAATACCGAGCTGGCTCGCCGTGAGCCCCACATCGCTTTGCAGGAGCGGCGCCGCCGTGGCGAGATTGCCGCGGTCGACGTAGTTGATGAACATCGCGGCCGTGACCATGAACACCAGCCGGGTTGCAGTTCTGGAATCAGCCATGTGCCGTGCTCCGTGCGCGTTTGTGGACGGGCGCCGGCGCGGCGCCAGGGTGACGAACCTGCTGTGCCTTGCGCGATTGGCGGCGCAGGGCGTTCATGTAATCCGTTAGCGCCGCGCAGGCGGTCTTGGCGTCGCGCACCTCCAGCCCGGCGCGGATGCGCTCGTGCTGCGCGGCCACCTGCTTTCGGTCGCGATGGCGGAAGATCACCAGATTCACCGCCGGCTGCAGCGAATCGAGCAGGCCGGCAGCGGCGAAACTCAGCGCCGGATTGCCCGCCGCTTCCACCAGCGTGCGGTGAAAGCGCACATCGGAGGCGCAGAACTGCACATCCGCGAGCTGCGCATCGCGCTGCCGGCGGATTTCCTCACTCATGAGGGACAGGTGCGCCTCGGTACGGCGTTTGACGGCCAGCTCGCAGCACACCAGTTCCAGCGCCTGGCGCGCCTCGGCGATGTCGGGCAGCGCGAATTCACCCAGGGAGACCAGCAGCGTGGCGGCATTGGCCATCGCAAGGCGCGCCTCATCGTGCGTGGGATGGTTGACGAAAGTACCGCCGGCCGGCCCGCGGCGCGAGCGGATCAGGTTCTGCGCGGCCAGGCGTTTCAATGCCTCGCGGATGGTGGGGCGCGAGACGCTGAAGCGTGCGGCCAGTTCCTCCTCGGTGGGCAGGCGCTCGTGCACCTGCAGCCGGCCCTCGAAAATGGCCTCGCGTATTTTCTCCGAAATCTGTTTGGCGAGGCCCTGCGTGACCAGGCCCTGGTAGTCGATGCTCATCCAGGCTCGATTCTTAAGTTGTGTAGACGGTGGAAAATACTCTACCATTTGTCTGACAAATATTGAAACAGCTGACGCGAGGCCTCTCATGTTCAAGGCTCTGGTAGTGGAGGGCGCCGCAAATGGCGGCAGCGCCGCGGTGCGCGAGCTCGACGAGTCGGCCCTGCCGGCCGGCGATGTGACGGTCGCGGTCGACTGCTCGACCATCAACTACAAGGACGGCCTGGTCATCACCGGCGCCGGCGGTCTGGTGAAGAAGTACCCGCATGTGCCGGGCATTGATTTCGCCGGCAAGGTCCTGCACAGCGGCCACCCCGATTACAAGCCGGGCGATGCCGTGCTGCTCACCGGGTGGCGCGTTGGCGAAGTGCAATGGGGTGGGCTTGCGCAAAAGGCGCGTGTCAAAGGCGAGTGGCTGGTGCCGCTGCCCGCGGGCTTGAGCGCGCGGCAGTGCATGGCCATCGGCACCGCCGGGTTCACCGCGATGCTCGCCGTCATGGCGCTCGAGTCGCAGGGACTCGCACCGGGCGCGGGCGAAGTGCTGGTGACCGGGGCTGCGGGCGGCGTCGGTTCGGTTGCCGTGGCGATTCTCGCGCAGCGCGGCTATCAGGTGGTGGCCTCGACCGGCCGCGCCGACACCCACGACTACTTGAAAGGCCTGGGCGCGCACACGGTCATCGACCGCTCGCCGTTTGCGGACGCGCCAGCCCGTCCTTTGGAAGGCGAGCGCTGGTCCGGCTGCGTCGACTCCGTGGGCGGCAATACGCTGGCTCGCGTATTGGCGCAGACGCGCTACGGATGTTCAGTGGCGGCGGTGGGCCTGGCCGGCGGCAGCAAGCTCGACCATACCGTCATCCCCTTTTTGCTGCGCGGCGTCAACCTGCTGGGCATCGACTCGGTGATGTGTCCGATGCCGCGGCGGCTGCAGGCGTGGCAGCGCATCGTGCGCGATCTGCCCGTCGCCCGGTTGGATGCGATGATCGTGGATGCTGGCCTTGCCGACGCGCCGCGATTGGCTGCGGACATTCTCAAGGGTCAGGTGCGCGGCCGCGTGGTCATCAACGTCAATGCCTGAGGTGCAGAAAATGCTCAAGCGTATTCCCGAAGCGGCGCGCAGCGTCGATGTGGTATTGGAAACCGACGTGCTGGTGGTCGGCAGCGGTCCGGGCGGACTGGCCGCCGCATTGGCCTCGGCGCGCGCCGGCGCGCGCACCGCACTGCTGGATCGCCATGGCTGTTTCGGCGGCAACATCACTCAGGTGGGCGTCGAGGGATTTGCCTGGTACCGTCACGAGGCCACCGTGGACTGCGAGGGCATCGGCATCGAGTTCGAGGAGCGCGCCAAGGCCATGGGCGCCGCCATGCCCGAACCGCAATCCATCAGTCACGCCCTGGATGCCGAGATGTTCAAGTACGTCGCCGACGTGCTGGTGCAGGAAGCGGGCATCACGCCGCTGCTGCACCGGCTGTGCGTGGCACCGATACTCGACAACGGCGTGATCCGCGGCGTCATCACCGAAAGCAAATCCGGGCGTGAGGCCATACTCGCCCAGCGCGTCATCGACGCCACCGGCGATGCCGACATCGCCGCGCGTTGCGGCGCGCCGGTGCACAAGACGCCGAAGGAAGAAATGATGGCGGTGTCGGTGATGTTTTCAATGAGCGGGGTCAACAAGCAGCGCTTCATCGAGCAGATCAAGGCCGATCCTCAGACCTACAAGGACTGGACCGGCAACGGCGAGTGGGACATCACCACCACCGGCAAGGAAGACGCGTTGTTCTCGCCGTTTCTGCGCAAGCCGTTTAAACAGGCGGTGGCGGCGGGACTGATTCCCGCCAGCTTGAGCACCATCGCCGGTACCTGGGGCACGGTCAGCGATCAGGGTGACCTGACGTATCTGAACCTGGTGCATGTGCCGCGCATCGACGGAACCAATGCGGACGATCTCACCGCCGGCGAGATCGAAGGACGGCGGCAGGCCATCCACGCGGTCGAGGCGCTGCGGCGCTTCATGCCCGGCTGCGAAACCGCGAAACTGCGCAACTTCGGCATGACGCTGGGCATCCGCGACACGCGCAAGATCGATGCGCTGTACAACCTGACCGCCACCGACGTGCGCGAGCAGGGCCGTTTCGATGATGCCATCGGCATTTTCCCGGAGTTCATCGACGGCTACGGCATTCTGATTCTGCCCACGACGGGACGCTATTTTCATGTGCCCTACCGCTCGCTGGTGCCCAAGGGCGTGGGCAACCTGCTGGTGGCCGGACGCAGCATCGGCGGCGATAAGACTTCGCACGCGGCGGTTCGAAACATGATGTGCTGTGCCGTGGCCGGACAAGGAGCCGGCGTCGCGGCGGCCGTTTCACTGCAGACCGGTCAGCCGTTCGAGCGGCTAGACCTCGCTGCGGTTCAGCGCGAATTGAAGCGGCAGGGCGCGCGCATTCATTAGGCAGCGCTGGGCTGGTAGAGCGTCATGATCAAGATTGGAAAACTCGAAACCTTCACCAACGAATTTGTCTGCTTCGTCAAGCTCAGCACCGATTCGGGCGCGGTGGGCTGGGGCCAGACCTCCACCTATAACGCCGACATCACGGCGAGCATTTTTCACCGCCAGGTCGCACCCTGGGCGTTGGGCATGAACGCCATGGACATCGACGCACTGGTGGCACGGATCGAGGAGCGCGAACACAAGTATCCGGGCAGCTATCGCTGCCGCGCCATGGCCGGCCTGGACACGGCGCTGTGGGACTTGCGCGGCAGGCTCGAGGGCAAACCGGTGGTGGAACTGCTGGGCGGCAAGCCGCGGCAGTTGCGCGCGTATGCCTCATCGATGAAGCGCGACATATCACCGGATGACGAGGCGGCGCGACTCGTGCGGCTGCGCGATGAACAAGGATTCGATGCCTTTAAGTGGCGCGTGGCCGCGGAGTGCGGACGCGACGTGGACGAATGGCCCGGCCGCACCGAGGCCATCGTGCCGCGCGTTGCGCGCGCGCTGGGCGATGGGTGCGCGAAGCTCGTCGATGCGAACAGTGGGTTTTCGCCGCAGCGCGCGATCGAAATCGGACGGCTGCTGGCCGCCGAGGGCGTCGGCCATTTCGAGGAGCCGTGTCCCTATTGGGAACTCGAGCAGACCAAACAGGTGGCCGACGCTCTCGACATTGACGTCACCGGCGGAGAGCAGGATTGGGATCTGGCCACCTGGCGCCGCATGATCGACATGCGCGCGGTGGACGTGGTGCAGCCGGATGTGATGTACATGGGCGGAATGATGCGCACCTTGCGGGTGGCGCGCATGGCCGCCGAGGCTGGCCTGCCGTGCACACCGCACAGCGCCAACCTGTCGCTGGTGACGATCTGCACCATGCATCTGCTGGGGGCCATTCCCAATGCCGGCAAGTATCTGGAATTCTCGATCGAGGGGCCGGATTACTATCCCTGGCAGGAAGAACTTTTTCTGGGTGATCCTTTCGCGATTCGCGATGGCTGTGTGACGATCCCGGCGGAACCCGGCTGGGGCGTGCAGATCAATCCTGAATGGCTCGGGCGAGCCGCGCATCAGGTCAGTCAGTTACCGGGCTAGTCCCGATCAGCGCGCCTCATAGTTGAAATCCGCCACCCGGCGCGTGCCGCGCGGATCTGCTGCAGCGATGCCGGACAAGAGGATCAATGCGACCAGCATCACGTTTGCGATTTTACTCATCGAGTTCTTTGAGATGTCTGGCGACCCTCGCGGGCGCTTCGGCGTAGTCGCCTCCCAGCGCATCCGTGCGCCGCAGGTCATTCCAGATAGCCAGGCTCATTTGATAATAGCCGCGCGCGGCGTCGCGAGAGGTGGCGTAGCGGTCGGTTGGCCAGGGACCGCCACGCCGTGCGCACAGTGCCGCGAGCTTCTCGTACAGACGAGCCGATACTATTTGCCAGTCGCCGTTGCCCGGGTCGGCGGCGACGGCGCTTTCGCTGTCCGCGGCGCCCTGAAGGTAGTCGCTCAGCGCCGCGCGTTGACTGCCGAGGGCAACGTGAACATCGCCCGCCAGCATTCGGATCTCGGACAGATCGGAGCGGGCGGCCATGTCTTTCGGATTCCGTTTCACGGAAGTCATGGCGAGCTGCGTTGCGTGCTGCACAGCATCCAATGCGCCGCGATGATCCGCTCTTTTCTCCAATATCTGGGTCAGCAGAAAATACAGGGTTTGCAAATCGGACTGGGTCACCGCGCTGCCGGGCGCCGCTTTGTCCTCCGCCAGCACCAACTCCATGGCGTGGCGCGTGTTGGCAAGCGCATCGCCGCTGTCGCCAAGCTCCAATTGCAGGTGGGCGACTTTGTAGTAGTCCACATACACGTCGCGCCGCGCCAGGTGGTTGCGCGGATCATCGCGTGCGGCCTGTTCATCCTCGGCGATGAACTGCTGTTCAATGGCAAGCGCTGCCCGCTTGCCGCCCATTTGCTTCAACTCCTCGGCAATCATTGCGTTGGCGACGGCAAGATCGCGTCGCGACTGCGCATTCGTGGGCATCAGCAAGGACTGGAACATGTCACGCGCGCTGCGCGCGCTGGCCAGCGCCTCGGGCAGCCGCCGCATCCTGTCGTAGCCGTTGGCCAGATGCACATGGGCAATGGCACGCTCCCGCAGAGTCTGCCGATCCGACGGATCCTCCCGCAGGACATCGGTGTCCAATGCGATCGCCCTCTGGTAGGCGCTGATGGCCCCGGCGATATCCGCGCCTTTGAGGAGGGTGTCCGCATAGCTGACGTTGAGCGCGGCAAATTGTCTGCGCGCCTTTTTATCTGGCCGGCTCAGCGTCGCGAGCAGCGCAATGGCTTTGCGATGCAGATCGACAGCTTGCGCAAAATGTCCGGTGGCATTGAGCAGATCGGCTTTCTCGCCATAGGCTTTTGCCAGTTCGATGCGCAGGTCCTGATCCTTGGGTGCGCGCCGGATGAGATCCTCGAACAGTGCGATGGCCTTGTCGATGCTTTGCAGTGCGCCGGCATATTCTCCCAGACTGTCGCGATTCGGGGCTCCTTGCACATCCGCGACCTTGACGTAGGCGCTCGCCAGTTCGTGGCGCAAAGAGGCGTCCTGGTCTGATTCCCTTGCGAGGCTGTCCAGATACAGCAAGGCCCGCTTGACCAGCATCTCGCGTGCCGGGGTTGATCCGGCCAGGGGGCGGATGGCATCGTGAAATTCGAACAAGAAAGAAGTCGCGAGCTGGCGCACGTCGTTGAAGCGCTGCTCGGCTCGGCGCGCATTGCGGGTCGCCAGATGCGCCTGGTGAACGGTGCTGACCACGCCGCCGATCAGAGTCAGCAGCACCAATGCCGCGGCGGCCGCTTTGCCCTTGTGACGCACGAGAAATTTTCCGGTGCTGTAGCCGAAGGATCCTTGCGCAGCGCTGACCGGCCTGCCGGCCAGGTGATGTTCGATGTCCCGGGCCAATTGCTCGACCGAGCTGTAGCGGTCCGCCGGCTCTTTGCGCATGGCCTTGAGAACGATGTGGTCCAGGTCACCCGCCAGACGGCGCTTGAGCCGCCCCGGTGTATCTTCCTGAGCGCTGGCGATGCTGCCTGTGGTCCTTGCGTCCGCATCGTGCGCCGAGGCAGCGGAGACGATGGTGCTCGGTCGGGTCGGTTCGATCTCACAAATGGCGCGCGCCAGGGCATGTTGCGCCGTCTGCTTCGGACCGTACGGTGAATGACCGGTCAGCAATCGGTACAGCACGACGCCCAAGGAGTAGACGTCCGTTGCCGTGGTGATGGGCTGACCTTTGATCTGTTCGGGGCTCGCGTACTCGGGCGTCAACGCGTTGAGCAGAGTGACCGACGCATCCAGCGTGGTATCGAGCAGACGTGCGATGCCAAAGTCCAGCAGTTTGGGTTGTCCGTCCGGCGTGACGAGAATGTTGCTGGGTTTGATATCGCGGTGAACGACGAGCCGCTGATGTGCGTATTGCACCGCCGCGCAGACGCGCAGAAAAATCCGCAGCCGTTCGGTGACGCTCAATTTTTCAGCGTCGCAGAATTGATCGATGGGTGTCCCGGCCACGAGTTCGATGACCAGATACGGCGCGCCCTCCGGCGTCGTGCCGCCATCGAGCAGCCGCGCGATATTGGGATGCTCGAGACTGGCCAGAATCTGCCGTTCCTGCCGCAGGCGCGCGATGACCAGCTCGCTGTCAATTCCGCTGCGCACCAGTTTGATGGCCACCTCAGCCTGGTACTGGCCATCGGCCCGCGCTGCGCGGTAGACCTCGCCCATTCCGCCATGGCCGATGAGATCCAGAATCTGATAGGCGCCGATGCGGCTGCCGATCCGCGATATCCGCGCCGGTTCCGGCCCCGGGTCATCCAGAAGCCGCATGGCCGGGATTTCCAGAAATTGTTCGCCGGCTTGCGCTGCGCTGGCCAGCAGCGATTCGACTTCCCGCCGCAAGCCGTCATCTGCGGCGCAGGCCGCATCCAGGTAGGCAGCACGTGCATCACCCTGCAGCGCGCTGGCCGGCTCGAACACCGCCCGCACCTGCCGCCAGCGCTCAGGATTCATGCCGGATCCGCCCGGTTCAGTTCGCGATACAGCCACACGCGCGCGGTGCTCCAATCGCGCTTGACCGTGGCCGGCGAGACATTCAGTGCCTCGGCGGCGTCCTCGATCGAAAGACCGGCAAAAAAGCGCAGTTCAACCACCTGGCTTTGTTGCGCGTCGATGGCAGCCAGTGTCCGCAGCGCATCGTCGAGCGCGACCACATCCAGCGCCTCACTATCGGGTGTGTCGAAGGCTGCGCTCAAGGTCACCTTGATCACCCCCGCGCCGCGCTTCGAAGCGCCACGGCTGCGCGCGTAGTCCACCAGAATCTGACGCATCAGCCGGGCTGCGATGCCCAAGAAGTGCGCGCGATTGCGAAAGGCCGGCGCATGGCCGCCGCTGAGCCGCAAATAGGCTTCGTGCACGAGCGCCGTGCTTTGCAGCGTGTGATTGCTGCGTTCTTGCCGCAGATAGCCGTGGGCAATCTGGCGCAGCTCTTTATACATAAGCGGCAAAAGCGTCTCGAGCGACGCGGCATTGTCCGACGGTGCGGCGGGAAGCGGTGAATCCTCGTTCTCGTTGTTCATGTCCCTTGCGCCCGCCAGCTCGAACATCACCCGATTCAGCCGAAGTGTAGCGCAAGTGCCATTTCTTGCAGGCGATGAGCTGTTTCGGGGAGGAATTGCGCATTACTTGGTAGTTGAGCGTCAATTCGACCGCTCATCGCGGTCATGGGCGGGAGAATCAAAATGAAAAAACCATTCGCAACAATCCTGGCGGCGCTGCTGCTCGTCTCAATCGGTTCGGGCCTCGCGCTCGCAGTCGTGCCTGTGCCTGGCCCTGCTCCAGTCCTCGCGCCCGTCACGATTAACGACAGCGCGGGCGATCAGTTCGACCCGCATGTGAGCGGTAACTTTGCCGCCTATACCGATGATATAGGGATTCGCTATTACAACTTCGCGACCGCCACCGATGCTCCGATTCTGATGGGCCTCGCCGCGCGTGACCTGCTCTCGGATGTCAGCGGCAGCAAAATCGCCTTCTCGCGGGTGATCGTCGGCTCCGGGACTTCGGTAATGGTGTTCGATGCCGCGAACCCCGCCGACCCGGCCGTCGAAGTCAATCCAACGGCCGGCCCGAATCGCATTGGCGCGGCGATCGGCGGCAACACGGTTGCCTACATCGACTTCGGTCTGCAGGCGAATGGAGAACTGGTGGTCACCGATCTGGCAAGCGCCGTGTCGACCCGGATCACCGATGACACGGCAATCGACGGAAATCCGTCGGTGTCTCCCAACGGGAACGTGGTCGTGTGGGAGCACTGCGCCACCTCGCTCGCCAACTGCGACATTTGGCAGGCCGTGAAAACCGGAACCACCTGGACTAAAAGCGTCGTCTCCGACTCGGCCAGTCCCGAGGCCAACCCGGACACCAATGCAACGCTGGTCGTCTATGATTCGCAGCGCGGTACAAACCCCGACATCTTCTGGCGACCCGTCGCCGGAGGCGCCGAGGTGCAGCTGGAGTTGCCTGGCCTCGAGGGCAATCCGAGCATCGCCGGCGACTACATCGCCTTCGAAAGCCGAGCTTCGCTGCTGGATTCCGCGGACATCTATGTCTACGACCTGGTCTCCAATCAGATTTACAAAATCACCGACACGGTGGACGTCAACGAACAGCTCAACGACATCACCGTGCTGCCCGATGGCCGGGTGCGTGTGGTGTGGGCGAGCGACGAGGTTGGTTTCGCTGAGCGCAACATCAAAGGCGCCACGTTCAAGCTCAATCGCCTGCCCGTGGCGAACGCGGGGCCCGATCAGAATATTTACCTCGGACAGACGGCGGCTCTGAACGGCGCGGCCTCCTCCGACGCCAATGGCGATGTCTTGACCTATGCATGGACGCTGGATGTCGCGCCGCCCACCAGCACTGCGGTACTGGTCAACCCAAACTCGATGACGCCGCACCTGACGCCGGACGTGGTGGGTCCGTATCATTTGTCGCTGGTCGTGAACGATGGCACCGGCAACAGCGCGGCTTCCACCGTCGCCATCAACGTATTTGAGAATCTGCCGCCCGCCGCCGCCGCCACCGGCAACATGGCGGCATCGGTTGCCGGCAGCGCACCCCTGGCGGTGGTTTTCGATGCCGGCGCCAGCCAGGATCCGGAGGGCAGTCAGCTGACCTATGTCTGGGACTTTGGCGATCAGGCCAGCGGTGCGCAAAATTCTAGCACGCAGGTGTCCATGCTTCACACCTACGCCGCGGCAGGCAGCTACACGGCCACCGTGACGGTGACCGACAATCTTGGCAAAACCGATCAAGCCTCGGTCGCGGTTACCGCAACGGCTGCCAATGTGGCGCCGGTGGCATTGCCGACGGCCACGCCCAATCATGGCGCGGCAGCGCTCGAGGTTCAGTTTGCGGCGAACGCAACCGATGCGAATCCGGCCGACGTATTGAGCTATAGCTGGAGCTTCGGGGACGGCTCGCCGCTGTCGACACAGGCCAACCCGCTGCACAGCTACCTCAACGCAGGCACTTACCATGCAACGCTATCGGTGTCAGACGGCGTGAACCCACCGGTTTTGGCCAGTCTGACCATCAGTGTCGGCTCGGCGCTCACCATCGAGGTGACCGAAGCGAAAGTCGAGCGCGGCGAGAAGGGCAAGGTCGAAGGCAGAATCAGCATGAAGGCCAACTTTCATTTTGCCGGCGTGCCGGCCGCGGCCGATGTCATCCGGGTGAAGTTCGATGGCTTCACGCTGTTGGAAGTGCCGTTTGCGAGTTTCAAACCAGAGTCTGCGGGCAAGTATGAGTACGAGACAAAAACCACCGAAGGACAGATTGACTTCAACCGCGGAACGATCAAGGTGGCGCGCCACAAGATGCTGACGAGTGGCATCGATAATTCCAACGGCATCGACGTCGAAATCAGCTTCGGCGCCGCGACCGGCACGGATCACTTCGATATGACGGGAGAAAAGGGGAGGCGCGACTGCGATCTATCGCACCGGCGGTAGCGCGGATGACATCCGTGCTTGGCCCGCGCGTACCGGTCTGGCGCTTTTCGCAGCAATGTAGCATCGTGAACCCCCTGTGGCGATCCTGTGGAGGCACTCATGGTTCAGCGGCGCAGCGTTTTGCGACTTCTCCTGTCGCTCCTGGCGTGGGCACCCTTTGGTCATAAGGCGGTGGCACGCGAGGCTTTTGGCGACGCGCACGCGGCGCGGATGAGGGCTTTGGCCGAGACCGTGTTGCCGCGGGAAATCGGCGCCGACGGCCGTGCGCGCGCGGTCGGGCAATTCATGCAATGGGTGCGCGACTACCGTGCCGATGCGCAAAGCGACCACGAGTACGGCAGCCCGACGCTGCGCCGGACGCCTGCATCCCCGGCGCTGAACTATCCTGCGCAGATCCAGGATCTGGACCGCCGCGCGGGCGGTGCGTTTGCGGCAGCCTCCCTGACCGAGCGGCAGCGCGCCGTCACCGAGGCCGTGGTCGCCGCCCGAGTGAAGAACCTGCCCGCTCTGCCTGACGGCGGGCACATCGCCACCGCTCTCATGGCGCATTTTTTCAACGGCCCCGCTGCCAACGATCTGGTCTACGGTCGTTCCATCGGGCGTTTTTCCTGCCGCGGCCTGCCCGGTTCCGAGCAGCGTCCGCCGCTGCTGCCAGGCGCCACCGGTTCGCCATGACCAGGCGCCACGAGTCCGACGTCTGCATCATCGGCGGCGGAATTTCCGCAGCGCTGCTCGCATGGAAACTGTCGGAACAGCGGCCCGGGGCCTCCATCATCGTGGTGGAGGCCGGCGAGCGCGCCTTCGATGCCGAGAAACGCTGGGAGCAGCGCAGGCGCATGCTCGAGTACGGTGAGAATCCGTGGCCGGGCGACACCCTTGCCGATCAATCGGCGCAAGGCATCATCTCGCCTTCGATGGTCGTGGGCGGCTCCGCCATGCACTGGGGCGGCGTCACCAATCGCTTTTCCGAGGAAGACACCCGCCTGCATTCCCTGTTCGGTCTGGCAGTGGATTGGCCCATCGACTGGCCGGAGCTGGAGCGCTACTACTGTGAGGCGGAGCGGCGCATCGGCGTGTCGGGCGATCCGAGCCCGCTGCCCGAGGATGCACGATCGGCAAGCTATCCGATGCCGGGAATGCGGTTGTCTTGGAATTTGCGGCAGCTGAAGCAATGGGCGCAGAAGAGCGGCATCCCCTTCTGGGCCACGCCGCAGGCCAAGAACACGCAGCCCTACGATGGGCGCGGCGAATGCCAGCGCTGCAATACCTGCGCGGTGTGCCCAATGCAGGCGCGCTACGCACCCGACATCACTTACAAGCGGCTGCTCGCCGCCAAGGCCATCGAACTGCACGATCGCACGCTGGTGCGCAGGCTGAGCGCGGGCGGCAGCGGTCCAAACATCGACGTGGCGCATGCCGTGCATCGCGACCGGCCTGACGAGGCTGTGGAGTATCGCGCCAAGACTTTCGTGGTGGCTGCGGGTTATGCGTGGAGCTCGCATCTGCTGTTGCTGTCGGCATCGCCCCGGTTCCCGACGGGGCTTGCGAATTCCTCGGGTCTGGTCGGCAAGTACATGACGGGGCATGCATCCGTGCAAACGCAGATCGAACTCGATGCGGAAATTTATCCGGGGATGAACGAGGAGCACAGCCTCGTCTCGCGGCAGTTCTTCCGCGCCGACCGGCGCAAGCCCTACGTGCGCCATGACCTGCGCATTTGGGAAAGCACGGTGAATCGCGAGCCGCGGCTGCGCGATGAGTCGGGCAGGCTCCTGCTGGGGGATGCGCTGCTGGCCGACTGGCGTGCGCGCACCCGCCGCGCCACCGCACGCGTGCGCGCCTACTACGACGTGCATCCCGACCGCAACAGCGAACTGTCGCTCGATGCGTCGACCAAGAACCGCTACGGCGATCCGCTGCCCAGAATCGTGCATCGCGCGGATGCGGCGTCGCTGGCGCGGCGTGAGGCCACCCTCGAGCACATCCGCGGCGTGTTCGCGCGAATGGCGCGCAATGACAACGGCTCGATGGGCCGGCTCGACGTCGGCGCCTATTGGGACCACCCGGGCGGGGGCTGCCGCATGGGCAGCGACCCGGGCGCGAGTGTCACCGACAGTTACGGCCGCACCCATGACCACGAGAATCTGTTCGTGGTGGGCTCGCCGACCCTGCCCACGGGCGGCTGCACCAATGGCACGCTCACCTTCGCGGCGCTGACCCTTCGTTCGGCGGACCACATCGCCGGCGCCGCGCGCACATAACCCGCGCTAGCAAACTTTCAGAATAGATTCAGAGGCGATTCAAGACGCTGCGGGTGGCGCGCGCGACACTGTTCCCGTACGGCGAACAATCACCAACCACTTTGGAGATAAGAATGAAGACTTTCATCGCATTACTGCCCGTTTTGTTCCTCACCCAGGCGTTCGCGGCGGGCTCCTCCTCGCTGCCGGGGCCGGCGCCCGGGGCGGCCGAACCCGTTCACCGCTACCTCATCGAACGGACATTTCCGGCCGGCGCGCTCGCCGGTCTTGACGCTGCCACCAAGCAGAAAGTCAATGCCAACAATGCCTCGGTCGGTGTGCGCTGGGTGCAATCCTATGCCAACGCCGACAAGACCAAGACATTCTGTGTCTACGAAGGACCCAGTGAAGCGTCGGTCCGCAAAGCGGCGACGCTCAATGCCTTGCCCGTCGACAGCGTCACGGAGGTGCCGGTGGACCTTGATCCGGGTCACCCGGCGCATCAGGCCGCGTCCGCCAAGAAGAATCACCGCTACCTGATCGAGCGGACCTTTGCCCCCGGCGCACTGGATGGGCTGGACGCTGCGGGCAAAGCCAAGGTCAACGCAACCAATGCCAAATATGGCGTGAACTGGGTGACCTCCTACGCCAATGCCGACAAGACCAAGACGTTCTGCGTCTACGACGGACGCAGCGAGGCTGCGGTGAGAAAGGCCGCGAGCGCGAACGGCATCCCGGTGGACAAGGTGACCGATGTTCCGGTGACGCTGTTGCCAAACTAACCGACGGACGCGGCGCGTCTGGGCTACTTCACCGCATGCAGTTTCGGGTTTGCATGCGCGATGCCCAGCGCGCCGCTGCGCACGACTTCCAGCACCTCGCCGAAGGCGCCCACCTCGGCAATGAACTGGCTGATCTGCACTTCGGTGCTGGCCAGTTCGATGATGAAACTACCCGGGTTGGGGGCGAGCACCCGGCCGCCGGCGCGATGCACGAGATCGGTGAGCGCTTCGAGGCGCGCATTGCTGGCGTGAACCTTGATGAGCATCAGCTCGCGCGCCAGATGTTCCCCGCCCGTCATGTCCTCAACCGAGGCCACGTCCACCAGTTTGAGCAACTGGGCGTTGATCTGGGCAATGACCGACTCGGAGCCGCTGGTCACCAGGGTGATGCGCGAGACGGTCGGATCCTCAGTGGGAGCGACCGACAGCGACTCGATGTTGTAGCCGCGGGTGGAGAACAGACCGGCCACGCGGGTGAGCGCGCCGGCCTCGTTTTGCAGGCGAATGGCGATGATATGACGCATCGTTCCAAGGATACGGGCCGCGGCACTTGGGCGCCAGAGCGGGAACTGCTAGGCTTTGGCGGGTGAAAGACCGATACGACATGATGAATCAGCGCGCCCACCCCCTGGCGGGCGCCAGTATGACCGGCGCGGAAATGCTGGTTCAGGTGCTGGCCGACGAGGGTGTGGACACCATTTTTGGCTACAGCGGCGGCGCCATATTGCCGATCTACGACGCGGTGTTTCTCTATAACGAGAAGCATCAGGCCTCCATGCCGCTGATCGTGCCCGCCAATGAGCAGGGCGCGGGTTTCATGGCGGCGGGCTTTGCCCGCGCCAGCGGCAAGGTGGGCGTCGCGCTGGTCACCTCCGGCCCGGGCGCGACCAACATGGTCACGCCGGTGCGCGATTGCATGGCCGACTCGGTGCCCATCGTGGTCATCTGCGGCCAGGTGCCCACCGGCGCCATCGGTACCGATGCCTTTCAAGAAGCGCCCGTGCCCAGCATCATGGGTGCGGTCGCCAAGCATGTGTTTCTGGTGACCGATCCGGCCAAGCTCGAAGCCACGGTGCGAACCGCGTTCGAGATCGCGCGTACCGGACGCCCCGGACCGGTCGTTCTGGACGTCCCCAAGGACGTGCAGAATTGGAAAGGCGTGTTTCATGGCTCAGGCCGTCTGCCCGTGGCCGGTTACCGGCAGCGCATGAACCGCGTGTCGGCGAACAAGTTGAGCGATGTCGCCTGCGCGGAATTCTTCGATCACCTGACGAAGAGCGAACGCCCGCTGATCTACGCCGGCGGCGGCGTCATCAACGGCAGCGCCGCCTTTGCCTTGCGCGAATTCGTGCAGGAGTTTCATGTTCCGGTGGTGACGACATTGATGGGCATCGGCGCCATCGACACCAAGAGTCCGATGTCCATGCGCATGCTGGGCATGCACGGCGCCGCGTTCGCCAATTACGCCGTGGAGGACTGCGATTTTCTGCTGGCGCTGGGCGCGCGTTTCGATGACCGCGTTGCCGGCTTGCCCACGCGCTTTGCGCCCAAGGCAACATTCATCGCGCATCTGGACATCGACGCTTCCGAAATCGACAAAGTGAAGCGCGTGCACTGGAGCCACATCGGGCTGCTGCCCGACGCCATTCTGGCGCTGGTGGATTACGGCAAGCGCATCGCCTTCAAGCGCGACTGGAGCGCCTGGCATCGGCATTGCGAAGCGCTTCGCGCCACGCATGCCATGAACTACGACCGCAACAGTCCGCTGATCCAGCCGTACTACGTCATCGAAGAAATCAACCGGCTGACCAATGGCGAGGCAATCATCTCCACCGGCGTCGGTCAGCATCAGATGTGGGCCGCACAATACTTCGACTTCCGCAATCCGCGCCAATGGCTCACCTCGGGCAGCATGGGCACCATGGGATTCGGTCTGCCGGCGGCGGTGGGCGCGCAATTCGCGCAGCGCAACCGCCTGGTCATCGACATCGACGGCGATTCCAGCATCCGCATGAATCTGGGCGAGATGGAAACCGTCACCACCTACGACTTGCCGGTGAAAGTGGTGGTGATGAACAATTGCGGCGACGGCATGGTCAAGCAATGGCAGAAGTTGTTCTTCAAGGGCCGCTTCAGCGCCAGCGACAAGAGTCTGCATAAGAAGGATTTCATCAAGGCGGCGCTGGCCGATGGCTTCCCCTATGCCGTGCGGCTCGACAACAAGGCCGATGTGCCGCGCGTCATCGACGAGTTCATCAAGTTCGCCGGACCGGCGTTCCTCGAAGTCATGATCGACCCGGATGCGGGCGTGTATCCGATGGTGGGTCCGGGGCAGTCGTATGATGAGATGATCACCGGCGAGTTCATCAACTCGCGCCATCAAGTGGTGATCAAATCACCCGACGCGTCGGAGATGTTTTAGCCCGTCGGCATCACCAGGCACCGACGTTGGGCATCGAGGCCCAAGGTTCACGTGGCGCCAGCGCGCTGCCTTTCTGCAGCAATTCCACCGAAATATTGTCCGGCGAGCGCACAAAGGCCATGTGGCCATCGCGCGGCGGGCGGTTGATGACGACGCCGTGGTCCTGAAGGCGTTTGCAGACGGCGTAAATGTCATCCACCGCATAGGCCAGGTGTCCGAAGTTGCGGCCGCCGCTGTAGCTTTCCGGATCCCAGTTGTAGGTGAGTTCCACCTGCGCATCCTCATCGCCCTCGGCGGCGAGAAACACGAGCGTGAAGCGACCCTTCTCAGATTCGTGCCGCTTCAATTCTTTCAATCCGAGCGCGTCGCGATAGAATCGCAGCGACTGTTCGATGTCGGTAACACGGACCATGGTGTGCAGGTATTTCATCCCGTCAGCATGCCCAAAGAGTAATGACATGCACAAGAGCAAACTGGCCGGTTTCATCATCGATTGCGAATCCGGCGATCTGCGGTCCTCCTCGAATTTCTGGGGCGCGGCGCTCGGCATGCGGCTGCAGCAATTGCCCAGCGATGAAGCGGACCGCTACATGCGCCTGGTGGATCCCAACAGCGACCTGCACATCGAGGTGCAGACCGTGAAACACCCCAGCCGCGTGCATCTGGACATCGAGTCCGACGACATCGAAGCCGAAGTCGTACGCCTGGAAAGGCTGGGCGCCACGCGTGTGGCCAATGTCCACACCTGGGTGGTCATGCAGGCGCCCACGGGACATCGATTCTGCGTGGTTTGCGCAAGCTCTGAGGATTTTGAATGCCGCGCCACGCAGTGGCCCTGATCGCACCCGGCGGGAGGGCGCGGATCCGCGGCCCCATGACAAAACACCGATTTTTGTGGTTAATGTGTCACAAAATGGCGACAGCTTTTAACATAGTGTGTTGATTTCTTTAGATGTCCGCCCCAAATACTAGAATTCGTTGTACTTTCTGATAACCTAGACTCTGTCTTAAACGTTGCGTCCCGGACACATCCGTGACGATGAAACAACGGGTTGTTAACGAAATAGGTCGAGCGTTTCTAGGTTTTCATAGCGGCGCATCTTCCAACGAAGGACGTGACGGGCATTGCGACCCGCCACCTGTTCCCCTCGATCCCCCGGGCCCTCCCGGGGTTTTCTTTTTATGGGCTCCTGCATCCGATCGCAGCCCTGATTCGTATACCCCTCGAATCAACTGGCAGCGATGCCGTAACAACATTTGCAGGAGAAACTCATGTCCAGGATTAAATGGGCGGCTGCGGCAGCTCTCGCCGTGCCGATGCTCGCCTTCGCATCGAGCCACCGCGAGGCGCCGAACATCACCCGTCTGCCCACGCTCGACAGCACTGACTTCTATCTCTTCAACAGCTATGAACCCGGACGCAGCGGCTACGTCACGCTGATTGCCAACTACATCCCGCTGCAGGACCCCTATGGCGGTCCGAATTATTTCGCGCTCGACCCCGCCGGCTTGTACGAAATCCACGTCGACAGCGACGGCGATGCGAAAGAGGACCTGACCTTTCAGTTCCGCTTCACCAATACGCTGGCCAACAACAACAAGGGACTCACGCTCAACATCGGACCTGCCGGCCAGCAACAGGCCGTGGCCGTGCCGCTGAAAAACATCGGATCGATCAGTGCCAGCGACCAGTCGGCGCTCAATTTCAAAGAAAGCTACACGCTGACCGTGGTGAGCGCAGACCGGCGCAAGGGCCAGGCCCAGCCCGTCACCAACGCCGTCAGCGGTGAAGCCACGTTCGGCAAGCCCTACGACTATGTGGGTCAGAAGAGCCTCGGAGACGCGAACGCCTATGCCGCTTACGCGCAGAAGTTTCTGTACTCCATCAACGTGCCGGGTTGCGCATCGCCAGGGCGCGTATTCGTCGGTCAGCGCAAGGAAGGCTTCGTGGTCAATCTGGGAGAGACCTTCGACCTCGTGAACAACGTGCCGGTGGAAGGCGACAGCGCTCCCGGCGCGGGCGATGGCGGCGGCTTTCCCGGCGGCATCACGCAGAAGGCCTCGCACAATGAACTGACGGACAAGAACGTCACCTCATTTGCATTGGAACTGCCGGCCGCCTGTCTCAAGGGCAGCGGCAATGGCGTGATCGGCGCCTGGACCAGCGCCAGCCTGCGGCAGGTGCGGGTGCTGAATCCAAAGGCAACCTTCGCCAAGCCTGAGGTCAATGGCGGCGCTTACACACAAGTCTCGCGCCTGTCCAATCCGCTGGTCAACGAGCTGGTCATCGGCATTCCCGACAAGGACCGTTTCAACAGCAGCCAGCCCAAGGATGATGCGCAGTTCGCCACGTACGTCACCAACCCGACGCTGCCGGCGCTGCTCGACGTGCTGTTTCGCGATGCGGTCAACACCACGCTTGGCGCAAACATTCCTAATCTTGCGCCGCAGAACTTTCCTCGCACCGATCTGGTGACGGCGTTCCTCACCGGCTTTCCCGGCGTGAATCAGCAGTCCAAAGTGACGCCCTCGGAAATGCTGCGGCTCAATACCGCCATCGCCGCGACGCCTGCCGCTCAGCAGAGCGCATTCGGTGTGGCCGGCAACGATCTGGCCGGATTCCCCAATGGCCGCCGGCCCGGCGACGACGTGGTCGACCTCGCATTGCGCGTGGTCATGGGACGGTTGTGCTATCCGATTCCCGTCAACGGCGTGGACACCGATCTGGGCCTGTGCAAGCCGGCCGACGCACCCGTGGGCAACGTGCCGTTCACCGACGGCGCACCGGTCAGTGCGGCCGACTTCGACACGCAGTTCCCGTACCTGAAGACTCCGTTGGCCGGCTCGCCCGGCTCGATGTAAGGAATCTGCCATGCACAGATCAATACGAATGGCATTCTGGTCGGCGCTGACGCTGGCCGCTGCTGCAGGCCTCGCGGCCTGCGGCGGCGGCTCCACGCCGAAAAATGCAACGCCCACCATCGCGGGCATTGCGGACCAAAGCGTGGAACAGGACACGCCGACCAATGCACTGCCCGTGATGGTGTCGGATGCGGAAACCCCGGCGGACCAGCTGCAGATCACGCTGGCCAGCAGCGACCTTGCGCTGATACCGGTATCGGGGCTGGTTCTAAGCGGCACAGGAGCCTCCAGAACGCTCACTGTCACGCCAGCCAGCGGCGCGACCGGCACGGCCACGGTGAGTCTGGTGGTGATCGACAACAACGGTGCGTCGACGACCGGAACCTTCAAGCTCACTGTCAGTCCGGTGCTGGCGCAATTTTCGACTCTCACCGAGTCGCTGTTTGCGAAGGACGCAACGCTGGATCCGCAGCGGGTGGACAACGTGACCTTCACCTTCGATGCGAACGACAACCCGGCCGCGTTCGACGCGTTGTTTCAGTAGGAGCGCGACATGACTCGAGGCTGGATCGCGGGCTGGCTGCTGTTGGGTGCGCAGATTGCGCACTGCGCGCCGGTGCGGCCCGTCGATCCGGCCCTCGAACTGGCGCGCGATCTGCCTGCCTATCGGGTGCCGCGCGGCGTGGCGGTGGATGCCGCCGCCGCCGTGGTGCAGGCCCGTTTGCTCATCGACGAAGGCCGGCGCCGCGCAGACATCCGCGCCTTCGCCTACGCCGATACGGTGCTGGCGCCGTTTGCGCCTCAAGCGGCCACGAACGCGCCGCTGGCGCTGCTGCTCGCCGACATCCATCAATACCGGCATGATTTCGACGGCGCCGCACAGTTACTGGATCAAGTGCTGGCCCACGATGCACATGACTCCAACGCGCGCCTGATGCGCGCACAGGTCCGCATTGCCCAGGGCAGAGGAAGCGAGGCGCTGCGCGATTGTCTGAACCTCGTCGGGCGTGAAGCGGCCTGGGTGTGGAGCGCCTGTTCCGCGCAAGCCTATGCCATCAGCGGACGGCTGTCGGATGCGCAGCGCCTGCTGGACACCACTCTGCGCGGCCAGGAACTCAGGGGAGCGCGCGGAGCCTGGGTGGCAGGCATCATGGCGCAACTCGCCGCGCAACGCGGGGATCGTGTTTCCGAAGAGAACTGGCTGCGACGCGCGCTCAGCGCCGATCCCGACGATCACGTCGCCGCCATCGAACTTCTCGACCTGCTCAACGCCAGCGGCCGGCAGGCCGAGGCGTTGCAATGGCTGCGCAGCCGGCCCGCGAGCGATGCCTATCTGATCCGCAAGGCGCAGGCACTGGAGTCCGTCGATGCTGCACAGGCGCAGGCCGTGATGAATGAAATGCGGCGGCGTTTTGCGGAAAGCGACGCGCTCGGAGAGCGTTCGCATCTGCGCGAGCGCGCCGACTTCGAACTGCGCTTTGGCGATGCACGCGCAGCGCTTGCGCACGCGCAGGAGAATTTTCGAACGCAGCGCGAGTTGACCGATCTGCGCCTGCTGCTGCAGGCCGCAGCCGCCGCGCGCGATCCGGCCGGTGGGCGGGCAGCGTTGGCATGGCTGCGCCAAACACGCGCGCAGGATGCGCAGGCGGTGAGTGCCGCGAGCGCGCTCGGCGGTGCGACGTGAGCCGCGCGCGATCCATCGTCCTGGCCGTCGCGTGGATGCTGTGCGCCGCCGCGGCATCTGCGCATGGCACCAGCCGCAGCTATCTGAGCGCCGAGCCGGCCGACTCCGGCGGGCACCGCGCGGCGCAATGGGAGGTGGCGCTGCTGGATCTGGCGGTGGTGCTGCCGCTGGATGAAGACGGCGATCACCGCATTGTCTGGGGCGAGATCCTCGCGCAGGAGACGCTCATCGCATCCATGGTGCACGCCCAGCTGCGTTTCAGCGATGCGGCCGGTGACTGCCGCACCGAGGTGGCGCCGCTGATGATCAACTGGCACGGCGAACAGGCCTACGTGGTCGCACCATTGCGCCTCGCCTGCGCAGGACAGTCCGGAACGCTGGCCGTCACTTACGGATTTCTCAACGGCATTGACGGCTCGCACCGCATGCTGGTGCGCATCGGCGATGCGTCCGTCGTGCGCACGCTCGTGGCGGTTCCGGGAGAGCGGCGCGAGATCGGCGCAGCGCATGCCTCGGGCCGCGTCGAATTCATGCGCTATCTCAAAGAGGGCGCACATCACATCTGGATCGGCTACGACCATCTGGCGTTCCTGCTCGCCTTGCTGCTGCCCGCGGTGCTGCGTCGCGTGGGCAGCCGCTGGCAGCCGGTCTCGCAGCTGCGCGATGCGGCGACCGAGACGCTGAAAATCGTTTCCGCCTTCACGCTCTCGCACTCGATCACGCTGGCGCTGTCGGCGTTGGGCTGGGTGCGGCCGCCGGCGCAGGCGATTGAGGTCGCCATCGCATTGTCGGTGGCTGCGGCAGCGGCGCTTAACCTGGCCCCAAAATGGAACCTGCGCGGCGCCTGGCTTGCGTTCGGATTCGGTTTCATTCACGGCTTTGGGTTTGCCAATGCGCTGTCCGATCTGGGCCTGAGCCGTGGCGATGTCGTGCTGCCGCTGCTGGGTTTCAACCTGGGGGTCGAGATCGGCCAGCTGGCAGTGGTTGCCGCCGTGTTGCCGCTGCTGTTCTGGTGGCGGCTGCGCCCCGTGTACGTGTCGCGCTGGCTGCCGGCGGCATCCTGCGCCATCGCCGCCGTGGCCTTGTACTGGACGCTGATCCGCTGGCCGCATTGAACACCGGCTTGATTCCGGTGCGAATTCAGAGCCTATCCGTTAGGCTTTGCGGTGAGATGCCGATCAAAGCGCAACGCGGCGGGCGCGCCGCCCCGAACCTCGCCATTCCAGCCCGGATGGATGGCGGCGATCTGGCTCGTCTCATGAGCCGGATCGCCGTCGGCGACAAGATCGCGCTGTCGAGCCTTTATGAATCCACGGTCGCGCAGGTCCTGGCCATGGCCCGCGCCGTGCTGCGGTCCAAGGAGGACGCCGAGGAGATCGTCTGCGATGTGTACGTGCATGTGTGGCAGCGCGCCTCGGACTTCGACGCCGGCCGCGGCAATGTCATGGGGTGGCTGCTCATCATGGCCAGGAATCGGGCAATCGATCGCATCCGGCGGCGGCGCAATAGCGTATCTTTGGATGATGAACGCGAAGCTGGACTTGCCTCGAGCCTGGTCAGCGCCGAACCCGGCCCGGATGAAGTCCTGTCGCAGTTCCAATCGGGAAGCGCCGTGCACCGCGCGCTAGCCGCGCTCACGCCGCTGCGCCGCCGGCTGCTGGGACTGGCGTTTTTTCGTGGCTTGAGCCATCAGGAGATAGCCGAATCGCTTGGCATGCCGCTTGGCACGGTCAAATCCCACGTACGCCGCGCGCTGAACGCCCTGCAAACGGCGCTGGCGGCTGAATCATGAAATCGCGCACCCGCAACAAGCCCGCCGCAGCCGCGGATGTCATTGATGCCGCCACGATGGAGCGCATGGCGGCGGCCATTGCGCCGGCCGAATTGTCGCAGCGCGATCGCGAGTCGCTGCACGAACGCATCATGTCGCGCATTTCAACGGCGCCGCCGCCGCGCACCTACACTGTTCGCGCCAACGAGGGCACGTGGCTGCCGGCGGGGCCCGGAGTGGAGCTGAAGGTGCTGCGCATGGACCGTGAGCACAACAGCCAGACCATCTTGATCCGCATGCAACCCGGTGCGCAGATCGTCCCGCATCCTCACAATCAGGAAGAAGAATGCCTGGTGATGGAAGGCGAGATCCTCATCGGCGAGCATCGCGTGCGGCAGGGCGACATGCACATCGCCATGCCCGGCGCCGAGCATCCGCCCATCATTGCACCGCACGGCGCGCTGCTGTGCATCCGTTCGGAAATCCCGCCGCCGCATTTTCAAATCGCGTAGAACGCGCCGCGTGCTAGGCTTTGGCCGGTGAAACGGCTGCTGCGCTCCCTGTATTTCCAAGTCATCCTCGCGATTCTCAGCGCGGGCATTCTCGGATACTTCTTCCCGCAGACCGCGATCGAAATGAAGCCGCTTGGCGATGCCTTCATCAAGCTGGTCAAGATGCTCATCGGCCCGATCATTTTCTGCACTGTGGTCGGCGGCATCGTCGGCGTGGAAGACATGAAGAAGATCGGCAGGACGGGGGGGCTTGCGCTTCTGTATTTCGAGGTGTTGAGCACGCTGGCGCTGATCGTCGGGCTCATCGTGGTGAATCTGCTGCGGCCCGGCAGCGGCATGAACGTGGATCCGAAGAGCCTCGATACCAGCGGGCTGGCCGCTTACACGGGCGCCGGGAAAATGCAGTCCGTCCCGGATTTTCTGCTGAACATCATCCCGACTTCAGCGATGGACGCATTTGCGAAGAACGAGATCTTGCAGGTGCTGCTGTTCGCCGTCCTGTTCGGCTTCGCGCTGCATGCCATGGGGTCGCGCGCAGCCGTGGTGCGAGAATTGATCGACGCCGCCTCGCAGGTGCTGTTCGCGGTCATCGGCATGATCATGAGACTGGCGCCGCTCGGCGCCTTCGGCGCCATGGCGTTCACCATCGGAAAGTACGGTTTCGGCACGCTCCTGAACCTCGGCAAGCTGATGGGCGGTTTTTATCTCACCTGCCTGATATTCATTTTCCTGGTGCTGGGCCCCATCGCGCGCCTGCACGGCTTCAGCCTCTGGAAGTTCATCCGCTACATCAAGGATGAAATGCTGATCGTGTTGGGCACGTCTTCCTCGGAAACCGTGCTGCCGCTGCTCATGAAGAAGCTGGAGACCCTGGGTGCCGGCAAGTCCGTGGTGGGCCTGGTCATTCCGGCCGGCTATTCCTTCAATCTCGACGGCACGGCGATCTATCTGACCATGGCCGCGGTGTTCGTGGCCCAGGCCACCAACACGCCCATGGACCTGGGGCATCAGATCACCCTGCTGCTGGTCTTGTTGCTGACCTCCAAGGGGGCGGCCGGCGTCACCGGCAGCGGTTTCATCGTGCTGGCCGCGACGCTGTCGGCCCTGGGCACGGTGCCGGTGGCCGGTCTTGCGCTGATTTTGGGCATCGACCGGTTCATGTCCGAGGCGCGCGCGCTCACCAACGTCGTCGGCAACTCGGTGGCGACGCTGGTGGTGGCGAAGTGGACGAACGAATTGGATATGGCACAGTTACAGCGGGAGCTGGATCTCAGCACGCGCGGCAGTTCGAAAGCAGAGGAAAATCGATGAGCATCACAAACGGCTTCGCCGATTCGATCGGCGATACTCCCTTGATCCGGTTGCGGCACCTGAGCAAGGAGACGGGTTGCGAAATCCTCGGCAAGGCCGAGTTCATGAATCCGGGCGGGTCGGTCAAGGACCGGGCGGCGAAGTGGATCATCCAGGATGCCGAGCGGCGCGGCGTGCTCAAGCCCGGCGGCACCGTGGTGGAGGGCACGGCCGGCAACACCGGCATCGGCATCGCGCACGTGTGCAACGCGCGCGGCTACCGCTGTGTCATCGTCATGCCCGACAATCAGGCGGCGGAGAAGTATCAGATCATCGAGGCGCTCGGCGCCGAATTGCGCAAGGTCCCGGCGGTGCCCTACAGCAATCCGAATCAGTATCAAAAAGTGGCGGCGCGTCTGGCGGCCGAACTGCCCAATGCCGTATGGGCCAATCAATTCGACAACACCGCAAATCGCGATGCGCATTTTGAGAGCACCGGGCCGGAGATCTGGCGCGATACCGCCGGCAAGGTGGATGCGTTCGCCGCCGCCACCGGCACGGGCGGCACGCTGGCCGGCGTCGCGCGCTATCTGAAGCAGCAGAATGCCGGCGTGCGCATCGTCCTGATCGACCCGCCGGGCAGCTCGCTGTATCACTACTTCAAGGACGGCGAGCTGAAGTCCGACGGCGGTTCATCGATCACCGAAGGCATCGGCACCGGCCGCATCACCGCCAATCTGCAAGGCGCGCCGGTCGATGACGCGCTGCGCATTCCCGATGCCGAAACCATGCACTACCTGTACCGACTGCTGCGTGAAGAGGGGCTGCTGCTCGGCAGTACCGCGGGCATCAATGTCGCAGGCGCCGTGCGCGTCGCGAAGCAACTCGGACCGGGGCACACCATCGTCACCATCCTGTGCGACGGCGGCGCGAAGTATCAGTCGCGTCTGTTCAACAAGGCATGGCTGGCGGAGAAGAATCTGCTCGATGCGATACGCGCTTAGCGTTGCTTTTACACCTCGCGCCGCCGGCGCGCTTGCGCTAATGTCAGCCCATGCTCAAATACGGACTGCCTTTCAACTTCGCGGACTGGGTGCAGCGGCACGCGCACCTGCTCAAGCCCCCGGTGGGCAATCAGCAGGTCTGGCAGGACGCGGATTTCATCGTCACTGTGGTCGGTGGTCCGAACGAGCGCACGGATTTTCACGACGATCCGCTGGAGGAGTTCTTTTATCAGTTCAAGGGCAATGCCTCCTTGCTGATGATGAACGGCAAGCACTTCGAACGCGTTGATCTGCGCGAAGGCGACATTTTTCTGCTGCCGCCGCATGTCCGGCATTCCCCGCAGCGTCCGGAAAGCGCAAGCCTGTGTCTGGTGATCGAGCGCACCCGTCCGGCGGGCATGCATGATGCCTTCGAATGGTATTGCAGCCGCTGCGGCAGCTGCGTTCACCGGGTTGAGGTGCAGCTGCAGAGCATCGTCAACGATCTGCCGAAAGTTTACGCCGATTTTTATGCGCGCCCTGCACAGGACAGGCAATGCTCGAGTTGCGGGCTAGAGCACGCCGGCGCCAATGCGCGCCAATGGCTGCAGGAAATCGCCGCGCCTCAGCGCTGAAGAAAATCGCGAATGTAGCCGTTCACTGCGGCCGGCTTTTCATGCACAACCCAATGCGATGCGCCTGGTATTCGCCGGAGGGTCAGCTGCGAAACGTACTGCTCCAGACCATCCAGGTTGTTCACGGTCAATGCGGTGTCCGCCTCGCCCCAGATCACGAGCGTAGGGACCTTGACCGTCAATCTTGCCGGGTCGAGTCCGAATCCGCCGCCGGCCGGCGGCGGACCCAGTTGATTCGCCCGATAGTAGTTAAGCCCGCCCGTCAGTGCACCCGGTTGTGACCAGGCTTGCAGATACGCCGCTTTGTCCTGTTCGTTGAATGCCCCGCTCGCAAGACCGGCGCCCATGACAGTCTTCACCAGCGGCGCGTAGTCATCGGCGGATAATGTCGCTTCGGCCGCGGCGCTGCGGAACATGTTCATGTAGCCACTGGCCTTTTGCTGTTCGGGGTTGGTTGCCAGCAGTGTCGCGAAAACCCCCGGGTGGGGCGCATTGATGATGACGAGCCGGTCCAGCAGTTCCGGATGACGGATGGCGAACGCCCAGGCTACCGCTCCGCCCCAGTCATGCGCCACCAGGGTGAACTTGCGCTGCGGGGAAAAATGCCCGGCGAGCGCGCGTACGTCTTGCACCAATGCGCCCATGTGATATTGATCAAGGGCAGCGGGCTTCTCCGACAAGTTGTAGCCGCGCATGTCGGGCGCGACCGCCAGATGATCCCGACCAAACTCGTGCAGCTGGTTCTGCCACGCATACCAGAATTCGGGAAAGCCATGCAGAAACAACATCAGTTCACCCGTGCCTGCGCTGACATAGTGCAAGCGCACGCCGTTGACGGTCACGTAGGCGTCCTTCATTCGGGCATCCTTGGGTGTTGGCCTGCGCATCCTGGGTGAGCAGGCATTTTTTTGACATTGCCGCAGACTACGCTATCGTACGCTCGTTCAATAAGCAATCAGTCCACCCTTGAGAACACTGTGACCGATCCGATACTTGCTCCGCGCCGCGGCCGTGACATTCGACTTGCCCGGGCCCGCACGCAGGCGGCGAAGTATCCCTACATCCGCCGCAAGCTCAAACCCGTGGAGCTGCTGAGTGCCGAAGCGGTGGAAGTGATCGAGGCGAACGCGGAAACCATTTTGGAGGAAATCGGCATCGAGTTCCGGCGCGACGAAGAATCGCTGCGCCTGTGGCGTGAAGCAGGCGCGGACGTCAAAGGCGAGCGCGTGCATATTCCGCGCGGCATGGCGCGCAAGCTCCTGCAAACCGCGCCGGCCGAATTCATGGTGCATGCGCGCAATCCTGAGCGCAGCGTGCGCTTCGGCGGCGATGCGACCGTCTTCTCGCCCGTGGGAGGCCCGCCCTTCGTCAGCGATCTGGACCGCGGCCGGCGCTATGGCTCGCTGGAGGATTTGCAGAATTTCATCAAGCTGGCGCACATGGCCCCCGCGATCCACTTCTCCGGCGGCTGCATGTGCGAGCCCATGGAAATCGCGCCGAACAAACGCCACCTGGACACGCAGTATTCCTTCTTCCGTTTGTCGGATCAGGCCTGCGAGGCCACGCCGGAAACGCCCAGTCACGCGGCGGATGCCATCGGCATGGCTCGAGTGCTGTTCGGCGAAGAGTATTTGCAGGACCACGCGGTGGTGTTGGGCAACATCAATTCCAATTCACCGCTGGTGTTCGACGGCCGCATGCTCGGCGCCCTGCGGCAGTTCGCCGGCAACAATCAGGGCACCATCATCGTTCCGGCCGTGTTGGCCGGCGCGATGGGACCGGTCACCACCGCCGGCTGCATGTCCGAAATTCTCGCCGAGACGCTGGCCGGCATGGCGCTGACGCAGCTGGTGCGTCCGGGCGCACCCGTCATCATGGGCTCCTTCGTCGGCGCCATATCCATGCGCACCGGCGCGCCCACCTTCGGCACACCGGAGGCGACTCAAATGATCTTCGCCACCGCGCAGCTCGCGCGCCGCGTCGGCGTTCCCTGCCGCAGCGGCGGTTCATTGTGCTCATCGAAAATCGCCGATGCACAGGCGGCCTACGAAAGCGCTCACACCCTGCTGCCTACTTTGCTCGCCGGCGTCAATCTGGTGACGCATGCGGCCGGGTGGCTGGAGGGCGGACTGGTGGCGGGCTATGAGAAGTTCGTGATGGACATTGATCAGCTGGCCATGATGCAGGCACTGGCCGCCGGCATGGACATGTCCGAACGCGGACAGGCGCTCGAGGCGATACGCGAAGTGGGGCCGGGCAGCCATTTCCTGGGCTGCACACACACGCAGGAAAATTTCGAGACGGCGTTCTATCAGTCCAACATTGCGGATTATTCTTCCTACGAGCAATGGTCGCTGGAGGGCAAGCTCAACGCCGAACAGCGCGCCAACCGGGTGTGGAAAAAAATGCTCGCCGAGTATCAGGACCCGGGCATCGATCCGGCGCAGGATGAGGCCATGCTGGATTTCATGGCGCGCCGCAAGGCCGTGCTCACGGATGCGATCGAAGACGAGTGAAGCGCGGGTCCACCGGCTTGCCGTGCAGCACGGCGCCGGCCGCGTATTCACCCACCGCGGGACCGTTCTTGAAGCCGTGACCTGAGCCGCCGCCCAGCCACCACACGCCTTCGAAGTGCGGATGCCGGTCGAGCAGGTACTGCTCGTCCGGCGCCATTTCATACTGACACACGCGCGTTTCCACCACCGGCGCATCGGCCAGTGCCGGGAAGCGCTGCGCCACGTACGCATGTACATCGGCGAAGAATTCAGGCGTCGCGCGCCGGTCCATCGTGTCGGGATCCGCCGGCACGATCAGCCGGTCGATGGCAAGCTTGAAGCCGCGGTTCTCCAGTTCCGGCATGCCCCAGGCGTCCCACTGCGAATTCATGTCCATCCAGGTGGGCATGGCGGGCGGCGCAAAACGCGTATCGCCCGGCGGCACGCCCAGGAAATACACTTCGGCGCGGTCGGCGCGGAACTGCGGCGCGAGCAGATCCGGAAACAGCTTGGGCAGCCAGGGGCCGCAGGCGTAGATGTACTGCGTGGCCGAGAGGCGCTCTCCCGCAGCCGTTTCTACGAGCGGCGCCGTGCGTTCGCCGCGCGGCACCGATACCTTCGCGCGCCGGTAGTCCACGCCACGCTTCTGCAACTCCGCCACCAGCGTCTGCACCGCGCGGCGCGCGAACAGCACGCCGGCGGCCGGTTCGAACAGGCCCTGCTCGCGCTCGCCGAAGTTCACCTGCGCAAAGCGCCGGCGCAGTTCGGCATTGTCCAGCCGCTGATGCGGAATGCCGTGCGCCTGCAGTGCACCCTCGGAGGCTTCGATGAAACCGGAATCCGGGACGCCGAAAGCGAGCACGCCGGTGGGCGCGAACAGCGTGGCGCCACTGCGCGCTTCCAGCGCGCGCCAGCGCGGCAGCGACTTCCACGACCAGCCCGTGTACCAGTCGTCCTTGCCGTAGGAGCAGCGGGTGATGCGTGATTCGCCGCCGGAACTGGCGCGGCTGTTGGCCGCGCCGTAGGCATCCAGCAGCAGCACGCGCGCACCGGCTTCGTGCAGGTAGTGAGCGGTCCAGGCGCCGAACACGCCGGCGCCGATCACCGCAACGTCGAAGCGATCAGACGAGGCACGTGCCGCGGCCCGCGCGGCGCGCGCGGCGACCACGCCGGCGGCCAAGGATTGAATGACGGTGCGGCGGCGCATGCAGCTCTCCTGCGAAGTTTCTACCAGCCGCCGGAATGATATAGGAACCCGCGCCCTGCGTAAGGCACGACGGGGCGCAGACTCAGGCGCTGCGGTGAACCTCGAGCGCCGCGTCGGCGCCAGGTGCGAACCAACCCAGCTGCGCATGCAACGCCACCACCTCGCCCACCAGCAGCAGCGCAGGCGAGGCCAGGCCTGCGGCCGCAGCCATCGCCGGCAGCGTAGCCAGCGTAGCGCTCAGCACGCGCTGCTCGGGCGTGGTGGCCTGCACCACCAGGGCCGCGGGCCGGGTTCCGGGCGCGCCGTGCGCCATCAGCTGCGCACTGATGTGCTGCAAACGCGCCAGGCCCATGTAGAACACCACGGTCTGCCCGCCCTGCGCCAGCGCCGCCCAGTTCGGTTCCTTGCCGTTCTTGTCGGCGTGCCCGGTGACGAAGCTGACCGAATGCGCATGATCGCGATGCGTGAGCGGGATGCCGGCATAGGCGGCGCTGCCGGCAGCGGCCGTGATGCCCGGCACCACCGAGAAGGCGATGCCGGCCTGTGCCAGCGCTTCGAGCTCCTCGCCGCCGCGGCCGAAAATAAACGGGTCGCCGCCTTTCAGCCGCACCACGCGCTGTCCGGCGCGGGCGTGCTTGATCAGCAGTTCGTTGATGCGTTCCTGCGGCGTGCTGGGGCCATCAGCCGCTTTGCCCACGCAGATGCGCGCGGCGTCGCGCCGCCCCATATCAAGAACGGCAGGGCCAACCAGGCGGTCATACAGGATCACGTCCGCGTCCTGCAGGGCGCGCAATGCCTTCAGCGTGAGCAGCTCCGGATCGCCCGGACCTGCGCCCACGAGCGTCACCTCGCCGCGCGCGGGCGCCGAGTTTGAGGTCACTGCCAGCAGTTGCCGGGCGATGCGCTCGGCGCCGTGACGGTCGCCTTCGATCAGCCGCCGCGCGGCCGGACCATCGATCAGGGTCTGGAAAAACTGCCGGCGCTCGGCGCTGTCGCGCAGCCGCTCCAGTGCGCCCTTGCGCAATTGATGCAGCCACAACGCCAGCTCGCCGAATCGTCCGGGTATGAAGGCTTCGAGGCGCTCGCGCAGACGGCGCGCCAGCACCGGCGAGGTGCCGGCAGTGGACACGGCCACCAGCACCGGATCGCGGTCGATGATGGCCGGTACAATGAAGCGCGAGGCCTCGCGATCGTCCACCACGTTGGTGGGAATGCCGCGCGAGTCGGCAAGCTTGGCGATCCAGCGGTTCACGGCGCGGCGCGAAGTGGCCACGATCACCAGCCGCGCAGTATCAAGGTCCTCGGGAATGAATTCGCGTTGTGCAACCTGCAGGCTGCCGCGCTGCGCGCGTTCCAGAATTGCCGCAACGATGACCGGCGCCACCACCCGGATGCGCGCGCCCGTGCGCTCCAGCAGCGCAAGCTTGCGCAGCGCCACTTCGCCGCCGCCGACGATCAGCACGGGCTGGTCGGTGAGATCGTAAAAGATCGGAAAATATTTCATAGGTCAGTCGTGGCCAGAACGGCCACGGGCAACTGGCGGCGCGGATGCAGGCCGCATTCGCGAGATTCGGCGCGCTCCCACCACCAGCGCCCGGCGCGTTCGTCCTCGCCGTGTTGAACCGCGCGCGTGCAAGGGGCGCAGCCGATGCTGGGGAAGCCGGTGTCGTGCAGACTGTTATAGGGCAATCGCAGCTTGCGGATATAGGTCCAGATATCCTTTTCGCTCCAGTCGAGCAGCGGACTGATCTTGTGCAGGCCGTATGCGGCATCCCACTCCACCGGCGCGGACAGCGCGCGGCTGGCGGATTGCCCCTTGCGGATGCCGGTCACCCAGGCGGCCTTGCCTTGCAGCGCACGCTGGAACGGCTCGATTTTGCGGATATGGCAGCAGCTGCGCCGCTCGTCCAACCCATTGCGAAATCCGTTGATGCCGTTCTGCGCGACCCAGCCTTCGACCTTCGCGCCTTGCGGGTAGTACACGTGGAGCTTGCGGCCGTATTTGTGCTGGATGCGTTCGATCAGCTCGTAGGTCTCGGGATACAGGCGGCCCGTGTCGATGCTGAAAACCTCGATCTGCGGCACTTCGCGCCAGATAAGGTCGGTCAGAACCATGGATTCGGACCCCAGGCTGTTCGCGTAGGTCACATTTTTGTATTCTGCGACCGCCGCCTTGAGCTGCTCAACGGCGTTGGCCGCTCGAAAACGAAGTTCTTCGGGTAGTTCGGACATGGCGGCACTATAGAATTCATGGCGCTCTTCCCGGAACGAACTTCCGATTATGAACATATGTTCTTTCGTCATGGCAGGGCGCGCCCGACCGCCCGCATACTGAGGGCCTCACGGAGTGGATTGCCGTATGAAATTTCAACAATTGCGCTATCTGGTCTCGGTTCACGAAAACGGACTCAACATCACCGCCGCGGCGCGTCAGCTGCACACCTCGCAGCCAGGGGTCAGCCGGCAGCTGAAAATGCTGGAAGAAGAGCTCGGATTTCAGCTGTTCGAGCGGGAAGGCCGGGCGCTGACCCGGACCACGCCGGCCGGCGAGGAAATCATCGCGCGCGCCGCCAGCATCCTGCGGGAAATGCACAACATCCGCCGCACCTCGGCGGAGTTGCGCAAGGCGGACGGCGGCTCTTTGTCCATCGCCACCACGCACACGCAGGCGCGCTACATTCTTCCTGAGGTGATCCGCGAATTCCGCATCAAATACCCCAAGGTGCGGCTGCATTTGCATCAGGGCACCTCGGAGCAGATTGCCGAGATGGTGGCCAAGGATCGGGTCGATTTCGCCATTGCCACCGGCTCTGAAGAACTGTTCCCTCATCTCGTGCGCCTGCCGGTGTACCGCTGGCATCGGACTGTGGTCGTGCCCAAAGGCCATCCGCTGGTCGGGGCCGGCAGGCTCACGCTCAAGAAACTGGCTGAGTTCCCCATCGTCACCTATGTGTTCAGTTTCTCCGGCCGTTCATCCCTGCAGTCGCTGTTCGACAAGGCTGGGCTTACGCTGGATGTGGCGCTGACCGCGCGCGATTCGGACGTGATCAAGACCTACGTGCGTCTGGGGTTGGGCGTCGGCATCATCGCCAGCGTTGCAATCGATTCCACCGCCGATGCGGACCTGGTGGCGCTGGATGCCAAACATCTGTTCGAGGGCCACACCACCTGGATCGGGTTTCGCCGCGGCGCGCTGCTGCGCGCCTATATGTATGAATTCATCGAGCTGCTGGCGCCGCACCTGCCGCGCAAGCTGGTGCGCGAAACCGAAAAACTCGAGGCACAGACCGAAGTCGATGCGGCGATGGAGGACATCCGAATTCCGGTGCGCGACATGCGTTGATCGCAGATCGATCCGCCCCTGCGGATCTCAACGTCGTGCCAGCCTCTCAGGCAGCCCGGCATCGTTACTGGACTGATACGCAGCGCTGAACGTTTTGAAGGCCGCGCTGGCACCCGGCAACTCCTCTTCCGGCAAGTCCATGGCGTTGAATCCGCAGCGTGCCAGGAAGAACACTTGATCGCGCCGGACATAGCCGGCGGCGCGCAATTCGCCGCTGAACCCGTAGCGCTCGCGCAGCAGCCGCGCCTGCGTGTAGCCGCGGCCATCGCCGGGGCCTGGAAAATTTGCGGCAACGAGGGCGAGGCGCGGCAGATCCGCCGCCAGATCCTCCACTTTGTGCGCCGGCTCGAGCTTCACGCCCAGTTTGCCGGCGTACTGGCGCAGGTTGTCGCGTTCATTGCGCCAGCGATCGAAACCGACGATCACCGCCCGCGAGTCCTGCGGCAGGGGCGCATCGTTCAGATCCACCCACTCATCCGCAACGACGGCGCCGTTACGCAGCAATTGGCGTGGCATAGACTCTCTCTTTGAAGGGTTTCACGCCCAGGCGGCGCACCACGTCCAGAAAGCGCTCGTCTTCCTGACGGTGTTCGACATACACCGCCAGCAGCTTGGCGATGGTTTCGGCGACCTCCGCCTTGGCGACCGACGGTCCGATGACCGTGCCCAAGGCCGCATCCGCGGAAGCGGACCCGCCAATGGTGATCTGATACCACTCCTCGCCGTGCTTCTCGACGCCCAGAATGCCGATCTGTCCGACGTGATGATGTCCGCAGGCGTTCATGCAGCCGGACATCTTGATGTCGATCTCGCCCAGATCGTACACATAGTCATAGTCATCGAACCGCTGGTTGATCTGCCTGGCGACATCGATCGAACCGGCGTTGGCCAGGCTGCAGAAATCCAGTCCCGGGCAGCAGATCATGTCGGTGAGCGTGCCGATGTTCGGCGTGGCAAGTCCGGCGCTGCGCAATGCCTGCCACAACTCGAAGGCGCGTTCCTGTTCGACATCGCCAAGCAGCAGATTTTGCGTGTGTGTCACGCGCACCTCGCCAAAGCTGTAGCGGTCGGCAAGATCCGCGATGAAATCCATCTGCGCATCCGTGGCATCGCCGGGCGCGATGTCCGGCGCCTTGAGTGAAATGAACACGGCGCGATAGCCCGGCATCTTGTGTGCATGCGTGTTGTAGCGGTACCAGGCCTTGAATGCCTTTTCCTGATCCGCGGCGACGTCGCGGTCCGTCAGGCAACGGTAGGCCGGTGGCGGGAAGAAAGCGCGTATGCGCGCCACTTCGCGCTCGTCAAGCTGCAGCGCGCTGTCCTTGATGAGCAGCCATTCCGCTTCGACGCGGCGCTTGAATTCCTCGATGCCAAGAGCTTTCACCAGAATCTTGATGCGCGCCTTTTGGAGATTGTCGCGCCGGCCTTCGCGGTTGTAGATGCGCAGGATGGCTTCGAGGTAGGACAGCAGATGCTGGCGCGGCAGAAACTCGCGCACCACCTGGCCGATGATGGGCGTGCGGCCCAGCCCGCCGCCGGCGAGGATCTCAAATCCTATCTCCCCCGTTTCGTTTCGCACCAGATGCACGCCCACGTCATGCACCTGCGAGGCGGCGCGGTCGTCGGGCGTGCCGGTCACGGCGATCTTGAATTTGCGCGGTAAAAAGCTGAATTCAGGATGAAAGCTCGACCATTGGCGGATGATTTCGCACCAGATGCGAGGATCGTCCAGTTCGTTCGGCGTGATCCCGGCCAGATGATCGGAGGTGACATTGCGTATGCAATTGCCGCTGGTTTGAATGGCATGCATTTCTACCTGTGCCAGCTGCGCAAGAATGTCCGGCACGTCCTGCAATGCCGGCCAGTTGTACTGCAGGTTTTGGCGCGTGGTGAAATGCGCATAGCCCCGGTCGAAGCGGCGCGCGATGGCCGCCAGCGTGCGCAGTTGCAGTGAGGACAGCAGGCCGTATGGAATCGCCACCCGCAGCATGGGCGCGTGGCGTTGGATGTAAAGGCCGTTGCGCAGCCGCAAGAGCTTGAATTCCTCCTCGCTCAGGGATCCTTCGACAAAGCGACGGGTCTGATCGCGGAATTGCTCCACGCGTTCATTTACCAAGGCGCGATCCATGGTGTCATATCGATACATGGGCGCTCACCCTATGCGAGCAGCCCCCGGCAGCTCCAATATCGGCGCGTCATGACCTTATAACCGGGCCGCATATGGTAACTGGGCGGGCCGCGTCGTCAGGTAACGACAGACGGGTCACGCAAAGCCCCCTCAATCCGTGATTGGATCGGCATCGGCGAAAGAGCCGTTTTAGGCATTATTGCGGGCGGGAAACGAGGATCATTTACTTGTCCAAAGCATTGCCTGAAATCACAGTCGCCCCTGACACCTATGAAGTCTCGCCGGAGCCGGTGATCCTGGTGGCTAACCTCAGTGGTGCGCTGGCCTTGTGCCTGCACGATGAGGGCCGCGGCGTCGGCGGACTGCTGCATTTGCGCTTTTCCAGCGGCGATGGCCGGCCCAGCGAAGTGACGGATAACACGTTGAGTTCGGTGCTCGTGGTCCTGGACCGGTTCAAGAAGGCGGTGTTGGGCAACAATTTCCGCTCCGATGAGGTCCAGGCGCGGGTGCTGGCGCATGCGTTGCCTCCGGCCGGTGCGTCGGAACCCACCGCATCCATCGTGGATCTGGTGCAGGCGGACTTCGCCGACAGCAAGATTCACTGCGGCTCGCAAGTCGTTCGCCGCCAGGACGGTCTGTGCATCTGCTTCGAGCCATTTCACGGCCGCGTCTGGGTGAGCGGACCGAACGACAGGCGGCACACCGCCGCGATTCCCGGGCGCCGCACCGCTTCGCAGCGCTGAGTCTTGCGTAGCGTAGAATTCCGGTGATGCTCGATCGCGCCGGCGCAGCCGCATGCCTGTTGTTGATTCTCACACCCGTCGCCCTGTTCGCCGCGCCGCCGGCGCGTACGCTGACGCTGGCCACCTGGAATCTGGAATGGCTGATGACGCCCGCCACGCATGCCAGCCTGCGGCGCACCTGCACGCCGGAGGGCCAGGCGGCGGCGGCACGCAGCATTCCTTGCGATGTGGCCCGTCAGGAGGCGAGGCGCGAGCCCGACTTCGCCCGCCTTCGCGACTACGCGGGGCGCCTGGATGCGGATGTCGTGGCCGTGCAGGAAGTGGACGGCAAGGACGCTGCGCGATTGGTGTTCGCCGATCACGATTTTTGCTTCACGGCTCGCACCGCGGTGCAGAACAACGGCTTTGCCATTCGCCGGGGCCGCGGCATTCGCTATCGCTGCGACGCGGATTTGCGCGAACTTGCCGTCGGGCACGGGCATCTGCGCACGGGTGCGCAGCTCACCTTGTTCCCGGGCACGGCCGGCGAACTGCACCTGCTCAGCGTGCATCTGAAGTCCGGCTGCGCGGGCCAGCCCTTGAGCAAAGACGAAGAATCGTGCCAGCTGCTGCAGCAGCAGATAACCCCGCTGCTGCAGTGGATCGACACGCAGGCGCGGGCCGGCCGCCGTTTCATTCTGATGGGCGATTTCAACCGGCAGCTGGCGAAGGAACGGGGCAGGGCGCGCGATGCCGCTGGCCGGCTGGTGAAAATGTGGCCGGAACTGGATCGCAACGATGAGCCGGGCGCCGATCTGGTGAACCTTGCCGAGGGCCGTCCGTACATCAAGTGTCATGTCAGCGAACGGCACGGCGCCTACATCGATCACATCGTCGCAGGCGAAAAAGCCGCGTTGAATCTCGTGTCCGGATCATTCCGCCGCGTCGTGTACGCGCAAAGCGATGCGGTGCGATTCAAGTTGTCAGACCATTGTCCGATCGCCGTCGAGTATCGGCTGCCGCCATAAAAAAAGGCCGGGCAATGTGCCCGGCCTGATATTTCCCCATGCCTGTCGCTGTACCTTGACGGTGCTTATGAGCGACTACTGGTCTGCCTTACTTCCCTTGAAACATTGCCGCCAACACCTTGATGTTGCGCGCGCGATTCGGAAACTACGCTGATAAAACAATGCCGTCAATGCCCTGTTGTTTTATTGTCACACGATGCGTGGGATGGTCGTGGGCAGAACCTGCAACTCGCGTATCCTTACTCCCCCATCGGCTTACGACTTTTTACAAGGGTCATTCGTGTCCAAGAACTCTGAGGTGCGAGCCCGGCGGGCGTATTTCGACACCCGCTTCGGTCAATTGCACGTGCGCACCGCTTTTCCGGGCAGCGGCGGCTTTGATGAACACACGACGCTGCTGTGCATTCACGCGCTGTCGCCGGCCGGGACGGCATCGAGCCGCACGTTTGCGCCGTTTCTGGAGCTGATTGCCGCCGATCGATCGGTGTATGCGCCTGACCGGCCCGGCTGCGGCGAATCCGACGGCAGCGCCGGGGCAGGGTGCGCAGGCGCCCATGCGCACGCTCTGTTCGATCTGGCGGCCGACCTGCGCCTGCGGAAAATTGACCTGCTGGGATTGGAGGATGGATGTGACGTGGCGGTGGAAATGGCGCTGTCACAGACGGAACGGGTGCGGCGCGTGGTGCTCGCCGCCAGTCATGACGTGGAGCGCGCCTCCGCGATCAAACAGCCCACGCTGCTGCTGCGGCTGGAGCGGGCGGCAAAGCAGCCGGCGTTTCCGGCCGACGCGTTCACTGCGCATCCGGCGCTCATCGCTGCGGCAACGAGTGCTTTTTTGAATCAGCGATGAGGCTTAACAAGTTCATCAGCGAAAGCGGCGCCTGTTCACGCCGCGAGGCCGACAAGTGGATCGAACAGGGACGCATCAGCATCAACGGCGTCACCGCGGTGCTCGGGACTCAGGTGGGTGAGAACGATGAGGTGTGCATCGACGGCGAACCCATCGGCGCCAAGAAGCGCGCGATCTACATCGCGCTGCACAAGCCGGTGGGCATCGAATGCACGACCGATCCGCGCGTTGAGAACAACGTCGTGGATTTCGTCGGCTATCCGCAGCGGATCTTTCCGGTGGGCCGCCTGGACAAGGATTCCGAAGGGTTGATATTGCTGACCAACAACGGCGACATCGTGAATGGCATCTTGCGCGCGGAAAATCATCACGAAAAAGAATACATTGTTGAACTGGACCGTCCGATCACGGATGTTTCGATGAACATCATGGCCAGCGGCGTGCGCATCCTGGGCGTGATGACCCGGCCCTGCAAGGTCGCGCGCATCAATCAACGCACATTGCGCATCGTCCTGACGCAAGGTCTGAACCGGCAGATCCGCCGCATGTGCTCCGCGCTGGGTTATCAGGTGCGGCGCCTGCAGCGCGTGCGAATCATGAACCTGCATCTGGGTCAGATGGGCGTGGGCAAGTGGCGCCTGCTGACCGAGGCTGAGATCAAAGGGCTGTCACGCCCAGCTTTGGCGAAGCTGCGCCGAGTCGATGCCGGCGGACCACAAAGCGGGGCTGGTTGAACGCCATTGCGGCTCGGCGCATTGGCGCGCCAGAACGCTGAAAAAGTCCGGACCGGAATATGCCCAGTAGCGCTCGCTGAACGCGGTGCGCCCGCCGGCCGCTTTCACGCTGAAGATGCGCCGCAGCCCGCCGCTGAGCCATTCCGGTTCGCACAGGAGCTGCGGTTCGTTCGCGTCGAAGACAAACTGCGCCGCGCCGATCTGCAAGAACATCTGCTGCGCGTACGCGTAGAGGCATACCGCGGGGAGCGTGGGCCGGATCAGGGCGATGCCATGCACGCGCGCCGGCGTTTCCTCGAGCACGGTCCACGAACTCGTGGAGACGTTCCAACGCACCGACATGCGCCGGCGCCGAAAATCCAGGACGGAAATGAGAGGAGGAGTGTCCTCAGACATGTAATGAAGGCCTCAAGGCGCGCGCAACGCTAGCGATCGGGCAACTGCGCAAAGCTGTCGCGGACCAGTTTCGCGCTCAGCAATTGCGGCAGCACCAACGGATCGTGCGCGCCGGGACTGGCATTATAAACCACATACAACGGTACGCCGGCGCGGCCGAACTCGGCCAGGGCCTTGGTGATCTGCGGTTCACGATTGGTCCAGTCGCCTTTCATCAAGGTCACGCCCTTGCGTTTGAACGTGTCCTGCACGCTGGCATCGGAGAAGGCATTTCTTTCGTTGACCAGGCAGGTCAGGCACCAGGAGGCCGTGAAATTCACCAGCACCGGCTGACCCGAGGCCACCAACTGTGCGAGCGCCGCCGCATCGTAGCGCTGCCATTCGTCGGCTGTCTGCCTTCCCGATTGCGCCGCCGCGCCTGCGGCCGCGCCTGCGGCCGCATCCATCTGAGTGGGTAGAAACAGCGCCAAACCCAGTGACAACAGCGCGGTTGCGAGTGCGGCAAAGCGCGCGCGGCCAAGGCAAGCGCGAGACTTCTGGAAGGACCATGCGGCCAGGGCGATCAGGATCAAACCCGCCAGCGCGGCGGCCAGGCCGCCCGGCGAGGTTTGCTGTGCCAGCACCCACAGCAGCCATGCGGCCGAGGCATACATCGGAAAGGCAAACACCTGCTTCAGCGTGTCCATCCAGGCACCGGGTTTGGGCAATGCACGACGCAGCACGGGCGCGAATGACAGCAGCAGATACGGCAGCGACAGGCCCACGCCCAGTGCGGTGAAAATCGCCAGCGCCAGTCCGGTCGACTGGGTCAACGCTGCGCCCACCGCCGCGGCCATGAAAGGCGCGGTGCAGGGTGTGGCCACCAGCGTGGTGAGCACGCCGGTGAAGAAGGATGCGCGCAAACCACTGCCTTGCGTCAGGCTGTCGCCGACGCCCGCCAGCGATCCGCCGAATTCGAAAACCCCTGACAGGTTCAAGCCGACGGCCAGCAGCAGATAGGCCATCAGCGTCACGAACAGCGGTGATTGCAGCTGAAACCCCCAGCCGATCTGCTGCCCGGCGGCACGCAGCGCGAGCAGCACGGCGGCGAGTGTCAGCATGGAGGCGATCACGCCGAGTGCGAACACCAGGCCCTTCACACGCACTGCGCCCGGACTTTTCTTCGCCTGCTCCACCAGGCCGATGGCTTTGATCGACAGCACCGGAAACACGCAGGGCATGAGATTCAGGATCAAACCCCCGGCAACGGCGAGCAGCAGGAGGCTCAAGAAGGACTGTGCCGGCGGCGCGGCGCCTTTTGCAAAGCGCGGCGATGGCACGGTTGCGAGGCCGGTGCTCACGCTCAGCGGCGCGGAGATGGTCACCGGCACGTTCAATTCCTGCGCGCCGCTGCCCTGCTTGAGCACGAGTACGCCTTCGATCGGCCCGTTCTTCGGCGGCGCATAGCCCAGCTTCATGCTCAACTGGACCGCGCCATCCACGCGCGACATGCGCTGCGCGGCAGCGTATTCAATACCGCCTTCGGCGAATGGGAAAAAGCTCAGCGAGTCTGTCTGGGTCAAAGCCGCGCCCCAGTCCCGGTTCAAGCTCAGCACCAGCTCCTGCGCGCGCAGTTCGGCACTCACCGTACCCAGCGCCGGCTGCGGCAGTTCGGCGTGCGCTGCCGCGAACAGTGCCGCCGCCGCCGGATCCTTCGCGCCGTTGCCCACGGGCAGAGTCAGCTTCAGATCACCGCTTTCCGGAATACAGATGTCAGAGCACACCAGCCAGTTGGCGGTGGCCGCCAGTGCCACGATGCTGCCCGGCTTCAGATCCTGCGGGGCGTTCAGCTGCACCAGGTGCATGGCATGCCGCGCGTAGCCGTAGTTCACCAGCGGCGGAACATCGAAGCGATGTGGCGCGGTCCATTGGATCTCGGATGCTTTGAAGCCGGCGGGAAGCGTCCACTTCAAGCGCGTTGCCTGGCCCGAATCCCCGGGATTGCGCCAATAGGTGTGCCAGCCTTCGCGAATGTCAAATTCCAAGGCCACCGTGAATGCCGCGCCGGGGGCAATGCTCGCGACCTCGCTCACCAGGCGTGCCTTGACGTTGTCGGTGGCGACGGTGTTGCCGGTGCCGGCGGCGGCCAGCGTGCAGAACAGGATCGAGGCGGCAACGCCGCCAACTACAGTGCGCATGGGCCTATGGTACGCCCACGCCGGCATCGGCTGAGCCGTGATCCGCACTTTCCGTGGCGCGCCTCACAGTGCGACCGTTTCCGAGCCGTCGTATTCTGGCGACGGCGACGGATTTTCCCTTCTTTTGCGGATGTAGAGGTAAATCGCAGCCGCTATCAGCACCTGTGCCAGCACCGTCAGCACGAAGGGCACCGGCGTGCGGTCGGCCAGGTGCGCCACCAATTGCGTGCCCGCCGCGGCCAGCGCCAGTTGCGTGAATCCGAGCAGACCCGAGGCGGCGCCGGCGATGTGCGGATGGGTGGCGATGGCGCTGGAGGTGCTGCCCGGCGTCGCCAGCGCATTGGAGAAACCCAGCCCCATCGCCGGCAGAAAAATGACCAGTGGCTGCCAGACATGCAGCAGCACGAGCACCGCCATGAGGATGGCGGAGGTCAATCCGATGCTCAGGCCGACGCCCATCAGCCGCACCGCGCCAAATCGCCGGCCGATCCGCGCCGCCAGAAAAAACCCGCTGAAGGATCCGAGCGCCGGAATGATGAACAGCTTGCCGTAGGTCGAGGGCGCCAGATGCATCACGTCGATGACGACGTAAGGCGCGCCGGTGATCACCGTGTACATCGCCGACATCATGAATGTGCCGAAGCCGACGTAGGCCAGGTAGTCTGGCGAGATCAGCAGCGTGCGGTAACTGCGCAGCGAACGCGGCCGCAAACCCTTGACGGTGTCGCGCGGATGCGTCTCGGCGATGCGCACCCAATTGAAGATCAGCACGGCTGCGCCGAGCAAGGCGCAGATCACGAATATCCAGCGCCATCCCAGGTACTGCGCCATGTAGCCGCCCAACGTCGGCGCGAACATGGGCACGAGCAGGATGGCGGTCGCGGTGTAGGCGATGCCGGTGGCGGCGCGGGTCGGGCCGAAATAGTCCATGAGCGTGGCGCGCGCCACGGAGATGGATGCGCCGCAGCCGAACGCCTGCAGTGCGCGCGCACCGATCAACCAGCCGATGTGCTTGCTTGACGCGGCGGCAATGCTCGCCAGCACGTAAAGCACGAGTCCGGTCAGGATGACCGGCCGGCGACCGAACCGGTCCGACAGCGGCGCCACAAACAGCTGGCCGACGCCGAGGGACAGCAGCGAGAGGCTCACGATCAGCTGCGTCACGCCGATGTCCGAGTGCAGGTCGGCGCGGATGGAACTCAGCGCCGGCAGTATCGAGTGGGTTGCGAAAGATCCCAGGGCGCCGATGGCGGCACTGCCGAAAATCACTTGCCAAGGCCGGGACCTGTTCAAACTGCAAAACCACGTTGAGCGGGAATTCGAACGGTAAGAATACCCGGCGGGCGCCTCATGCGCTAATGTACGTGGCCATATGCCTGAAAATTACGCTGAAAAGATTCTCAAAGCCAAGGTCTACGGCGCAGCCGTTCAAACCCCGCTCGAACTCGCGCCGCGTCTGTCGCGCCGCTTGAACAATCAGGTGTTCTTCAAGCGCGAGGATCTGCAGCCCGTGTTTTCCTTCAAGATCCGCGGTGCCTACAACAAGATCGCACATCTGTCGGACGTGGCCGCACAGCGCGGGGTGATTTGCGCCTCCGCGGGCAATCATGCGCAAGGAGTGGCGCTGGCAGCACGCATCCGCGGCATCGCGGCGGTGATTGTCATGCCGCGCACGACGCCGGAGATCAAAGTGCGCGCGGTGGCCGATATCGGCGGCGCTGAGATCGTGCTCGAGGGCGATGACTACGACCAAGCCTATGAGCGCGCCCTGGAAATTGCCAAACAGCGCGGCCTGGTTTTCGTGCATCCCTTCGATGATCCGGATGTGATCGCCGGACAGGGGACCATCGGCATGGAAATTCTGCGGCAGCGGCACGGCGAGCAGATCGACGCGATTTTCATTCCCATCGGCGGCGGCGGACTGATCGCGGGCATCGCCGCTTACGTCAAATGGCTGTTTCCGCGCATCAAGATCATCGGCGTGGAACCTGAAGATGCGGCCGGCATGTATGAATCGCTCAAGGCGCGAAAGCGCGTCACCCTGGAGCGCGTCGGCATTTTTGCCGACGGCGTCGCGGTGAGGCGCGTGGGGGAGGAAACCTTCCGGCTGGCGCAGCTGTATGTGGATGAGGTGCTGCTGGTCACCACCGACCAGATTTGCGCTGCGATCCAGGATATTTTCGAGGACACGCGCTCCATCGCAGAGCCTGCCGGCGCTCTGGCCGTGGCCGGCATCAAGAAGTACGTTGCGCGCGAGAACTGCACCGGCAAGAATCTGATCGCGATCAACTGTGGCGCCAACATGAACTTCGACCGGCTGCGGCACGTGGCCGAGCGCGCCGATATCGGCGCGCAGCGCGAGGCCCTGTTCGCCGTGCAGATTCCAGAGGTGCCCGGAACTTTTCTGCGATTCTGCGAACTGCTCGGCGCGCGCAGCGTCACCGAGTTCAATTACCGCTTCGACGATGCAAAGGCGGCGCAGATTTTCGTCGGTGTCAGCCTTACCCAGGGCAAGCCTGAACGCGATGCACTGATCAAGACCATGACTTCGGGCGGCTTTGCCGTGCGCGACATGACCGACAATGAAATGGCGAAGCTGCATGTGCGCTACATGGTGGGCGGCCGCGCGCGTGGGCTGGCGCATGAACGGCTGTTCCGTTTCGAGTTTCCGGAGCGACCGGGCGCGCTGCTGAAGTTCCTGCAGGCCATCGGCTCGAAGTGGAACATCAGCCTGTTCCACTACCGCAATCACGGCTCCGACAGCGGGCGCGTGCTGGCGGGCATCCAGGTGCCGCCGGAAACCGCGCAGGACTTCATGATCCACCTGCACGATCTTCACTATCCCTACTCTGAAGAGACGGAAAACCCGGCTTACAAGATTTTTCTGGGCGCCTGATCAAGCCTGCGGCGCAGGCTGCTTCGATTGCAGCCGCGCCTGATTCAGCCACTTGAGCACGCGCTGCGTGAACAGATCGTTGACGCCTCGCGCCTGAACGATGACCGGATAGGCGGCTTCGATCTCGATCAACGCCGCCGGTGCCTGACCCAGCATCAGCTGCGTGTAGCCGTGAATGGCGTGCGCCTGAGCCGTCTTCGAACTACCCGGCGGGGAGGTCGCGCTCCAGATCTGGATCGATTGCGCGCTTAAACCGGCCGCTTCCTGCGCCTTGCCGCGCTGCGCAAGCAGCCGGGCGAGATGCATCAGCGCGGATGCGCGCCACTGGTGCTCGGGCGGCAGCGTCTGGTCGTAGACGGCCAGCGCCTGCCGGTATTGGCCTTCGGCCTCGGCCAGATCGCCCTGCTCGTGCAACAGCATGGCGAGGCTTACGCGGCTGTAGGCGACGTCGAAATGATTCGCGCCGTACAGCGACAGCATCACCGCCAGCGCGCGCCGCAGGTAGGGCTCGGCCTCGTTCAAGCGGCCTTCGCGCTGCAGCAGCAGGCCGTAGTTGCCCCACGCGGTGGCCGTGATGGGGTGATGCTCACCGTAGATGCGCTCGTCTCGGCCGATGGCGTCGAGATACAAGGATTCCGCCTGTTTCAGTTCCCCCAGGCTTTCGGTGACGAAGGCGAGGTTGTGCAGGTGCACCGCAATGCGCGGATGATCCGCTCCCAGCAGATCGCGGTCGATGTCCAGCGCACGCTCATAGGTCAGCTTCGCCAGCGCCCATTGCTGTTCGCGCTCGTAGATCTTGCCCAGGTCATCCAGCAGCCAGGACACATCGGTGGGAGCGGCACGCTGGGTTTCGAACAGTGTCAACGCGCGTTTGTACAACCCTTCGGCTTCGTTGAAGCGGCCCTGCGCATGGCGCAGTTCTCCCAGTCCCCACAGACTGCGAGCCGTTTCCAGGCTGCCGGCGCTGAATTGACTTTGCGCCAGCCGCAGTGCGCCTTGCAGCGCGGCATCGGCTCCGGAAAGATCCCCGGATCCGAGCCGCGCGCGTCCCTGTGCAAGCAGCGTGCTCAGGCGCACGCGATCGTGCGTGTCGCGCTGCAGTGCCAGGGATTCATCCAGCACCGGCAGCGCCTCGCGGTACAACCCCAGGCTGTTGTAGACCGCGCCGACGGTGGCAAGCAGTGCTGCCCGCGTCTGCGGCTGATCGTGCAGGCCGGTGCGCAACCGCTGCGCGCCGGAGCTGAGCAGCTCGCGCGCGGTGACCTGGTTGCCGCGGTTTTCCTCCGGGTCGGACAGCTTGAAGAGATTCACCAGGAATTCCGACACCTCTTCGGCTCGCGCCCGCTCGCGCTCGGCGTTGGCCCGCTGCAGTTTCACCTGATCGCGCTCCGCGGCGATGTGCACGGACTGCAGGTAGGTGATCACGGCGAAAGCCGCGGTGATCGCGAACAATGCGGCGCCCGCGCTCACGCCGATCCAATTGCGGCGGATGAATTTTTGTGCCCGGTAGGCGAAGGTGTCGTGGCAGGCTATGACCGGCATGCCGTCCAGATGGCGCTGAATGTCGCTGGCCATCTGTTGCGCGGAGGCGTAGCGGCGCTGCGGCTCCTTGCGCATGGCCATGAGCACGATGTTGTCGACATCGCCTTCGAGCGCGCGGCGCAGGCGCAGCGGGCTGGTGCCGCGCGCCTGTGCAATGGCGAGGATTCCTTCGGACTGTTCGTCGGCGAACACCTCGCTGGGCCGGACCGGTTCCTGTTCGCAGATGACGCGTTCGATGTCGCGCATGCGCAGCGAGGGAATGATGAAAGGCCGCGTGCCGGTCAGCAGTTCGAACAGCACCACGCCCAGCACATACACATCGCTCGCGGTGGTGATGGGCTGGCCGCGCACCTGCTCGGGGCTCGCATGATCCGGCGTCATCACGCGAATGTCGGCGTGCGTCACGGCGAGCGTGTGCTGCAGCGCCTGGCGGTCATCCAGCAGTTTGGCGATGCCGAAGTCCAGCAGCTTCGGCACGCCATCGGCGCTGACCAGAATGTTCGAAGGCTTAAGGTCCCGGTGCACGATCAGGTTCTGATGGGCGGTATGCACCGCGCCGCACACCGTTTGGAACAGCCGCAGGCGGGCGCCGATGTCCAGTTGCTGCGTGTCGCAAAACACATCGATAGGCACACCGTCGATGTATTCCATGACGATGTAGGCCGCGCCGTCGGCCAGCGCGCCGCCGTCGAGCAGCCGGGCGATATTGGGGTGATCCAGCTGGGCCAGAATCTGGCGTTCGGCCTTGAGGCGTGATTGCACGCCGCGGGCAAGCACGCCGCCGCGCACGATCTTGATGGCCACGCGTTGAACGAACTGCTCATCGGCGCGCTCGGCCAGATAGACTTCGCCCATGCCGCCGATGCCGAGCGAGCGTAGAATGCGGTACGGTCCGATGCGGCTGCCCGACAAGTCCCGGGCCGGCACGGTCGTCAGATCTTGCGAAGCGTTGTCCGGCGGGTCGGTTGCGGTCATAGGGCGTGCAGCGGGATGCGTCGGGCATTGTACAAACATCGAGGAGCAAACGTGGCAGCAAAGAAAAAGGCAAAGCGAAAATCACCGGCAAAACCGACCCGCAAGGCTGGCTCGAAAGCGGCGCCCGGCAAGACGACTCGCGGCGGCCCGACGCGCCCGCCGCAAAAGACACGCTGACAGTCCCGCCCTGCGCAGTGACTGCCTATCAACCGCGGCGTGCGCCGCGCCACGAGACCGTGCGCCTGCGCGGCCTGCAGACGCATTTGACGCGCTGGGGACCGCCTCTTTCAGCCGCATCACCGCCGGTGTTCCTCCTGCACGGCTTCCTGGACACCAGCGATACGTTTCAATTCCTGGTGGATGCCTTTGACAGGGACCGGCCGCTGATCGCGCTGGATTGGCGCGGCTTCGGCCGCAGCGAATGGCCGCAAGACGGCTATTGGTTTCCCGATTACATCGCCGACCTGGATGCGCTGCTTGACGTGTTCTGTCCGAATGAGCCGGTGCGGCTGGTCGGGCACAGCATGGGCGGCAATGTGGCCGGGTTGTATGCCGGAGCACGACCGGAGCGCGTCAGGAGCCTTGTGAATCTGGAAGGCTTTGGATTGCCGCGCGTGGCGTACGATCGTGCGCCCAAGCGCATGGCCGAATGGCTGGGTCAGCTGCGCGCGATACCCGAGCTCAAGAGCTACGAGTCCTTCGAACAATTGGCGCAGGTCATCCGCAAGCGCTATCCGCGCGTATCGCCGGAGCGCGCGCGGTTCATTGCGCAAAGCTGGGCGCGCGAGGAGGCCGATGGCCGCGTGCATCTGCTCGGCGACCCGCGCCACAAGCGTGTCAATCCCGTGCTGTACCGGCGCGACGAGGCGGAAAGTTTCTGGCGGCAGATCGCCGCGCCCGTGTTGATGCTGTTCGGCGAGCATTCCGAATTTGCGCGGCAGTTGGGCGAAGACGGTACCGAACAGGCGTTCCGGGCGATGATTGCCAACATCCGAACGCTCACCATCCCGGGCACGGGACACATGATGCATCTTGAGTGTCCCGACATCGTGGCGCCGCTGATCGAGCGGTTTCTGCAAGAGCATTGAGGCTTTTAGCAAATCATGGAAATTCCCAAACTGGGCCCCTCGCCGGGCGATGTGACGTCCTCGCGCCCGGAGTTGTCGGGGCGCGGCCCACAGTCGGCCGCGGGCGCGCCGGTGCCGGCCGACACCTCCCGCATCAAGGCGCTGAACTTGCCGGCGGCACTGCAGATTCTCATCGCCGAAGTGAAGCTGGCCTTGGTGCAGGCCGGGTTTGCATTGCCTGCGGCCGGCGCGGCGCAATCCCTGGTACAGCCGCCGATGCAAGGCGCGGCCGAACCCGCTGCTCGCGCGGTCGTGGGTTTGTTCCTGGGCTTGGTTCCCGATGAGGCCACGCCGGAGCCGGCGTGGACGGCGACGCTGGAGCGCCTCGTGCAGGCAGTGAGCAGCGGCAGCGCGGCGGCGCTGGAGCGGGTCATCGCCTGGCGCGATACGCCGGCAACGATCGCCTCCGCCGTGCAGGAAGCTCGCTCGCTCGCGCTGGCGATCATTCAGGATGACGGACCGCCCGCTGTGCTGGCGAGGCCGGAGTGGTTGGGGCTTGGCGCGGCGCTGGATCGTGTGCGCCGGCGGCGCCGGCGACGCACATTGCTGCTGACCGGCCTGGATGCCGATCATCTGGATCTGCCGGATCCGCAAGGCGGCCGGCGATGAGTGAGCTGCCTACGAGCCGCTGGGCGCTGCTCTACAAGTGGATCCGCCGCGTCGCGGTGGCGGTTGCAGGCGGCGTCGTGCTGCTGATCGGCATTGCCATGATCGTGCTGCCGGGCCCCGCGTTCGTGATGATTCCCGCGGGCCTCGCCATTCTGGGTCTTGAATTCGCCTGGGCGCGAGTGTGGTTGAAAAAAGCCAGGGAAAAAGCACGGAGCCTGGCAGCATCGAAGAAGAAACCGGAATCCGGCCAACCCTGATGCCGGTCCGCGCGCCAACGACGGGGGGCTTCGCAGCGCTCGCCCACCGCGATTTCACACTGTTCCTGACGGCGAAGTTCTTCACCGCAGTTGCCGGGCAGATGCTGGTGGTCGCCGTGGGCTGGCAGGTGTATCAGATGACCGGCCGCCTGATCGACCTGGGGCTGATCGGGCTGTCGCAGTTTCTGCCCTTCGTGGCGATGGCGCTGTTCGCCGGCCACGCGGCGGATCGTTACGATCGCAAACTCGTCATCGTATTGTGCAACGTGGCGCATCTGCTCTGCGCTCTGGCGCTGCTTGGAATGACGATGTTCAAGGTCACGAGCGTGCTGCCGATTTTTTCTGCGCTCGCGTTCCTGGGCGTTGCGCGCGCGTTTCATGCGCCGGCGGCACAGGCCATCATGCCCAATCTCGTGCCTAGCGCCGCCTTCAGCAATGCCGTGGCGTTGAATTCCTCGACCTGGCAGATCGCCACGGTCGCCGGTCCCAGCCTGGGTGGATTGTTGTATTCACTCGCGGAAGGGACGATCGGACACGACACCGGCGCCGCTCTCGTCTACGCGGTGGCGAGCGTCATGCTGCTGACGGCCGTCCTGCTCATGTCCTTCACCCGCAGTCACAAGGCGGCAAGCGATTCGACCGAGATGTCCTGGTCCGACATGCTGGAAGGGTTCCGCTTTGTCTGGCGCCGCAAGCCGGTGCTCGGCGCCATCTCCTTGGACTTGTTCGCGGTGCTGTTCGGCGGCGCCACTGCGCTGCTGCCCGCATTCACGCACGACGTGCTGCACGCAGGGCCCGACGTGTTCGGTTTGCTGCGCGCGGCGCCCGGCGTCGGCGCGGGCATCACGGCGGTGGTGCTCGCGTTCCGCCCGATCACGCGCCGGGTCGGCGTGTGGATGTTTGGCGGGGTCATTGTGTTCGGCATCACCACCATCGTGTACGCGCTGTCGCGCGATGTGTGGCTGGCGCTCGCGGCGCTTGTGCTGCTCGGCGCCGGTGACATGGTGAGCGTGTTCATCCGCCACATCCTGGTGCAGATGGAAACCCCCGATCAGATCCGCGGCCGCGTCAGCGCGGTGAATTCCGTGTTCATCGGCGCATCCAACGAGTTGGGAGAATTCGAGTCCGGACTCACCGCCGCCTGGATTGGACTGGTACCGGCCCTCGTGGCCGGCGGAGTGCTGACTCTGGTAGTCGCCTTCTTGTGGGCAAGAGTGTGGTTTCCGATGTTGTGGCGCATGAACTCCTTCGACGAGCATACTTGAGCGGTACATGGCGACTCACCAGCACGAATCTACCGGCCACGGACATGCGCACGAGCATGTCGCCGCGCCCGGGCACCACCATCATCACGGAACGCCCAAGGGGCGCTTCGAGACCCCCATCGTCATCGCCATCGTCTTGAATCTCGCGTTTGTCGGCATCGAGGCGCTGTTCGGCTGGCGCGCGAATTCGATCGCGCTGATCGCCGATGCAGGCCACAATTTCAGCGACGTGCTCGGACTGCTCGCCGCCTGGGGCGCGATGGCGCTGTCGCGGCGCCCGGCCGGCGCGCGCTTCACCTATGGTCTGGGCCGCTCCTCCGTGCTGGCGGCGCTGGCCAATGCCGTGCTGCTGTTGCTGGCCTGCGGTGCCATCGCCTGGGAATCTCTGACGCGCATCATGGCGCCGCCGCCCGTGGCCGGGGTCACCGTCATGTGGGTGGCCGGCGCCGGCATCCTGGTCAACGGCCTCAGCGCCTACCTGCTGCATGCAGGCCAGCACGAGGACATGAACGTGCGCGCCGCATTTTTGCACATGATGGCCGATGCCGCGGTGTCCCTGGGCGTGGTGCTCGCCGGCGTCGCCCTCATCTACACCGGCGCGCGCTGGATCGACCCCGGGGTCAGTCTGCTGGTGGTGCTGGTCATCCTGTACGGCAGCTGGGGCCTGCTGCGCGATGCGCTGCATCTTTCGCTGGATGGCGTGCCCGCGAATCTCGACTCGGTGTCCATCAAGGAGTATCTGGCCGCGCAGCGCGGTGTGGCCGAGGTGCACGACCTGCACGTGTGGGCGCTGAGCACCACCAGCGTCGCGCTCACCGCGCATCTGGTCGTTCCCGCGGGCGATGCCGGCGGGGCGCTGCTGCAATGTCTCGAGGAGGGGCTGCGCAAGCGCTTCAAGATCGACCACGCCACGCTGCAGATCGAGCAGATCGCCTGCGCCCACGGCTGCGGCCCCGCCCGCCAATCGGCCTGACGGCAGTGGCCACGGAGGCGCTGTTTCCCACGCTCGTCTACAGCGCCGCGCTGCGCAAACAAGCCGCCGTCGCACTCAATGCGCAGCTGCTCAAGGAGTGCCTGCAGTTGCGCCACGACGATGCCGCGGGGCGCCGCTGGTCGGCCAGTAATTATCCGGGCGGCTATACCTCCTACAATTCCGCGCACAGGCTGCAGCGCATCTCGCCCACCTTCGAGACATTGCAGCGCCGGCTGCGACCGCATGTGCTCGCGTTCGCCGGCCAGCTGGAGCTGGACCTGAGCGGGCGCGAGTTGGAGATGACGGATTGCTGGGTGAACATCATGCCGCGGCAGGTCGTGCACGGCCTGCACCTGCATCCGCTCGCCACCATCAGCGGCACGTATTACGTGAAGACGCCCAAGGGCTGCGCGGGCATCAAGTTCGAAGATCCGCGGCTGGATCGATTCATGGCGGCGCCGCCGCGGCGCGCAGACAGCCGGCGCGAGAACCGCCCGTGGGTCACGCTGCCGGCCGAGGCAGGCTGGCTGGTGCTGTTCGAGAGCTGGTTGCGGCACGAGGTCGCGCCGAACCCGGTGGCGGCTGAGCGCGTCAGCGTGAGCTTCAACTACAACTGGTTTTAGCAGACGCCGCGGCCGGGTTTCGGTAGAGCCTCCGCGGTGGTCTTTTTTTGGAGCCGGGGGCCGCGTTACTATGCGCATTGCGCCGGTCGGCCGGCCGGCGTCCATGATGACTCAGGGGAATATCTTGCAAGAACTGAATATAAGCGGAGTGATCGGGCGCTCGCTGGGCACGCTGGGCGTGAGCCTGGGCCTGGCGATTGGCGCCGCCGCCGTCTGGCTGTTCATCAGCTGGGGCTGGTTCAGTCTGGCAAGCCAAGGCGCGCTGGCGTGGGTGGTGTTGCTGATCATCGCTTTCCTGCTGACGGTGGGACCGTGCTGGGCGTTGATCGAAGCGCGTGTGTCCGGCCAGTCGGTCGTCGACGAAATCAAGCGTTGAATCGGAGCCGGTTCATGAAGGCTTTTCCCATCGCGGCCATCCTTGCCGCATCCCTCCTGATCCTGTCTCCAGCGCCCACGACCGCCAAGGACGCGTCGACTCAACTGCGCCTGCCGCCTGCCGCCGCCGCCGCGCTTGCAGGCATCGACGCTGAACGCATGCGCGCGCACGTGCGCTTTCTGGCCGACGATCTGCTCGAAGGCCGCGGCCCCGGATTACGCGGTGGTGACATCGCGGCCCGCTATATCGCCACGCAATTCGAGCAGCTCGGCTTGAAGCCGGCCGGCGATGAGGGCACCTATTACCAAAGAATACATTTCAAAGGCGTGCACACCCTGCCCGCCACAACGGCCAGCGTACAGCCGGACAACGGCGCCGCTGTGCAATTGAAGCTGGGCGAGGACTACGTCACCAGCAATCAAACGCAGACTGGCGCCGTGGAACTCGATGCGCCGATCGTGTTCGTCGGCTACGGCATCGATGCGCCCGAATACGGCTGGAACGATTACCAGGGCATCGACGTGAAGGGCAAGGTGGTGCTGGTCATCGTCAACGAGCCGCCCTCGAAGGATGTGAAGTTCTTCAATGGTGAAGCGCTCACGTATTACGGCCGATGGGTCTACAAGTTCGAGCAGGCGGCGCGGCAAGGCGCGCTCGGCGCGCTCATCATCCATCGCACGGACCTTGCCAGCTACGGTTGGGACGTGGTGCGCAATTCCTGGAGCATCGAGCAGGTGTACTTGCGCGATGACAAGGACCCGAAGCTGCAGGCGGCTTCGTGGGTCCAGATGGACATCGCGCGCAGGCTGTTCGTGGATTCGGGTTTGGAGCTGGAAGAGATGATCGAAGCGGCCGGCCGGCGCGGCTTCAAGGCTCGCGAGTTGCCGCTGCGGTTCAAGGCGCGCCTGGTCAGCACCGTGCGCGATTTCGTCTCATCGAACGTGTTGGCGATTCTTCCCGGCGCGCAGGCCGGCGCTGCGAAACAGGCTGTGGTGTATTCGGCGCATTACGATCACCTGGGAATCGATCCGACGCTGAAGGGCGATCAGATCTATAACGGCGCCGTGGACAATGCCACGGGCTGCGGCATTCTGATGGAATTGGCGCACGCATTCGCCACCGCCGCGGTCAAGCCGTCGCATCCGGTGCTGTTCGCCGCGGTCACCGCCGAGGAGAAAGGCCTGCTCGGCTCCAACTTCCTGGGCAAGCACCTCCCCGTCGATCCTGCGCAGATTGCGCTGGGCCTGAACTACGATGCGATTCTGCCGCAGGGCGTGCCGCAGTCGGTGAACGTGACGGGCGCTGAGCGCACCACTTTTTATCCGACGGTGCGCAACACGGCAAAGGCGTTTCACTTTGAAATACAGCCCGATGCTGAACCGGGCGCGGGACACTACTATCGCTCCGATCATTTCAGCCTGGCGCGCACCGGCGTGCCGGCGTTCTCCATCAACACCGGCTCGACGTTTGCGGGTCAGCCGCGGGAGTGGGGCAAGGCGCTGCATGAGCAATACACCGAGAAGAATTATCACCGGCCAAGCGATGAGTACACGCCGCAGATGGACTTCACCGGCAACGTGATGATGGCGCAATTTGGATTCGCGCTGGGCTGGCAGGCCCTCAGCGCAAAAGGCAGCGTGGGCTGGCTGCCGGGAGACGAGTTCGAGGCGGCGCGGCTGCGCAGCGCGAAGGCGCGGTAGAAGGAGCTCGTGCTCCGAGGGTCAGTTCGCCGTGTCGTACCCGCACCTGCGGCAATCCTCCTCGCATTGGTCGGTTGCAGCAGCGTTGCGCCGCGACCCGCCCGATCATCTTACGGCTGTATGAGTGCAGTCGTGAGGGAGCATGTGCCCGTGGATTTGCCGGACAAACGCGCGCATTGCCTGGCCGCAGGACTCATTGCGCGTCATTGCAGCGTGGGTGAGGCGTATTTTGCGGGCGCCGGAAAGGAGCTTCGCGATCTGTTCGGCCACGGCGATGCCGATTGGGCAGATTGGCGGGCTGATCGGATTGGCATTCGCTGCGCGCGCGGCGTCGGCGATGATGAGCAGCTACGCCAATGCTGCGACAGCGCAATCGGCGGCGAAGCGCTCTGACCGGGACGACGCCCCACAGTGCTGATTGAAAAGAGGGCTGTATATTCGTACAGTTACGCCATGCCCGCACCCATCAAAGGCCGAGGAACCAGCGACAACTTCGAGGGCCGCTTCGAGACGCGCCGCGTGCAATCCACGCACGATGGGTGGTGGCGCGAACCGGAAGTCGACCCTTCACCGGCTACGACGGTACGGGCAGAGCTCGCGCGCAGCATCATCTCCCACAACGACTCGCCGGATATGCCCTTCACTCAGTCCATCAATCCGTACAGGGGCTGCGAACATGGATGCAGCTATTGCTACGCTCGCCCCAGCCACGCCTATCTGAACCTGTCTCCAGGGCTGGACTTTGAAACCAAGCTTTTTTACAAGTCCAATGCGGTGCAATTGCTGGAGCGGGAGCTGTCGCGCCGCCATTACAAGCCCAGCGCGATTCAGCTGGGCGCCAACACCGATCCCTATCAGCCCATCGAGCGCGAGCTGAAAATCACCCGCGGCATTCTCGAGGTGCTGTGGCGTTTTCGTCATCCGGTCACCGTGGTTACCAAGAGCCACACCGTGTTGCGCGACCTCGATCTGCTGTCGGATATGTCAAAGTTGCGGCTCTGCCGCGTGTTCATCAGCATCACCACGTTGGACGAGGGCTTGAAGCGCAGCCTGGAACCGCGTGCGCCATCACCCGCCGCGAGGCTCAAGGCCATTGGCGCGCTGAAGGCGGCCGGGGTGCCGGTCGGTGTGCTGGCCGCGCCCATGATCCCCGCCGTCAACGATCATGAGTTGGAGCGCATTCTGGGCGCTGCGGCCGTGGCGGGGGCCGGTAGCGCAGGTTTCGTTCTGCTGCGTTTACCCAATGAACTCAAAGACTTGTTTGAGAGCTGGTTGCGCACCCATCTTCCCTTGCGCGCCGATCATGTGCTGAACAGAATCCGCGCCATGCGCGGCGGCCAGCTCAACGACTCGCAGTTCGGCACACGATTCAAAGGCGCGGGTGTCGAGGCGCAACTGTTGCAGAAGCGCTTCGAGCTCTTGTGCCGCCGGCTGCAATTGGACGGGTCCCGCCAGCAGGGTTTGAACTGCGCCGCTTTTCGCATCCCGCCCCGTGCCGGTGATCAGCTGGGGTTCGAGGGCCTGTAGACTCTTAAGGAACTCGTGGCTTGCCGTATACTCAAAAATCCCTGAGCTTTGGGGAGTTCCTGATGAGCAGCGTCGTATTGTTCCGTCTCGTGGCCGCGATCACATCCTGTGCGGTACTGGGCGCGTGTATGCGTGCGCGCACCGAGGAGGTGCGCGAAATGGCAACCATGGTGGGCGATTCCGAAGGCATCGTGGTGTTGGCCAAACCCCAGACGGACGGCGCCGGCACCGAAGCGCAGTTTTTGGACTGTATCGGTGACAACCTGAAATCAGGCGCGCGTGGATTCAAAGTGCATGACAATGAGGCATTCGTCAACGCAATGTTCCCCTGGTTCGAACCCAGCACGGCGCCCGTGCGTCCGGAAGGCGTGGCGGAGTTGCTGATGCACGAGGAAGTGGCCAGGCGGCTGGAGAGCACGGGCGTGCGCTATGTGGTCTGGCTCAACGGCGTCACCCGCAAGACCGACAGCGGCGGTAGTATCGCCTGCGGCGCCGCACCCGGCGCCGCGGGCTGCATCGGCTTTGGCTGGTGGGAAAAGGAATCCGACTACCAGGCCACGGTGTGGGACCTGAAGCAGTCGCGATCAGCAGGCTCGGTGAGCGCGGACGTCACCGGCACCTCGGCCCTGGTGGGCGCCATCGTGCCGCTGCCGTTCATCGCACGAGTGCAAAACACCGCCTGCAACCGGATCTCGAGTCAGCTGAGGACGTTTTTACACGGCGAACCGGTAGCCACCGTCAAGCCTGCCTCGCGCAAGAAATGATGCGCATCATGCATCGCTCGATCATCCACATCGCCCCTGGTTTGCTTTGCGCGCTGCTCGCGGGCTGCGCAACCTCCGGTGGCGGCTCGCCCGGGGTTCCGTCCGGTTCCCCGTCATCGCCGGACGCCGGCACCGGCGCGGGCACCGGCGCGGGCACCGGCGCGGGCAGTAGCGCCAGCTTGCCGTCCGCTTCCTCGGGCGAACCGGGCGCCGCGCCGGCGGCGGGCACTTCTGGCTCGAAAGACTCCACCTCCACGACCACGGCGGGATCAGCCGGCAGCAGTGGCGCAGGCAGCAAGCCTGAATCCACCACCGGCGCCGACACCTCCGGCGCGGGACCCGCGGTCAGGACACCGGACGAGCGGCGCGCAGAAGCGGACCGAAAGCTGGATGCCTCCCTCGGGGACTTCGATGCGCAGGTGCGCAAGGAACAGGCGCGCATTGCGCGCGAGCGCGAGGAGCGGCGCACGGCGCGTGGCGCCGGAGCCGGCGAGGGCAGCGGCAGTGCGGACGGCACGGGATCCGACGAGCGCGGCGGGCGTGGACGCCGCGGCGATGGCGACATGCGTTCCGACAAGGAAGGACGCGAGGAGCGCGGCGAGCGCCGAGATGGCGACATGAAATCCGACAAGCCGGGCCAAAGCGGTCCGGGATCGGGCAAGGGGCCGGGCACGACGCCGCCGGGCGTGGGCAGTGGCGAGAACGATGATCTGGTGGCCAAACAATTGCGCGAGGCGGCGGAAAAAGAAACCGATCCGGAGTTGCGCGAGAAATTGTGGAAGGAATACCAGGACTATAAGAAGAGCGTCAAACGCTAACCGCCATGAAAGTCCGCGAAACGCAATTCAAATGGCTGATCGGCGCGCTGCTGGCGGGCGTATTCAACGCCGGCTGCATGGTGCAGGACACGCGGCCGCTGCCGAAGATCAACGCCACGGTGGCGAAGGCTGAAATCCCCGAGACGCAGCTGCTCGATGTGGGGATTCGCGTCTTTGATACCGGCATTCCCAAGGACATTGAAAACAACCCGACGGAGTTGGAAAAGCGCCGTCTGTATCCGGATGTGCGCAAGACCGAGGCGCGGTTTTTCGCCAACGGCGTGCGCGATTCGCTGGCCGGGTCCGGCCAGTGGGGTGCGGTGCGCGTCGTTCCCGAAACAGTGCAATTCCTCGACGTGCTCGTCACCGGCCGCATCGTGGAGTCCAATGGCGCGCGCTTGAAGCTCGATATCGCCGTGCATGACAGCACCGGGCGCAAGTGGCTGGTGAAGCAATACGAAGGCGAGGCGGACATCGCCTCTTACCACGATGCGGCCGCAACCAAGGCGCGCGACCCATTCGCCAATGTCTACGCCAATATCGCCAACGACATTCTCGCGGCGCGCGAAGCGCTGCCGGTGGCGGAGCGCGTGAGCATTCGCCAGGTGACGGAGCTGCAGTTCGCGCAGGACCTGTCCCCTGAAATGTTCGCCGGCTATCTGCAGAAGGACAAGAGCGGCAGCGTGCGTGCGCAGCGTCTGCCGGCTTCGGACGATGCGATGCTGCAGCGGATTCGCAAGATTCGCGAGCGCGACGCGGCGCTGGTCGACACCGTGAGTGACCAATACGCGGCCTTCACCGAACAAGTGTCCGACTCTTACAACAGCTGGCGCCGCGACAGCTACACCGAAGTGCAGACCGAAGAAAAGCTCAAGAGTCAGGCGCGCACGCGCACCGTGCTGGGCGCGGCCGCCGTACTCGGCTCCATTTTCGTTCCGGGCAATTGCGGCAACGGCAACTACTCATGCCGACGCGCCGAGAACGCTGCGCGCACGGCGGCCGCCGTGGGCGGCGTGTATGCGGTGCTGTCGGGCTTGAAGAAGAACGCTGAGGCGAAGAATCACACCGCCACCATCAAGGAACTCGCCGCTTCGCTGGATGCGGAAGTCAAGAGCCAGGTCGTGGACGTGGAAGGGCATACGCTGAAGCTGACCGGCAGCGCCGAGCAGCAATACGTGGAGTGGCGCAAGACGCTGCACGAGATCTATAAGGAAGAAACCGGCGCGCCTGAGGCGAAGGCGGCAGTCACGCCGGACCCTGCGCCGACGGCTGCCGCGACGCCATGATCGCGCTCGAGCCGGGCCAGCAGTGGTTGTCGCAGTTTCGTCTGCTCAAGGAGCTGGTGCCCAGGAGCGACAAGCGGCCCAACATCTGGCTGGCCGAGAAGCACGGTTCCGGCGAGAAAATCGTGCTGAAGTTTCTGCGTTCGGGTTCCCCTTCTCCGCTGCTGGTGAGGCGCCTGGCCGATTGGCGCGCGACGCGCATTCTACAATTCATACCGCTGCTGGGCGTGCATATGGCCGGAGATCAGATGGCGCTCGAGCTGCCGTTCGTCGCCGAGGACAATGCGTCATTGCGCGGCGCATCGTACACAGCGTGGTCGGTGTGGCTCGAACAAGTGCTCGACACACTGCAGGCTCTGCATCGTGAAAACTTCATTCACGGCGACATCAAGCTCGGCAATATCCGGCGTGATGCCGGCGGCCGCCCCGTGCTGGCTGATCCATGGCTGCCGGGCGACGGCAAGTCGCCGTACACGGCCAGTCCGGAGCGCCTGAGCGGAGGCTCGATTTCAATTCATGACGACTTGTACGCGCTCGGCGCGCTGATTCATGAGTTGAGCACGGGCTATCCGCCGCGCTATCCGGGCCTGGATCCGGCCAAGCCGCCGAAACCACGCTTTGAAATGCCGGCCCGGGTTACTGAGGCGATGAATGCGCTGTTGCAGGCCACGCCCGCCCGGCGGCCCTCGCTGGCCGACGTGATGGCGACGCTTGCGCCGCTGAATTCGACTCCCGCCCAAGCGGGCGAATCAGCCGCGTCGAAGCACGCGCCACCACGTCCGGTGTTGGCCGCTGCGCCGGCCGCGCGTGCCTTGCCGCCGCCGCCCGCGCAACCGCTCAGGGTCCTGGCACCTGCACCCGCGCGGCCCTCGGCCGCCAACGACGCGGCTCCGGTGTTTTCCGTCTCGCCTTTGCAAGTCCGGCCGCCCGAGGATGTGCCGTTCCAGCCGGTCGCTTTGCAGGTCGGCTCGCCCACTTGGGTGCGTCCGTCCGCGTCCGCCGGCATTTCCGTCAGTTCACCCTCGCCGTTTCAATCCCGCGCCAGTGTATGGCGCTGGCCGGTGCTTCTGTTGTTGCTGGCGGGTGCAATCGCCGCCTTCGTGTGGCTGCCGCAGGAATTCCGGCAGTCGGCGGTCGACCAGGTTACCGCCATGGCGGCGCGCAGCGGTCTGGTGCCGGCAATCCCTGCGCCGGCGGCGCCCGCACCCGCGCAGCTGCGTGCGTTGGCCGAGCAGAAACTCAAGGCTGAACAATCAAAAGATCAGGCGGCCTCGCTCGAGGCCGGCTTGCGCGAGAATGGATCGGCAACCCGCGGCATTCCCACCTTCGTAGCCGGCGCCGATGCCAACAAACAGGGCATTGCGGCATTCGAACGGCGCAACTTCGAGGCCGCCGATGCGGATTTCAAAACCGCCATCAAAGCCTTCGAATCCACCCGGCAGGCGCTGCCGCAACTGCATGCTCAGGCCCTCGCCGCCGGCGACGCGGCGTTGGGGCAGTGCCTGCGTGAGCAAGCGCTGACGGAGTATCGATACGCGCTGGCGCTGATGCCGCACGATGGCATTGCCAAGGAAGGCATCGCCCGGGCGCAGGTCTGCGAGCAGGTGTTCGCGCATATCAGTGCCGGCGCCGGGGCGGAGCAAAGTGGCGACACCGAGACGGCCAGAATTGAATATCAAGCCGCCGTGCAGCTGGATCCGAAATCCCCCGCAGCGCAAGAGGCCCTGAGCGCGCTGACCGGCCAGGTCAACGACCTGCGCTTCTCGCGGCTCATCGCCGCGGCATTGGAAAGCCTGCGCAAGCATCGCTACAGTGCGGCCGCCACGAGCATCGCCGCCGCCGACAAACTGCGGCCCGCCGCCCCCGAGGTGCAGCGGCTGAGCGAACAGCTGGGCGAGGTACACAGCACCGAGCGGCTGCAGGCCCTGAAAGCGGAGGCCGCCGACGATGAGCGCGCCGAACACTGGAGCGAGGCACTGGATGCCTATCGCGCCATGCTCGCGGTCGACGGCACGCTGGTGGTCGCGTTGCAAGGTGCGCAGCGCAGCGAAGACCGGATGAAGCTGGATGCCGAGATTGCCGGCTATATCGACAGTCCCGAGCGGCTGTCTGCCGAGGAGGTGCGCAATGCCGCTGTGGCCGCGCTGGCGCGCGGACAAGTGCTCCCGGTGCGCGGCTCGCGCATCGAGACGCAGATTTCGCGCATCAAAGTGCTGCTTTCGCAGTTCGATTCGCTGGTGCAGGTCTCGCTGCGATCCGACGCACTCACCGACGTCACCATTTATCGCGTCGGCAGCCTGGGGAAATTCACGCAGCGCTCGGTCAGTCTGAAACCCGGCAAGTACACCTTTGTCGGTGCGCGTCTGGGTTATCGCGACGTGCGCCGGGAAATCCAGGTTGTGCCCGGTCAGAACAACGCCGTTCTGGGGATCCGCTGCGAGGAACAGATTTGAGCGCAGCGGTGCCTGCGGTGCACGGGTCGATGCCGTGAACGACGTGTTTCGGCTGCGTGAACCGCTGGGCGAGCGCGCCCTCCAGGCTGTGGACTTTCCTGTTCCGATCGGCGGCGCCGGCGCCGCCATTGTCGTTCCGGGGGCTGCCGCCGGAGAAGTCATCGCACAATTGGGGGCGCATGAGGGCCGGCTGTTCTTGCAGTACACCGGCGCGCAGTCCGCAACCATGTGGCTGCATCCGGGCATGCGCGTGAGTCTGGCGCAAGCCACACTCATCCTGTTGCCCGATCAGCCGCCGCTGCTGCTCGTGCAGCACGATCTGGACAACCGCACGCTGCCGCCGGATGTGCCGGTGCCGGCGGCACAGGACACGGCCGCACTGAGCAGTGTGCCCGTCAGCCGCATTGCTTTCGCGCCGCCGGGTGCAACGGCAGCCGCGCACCCGGCGCGTCCGCGAGCTCGGTATGCGACGGCCGCTGTCTTGCTGACCTTGGCGGCGATGGCCATCAGCGTATTCGTGCTGGGATCGCGCGCCGTGGGTCTGAAGTTTCTGCTGGAGCCCGCCGATGCGCAGGTTGCGATTGCAGGATCCGCGTTTCATCCGCGTATTGCGGGCCGCTACTGGCTGCTGCCGGGTGACTACGAACTGCGGGTGACGCGCCTGGGCTTCGGGCCGCTGACGCGGCCGCTGAAAGTCGCCGATTCCTCACCGGCCGACATCCGCATCGCGCTGATCCCCAGTCCCAGCCCCGTGTCGCTGACAAAACTTCCGGCAGGATCCGTGGTGTATTGGGATGAGCAGCGTGCGCCGCAGAATCCCATGGTGCTGGATGCGGGTTCGCATCGGCTGCGCATCGAAGCGCCGCGCTACGACCCCTATGAAACCCGGCTTGAGGTGAAGGGAGGCGGGGTTTCGCAGGTGTTCACGCCGGCCCTGCTTGCCAGATGGGCGGCGGTGAAAATCATGAGCGAACCGGTCGGCGCGCGCGTGAGTGTCGATGGCCAGGAACGTGGCAGCACGCCGCTGCAGCTGGAACTGGATGCGGGGCTGCGCGACATCGTGCTGTCCGCGCCCGGCGCCAAGGATTGGCGCGGCAGCGTGCTCGTGCACGGTGGGCAGGCGCAAACCGTGGGACCGGTACGCTTGAGCGCGCCCGATGCGCAGTTATCGGTGACCTCGACGCCCGCCGGCGCCGACGTGACCGTGGGCGGACAGTACCGGGGACGCACGCCGGTGCAGATGAAGCTTGCCCCGGGCCTCGAATACGAAATTGCCGTGCAGCGCGCGGGATTTGCGCCGGCGACGCGGCGGGCGGACCTTCGCGCGGCGCTCAGCGCGCGCGTGGACGTGCGCCTCAGCGCCGTGCTCGGGGAGATCAACGTGCATGGCGAGCCGGCCGATGCGCGCGTGTTCGTCGACGGCATTGATGCCGGCGCCGCCGGAAACACATTCCGTCTTCCCGCGGCCAGCACGCAGATCGAAATTCGCAAAACTGGATTCGACTCTTATAAAACGACGCTGACGCCCAAGCCCGAGTACCCGCAACTGCTGAATTTCAAGCTCGCTGCCGCGGGAACTTCCGCTCAGCCCGCGCTTCAAAAAGTATTCAAGAGTTCCCTCGGAATGGAACTCAAACTCATGCCCGCAGGGGAATTCACGATGGGCAGCAATCGGCGTGAGCCGGGCCGGCGATCCAATGAAGTGCAGCGGGGCGTTCTGCTGAAAAGGCGGTTCTATCTCGCGGCAACCGAAGTCACCAACGCGCAGTTTCGCCGCTTTCGCGAGGCGCATTCCTCCGGCGTGTTTCGCAGCAAGACCCTGGATCTGGACAATCAGCCGGTGGTGGAGGTCAGCTGGAACGACGCCGTCGATTTCTGCAATTGGCTCAGCGCGCAGGAGGGACTGGAACCCGCTTACGTCAAGGCGGATGCCGGCTGGAAATTCAATTCACCCGTGGGCACAGGCTATCGTCTGCCGACCGAGGCGGAATGGGAGTTTGCGGCGCGCCATGACGGCTCCTCCGCCACGCTTCGCTATCCCTGGGGCTCGGGGCTTCCCATCCCACCCAACAGCGGCAACTTCGCCGATTCGGCGGCGCGTTTCACGCTCGACAGCGTGCTCGACAATTACACCGACGGCTATGCTGCGAGTGTTGCGCCGGGCAAATTCCCGCCGAGTGCGCTCGGCCTTTACGACATGGGCGGTAATGTGGCCGAGTGGGTGAACGATTTTTACAGCGCGGCGCCGCCGGACTCGGATGCCACGCTGCAGGACCCCACAGGACCGGCGCAGGGCAAGGATCATGTGGTGCGCGGATCCAGTTACCGCAGCGCGTCGATCACGGAGTTGCGGCTGGCGTATCGGGACGGCGCGTCGGAAGGCCGGGTCGATCTGGGATTCCGAGTGGCCCGCTATGCGAATCAATAGCGCATCCTGGTGCTTGTTGCTCTGCCTGATTTGCGCGCAGGTAGGGGCGCAGGACCCACCGCCCGCGAATCCGCCCGCCAAGGTTCCTGCGCCTGCGGCCGCACCTGCGGCCGCCAAGAAGCCCGCCACGGCACCGCCTGCCAAACCCAGTGCCTCGGGCGATGAAGAGGAGCCGCCGCCTAAAACGGCGCCGCGGCGTTTCGTGCCCACCGACAAGGGCAAGGCTGACGAAGACATTCCCTTTCCCGTGGACATCTGAATCCAATGAAAAGAAAATATCCCAACGAATTTCTGTTCAGTGCGGTGACCTTGCTGGTGATCGTCATCTCCGTGCAGACACTGTACGCGACGCTGATCCGGCCCACCGCCAACGCGCTGCTGAGCGAGCAGCGCACGCATTCGGCCGATCCGGCCTATACGCCGCATCGCTCCATCTACGTCATCGTCAAGGACTACGAACAAGAGTCCTGCATGATCATGCTGTTGTGGGCCGTGTCCATTCTCATCTACAAAACCGTGCACCTGCGACGTGAGCAGCGTGTGCTGGACATCGATCTGGTGCGGATCCCGGAAGGAGTGAAAATCCTGCCCGAGGACACGCGCGAATACACGCGCAACATCGAGACCTTCGCGCAAACCTCCACCGGCTATCTGCTGCCGCGCGCGCTGCTGGTGGCGCTGGGCCGTTTCGCCGCAACCCGCAATGTGCAGGATGCCGCCAACGCCTCGCATGCCGTGTGCCAGACCGAGGCGGACCGGCTGGATTCTGAATTGTCGATGTTGCGCTACATCGCCTGGGCGATTCCGGCCATCGGCTTCATCGGCACGGTGCGCGGCATCGGCGATGCGCTGGGTCAGGCACAAAAGGCGGTTGGCGGGGATATCTCCGGGGTCACATCCGGGCTGGGCATCACCTTCAATTCGACGCTGATCGCCCTGCTGTTCAGCATCATGGTGATGTTCCTGCTGCATGCCCTGCAGCGCACACAGGAGCGCTTCGTGCTCGATGCCGAAGCCTACCTGGATGATCGCCTGATCCGGCACATGTACGTGCGCTGAGGATTGCGCCCATGGCCGTGTACGCACTGGAACTCAATGACGCCGACATCGTCGCCTGGGATGCGACGCATGAACTGCTGCGCGATGGCGGCTATGCTTATCTGGGTTCGACGCCCTGGCGCTTCGGCGCCGCCGCCGCGGCCAGCGCCCGGCTGCACCCGCATGACACGCTCACCGCCTACTTTTCGCAGATCGATGCAGCGCGTGTGGGCGCCACCAATCTGTCGGCCGCCGAGGTGGCCTATCCTCAGATGCTGACCTGGAGCGGCGTGTTGAAGGATGCGCCCGGCATCTGGCTCGTCAGTTCCGGCGCCAACGGCGTGCAGCTGGGAACCTTGCTGGGAATTGCGCAGACGGCGGGATTGAACATCCGGGCGCTCGCCGACCGCGCAGTCGCCGCCGTCTCGGCGCTGCCCGTCGAGGGCGTCGTGTATTGCATCGACGTTGAACTGGAACGCGGCGTGATCACCGAAGTGCATCTGCACGCGGGCCGCGCCGTGCGCCGCGGCGTCGCACTGCTGCCGGAGCTCGGGCTGCGCGGCTTGTACGACGCCTGGTCCAAAGGCTTTGCGCGGCAGATGGTGCAGGCCACACGTTTCGATCCGCTGCATGTGGCGCTCACCGAGCAGGCGCTTTTCGATGCACTGCCCGGGTGGCTCGATCAGCTGACGCGCAGCGCGCGCATCGAGGAGGCGGTCATCGAGGCGGACAGCGGCCGCTACGTCATCGAATACCGCGCCGCGCACGCGGCGGCGGAGGTGGCCGATCAATTCCGGTCGCTGACCGCCAAGCTTCATGCCATGCGCCGCGCCCGGGAGAAAGCGGCGATTCTGCTGACGGCGACGGCGGCGCGGCTGCCGGGCCTCATGGACGCGCTGCAGGAGTTCGGCGACTGCGATGTGTACACGGCTAAGAGCGGCCAGGCGGCGCAGGCGGCGATCGGCGCGCTGGATCCGGCATCATTGAGCGAGTCCGCCGCGCAATTGCTGCTGGCGATGCCGCATCATCCCTACCCCGCCTGGATCTGCGCGCGCGCCGCGGCTGCACCGGTCGAGGACGCCGCCACCGCCACGCACGTCGTGTTCGCGGGCCGCGCCTTGAGTCTGGCCGGAACCCCCATCACCGTGGGCACGGCGGCGGGCGGCGCGAGGAGCGTGCAGGTCCCGGCAGCCGTGGCCGGCGTTTCGCGCCAGCACTGCAGCCTGATCCTCGACGGCGGACAACCGTTCATCGAGGACCACAGCCGCTTCGGCAGCTTCTTGAACGATGAATTGGTGACCGGCCGAGCGCTGGTGCGCGTTGGCGACCGGCTGCGGCTGGGCAATCCGGGCGTGGAGCTCAGCTTCGTGCGCATGGAGTGATGCATGGCCTCCCGCCGACGCCGCCGACTCGAAGTCTTCAGCATGTCCTTCCTGGATTGCATTTGCTGCGGGTTCGGCGCCGTCGTGCTGCTCTATATGATCATCGCCGCGCAATCCGGCGCGCGCAACCTGCAGAAGTCGAGTGACATGACCTCGGAGGTGAACCTGTTGGAAGAGCAGGTGATCGACGGCTACAAGAATCTTGCCGCCCTGCGCAACACCTTGCAAAAGACCGATCAGGAGAAGGCGCAGGCCGCGGGACGCGCCGACCGGGTGCTTGCGGAATTGGCCCGCATGCGGCAGGAACTGGCTGAGTACGAGGGAATCAACATCGCCAAGCGCGAGAGCATCGAGAAATTGCGCGCGGACGTGCGCTCGGTGGACGAGGGAATGCGCCGGCTGGAAGGCGGAACGGTCAATGCGGGTCCGCGCGGGGAAAATCTGGCCGCGTTCCGCGGCACCGGCGAGCGCCTTTATTTTAACGGGCTGCGCGTGAACGGTGACCGCATCGCCATACTCGTGGATGTATCGGCCAGCATGCTGGACGAAACCATCGTCAATGTGCTGCGCATCCGCAATCTGCCGGCGGAGCAGCAGATGAGCACCGCCAAGTGGCGGCGTACAATCGATACGCTGCGCTGGATCACCACGCAGATTCCCCTCGATGCCCGATTCCAAGTCGTCGCTTTCAACACGCGGGCGAGCTTTCTTGCGCATGGCGGTTCGCCGGAATGGGCGGCCGGCAGCGATCCCAACGCGCGCAACGAGGCGCTGGATGCCTTGCGCAAAATCGTGCCCAAGGACGGGACCAGCCTGGTCAACGCATTCACCGCCTTGAGCAAGCTCGAGCCCAAGCCCGACAATGTCATCCTGCTCACCGATGGGTTGCCGACGCAGGGAGAAACCACGCCGGCGCTGCGCAATGTGGTGCGCGCCACTCAGCGCCTGTCGCTGTTCGAATCGGCGCGCAAAGCCTTGCCGGCGGGCGTGCATGTCAGCACCGTCCTGTTTCCCATGGAGGGCGACAGTTCCGCGCCGTCCGCCTTCTGGCGTCTTGCCAATGCCACCGGCGGCACATTCCTCGTGCCGTCTGCCGACTGGCCCTAGAGACGCACCTGCATGCGCCGCCGCCGCCGCGAAACCGAAGTATTCAGCCTGTCCTTCCTGGACTGCATCTGCTGCGGCTTCGGCGCCATGATTCTGCTGCTGGTGCTGACCCAGGTGCAACAGCCGGTGGTGCTGGAGAAGACCGAGCAGAACCTGGGCGGCCAGGTGGAGAAGCTGGAAAAAGCGATCTACGAGATTCGCGGTGAGACCGAGATCCTGAACCGCGAGCTGCGGGGACGGATCGAACAGGACTCTTCGGAGAAGAGCCGGCTGGCGCGGCTCGCCGGCGATCGCACCCATATCGAAGGGCAGTACGCGGCCAGCAAGAAGGATGCGGAATTCAACAACCTCCTGCAGCAGCAGCTGGTCGCCACCTATCAGCGCCTGAATGAAGACCAGCGCAAGCTGCTGGCCAACTACAAGCGGCCCTCCACCGCGCCGATGGCCGGAATCCCTGCGGACAGCGAATATGTTGTGTTCGTCATCGACACCTCCGGGAGCATGCAGGAAAACCACTGGGAGGCGATGAAGCAGCACATGCGCCAGATCCTGGACCTGTACCCGAAGGTGCTGGGCATCCAGGTGATGGATGACGAGGGCGCGTACCTGTTTCCGAGCACCGCGGCGCGCTGGATGAGCGACAGTCCGGCGCGCCGTAAAGTCATCATGGACGCACTCGAGAACTGGGTGACCTACAGCAATTCCTCGCCCACCGAAGGGCTGGTGCAGGCCATCGACGATTTCTGGTCGCGCGACAAGCGCGTCAGCATCTATTACTTCGGCGATGACTTCACCGGTCCGTCGATTCAGGAATCCCTTGACCAAATTGCGCGGCTGAACAAAGATCGTCGCGTGCGCATTCATGCGCTCGGGTTTCCGATGCCGCCGGATCAACCGCAGGAGTCGGCGCGGCGCTACGCCGAGCTCATGCGTCTGCTCTGTGAACAAAACGGCGGTGCCTTCGTCGGGCTGCCGCCTTCGCGTGGCCATCGGCGTATGCCCGCCATACCACTGGGGTAGCTCCATGCAGGTTCGATTGTTCAGTCTTCTCGCAGCCATCGCCGGCTTGGGTCTGGCCGGCTGCGGCGCCATCCAGGTCAAGCCCGCCCTGGCCATCCCTCGTGCGTTGATCAAGCCCATCGACATGGAGGTCGGTGTTTTCTATTCGCCCGAATACCGTGCCTTCGAGCATCGTGAGACTCGCTGGGGTTCGGACTGGAAAATCGCACTCGGTGCAGAACACGTGCGCATGACCGACAATTTGCTCTCGCAGGCCTTTGCCAAAACGACTCGCCTGGAAAAGTTTCCCACGGAAGGGGCGGTCGCGCCCGTCAAAGCCATCATCGAGCCGCGCATCGAGCAATATTCGTTCATCACGCCGCGCGACACCGGCAGCGAATTTTACGCGGTGACCATCAAGTACCGACTCAACCTGGATTCACCCAGCGGCGCTTTGATCGATTCGTTCCAGTTCACCGGCTACGGCACCGCTGCGAGCGGCGGCATGTCGAGCGAGAAACCTTTGTTGGCGGCGACTGTCACCGCCATGCGCGATGCAGCGGCGAAATTTCTGGTGCAGTTTCCCGAGCAGGCATCGGTGAAGCGGCTGGCGTTGGGCGAGACGGTGCTCGCCGGCGAAATCGGCCAGGGCACGAGCGAAGCCGAAGAAGTGTCCATGGTCGATTGATGCCGCACGCCAAGATCACTGCGCTCAACGTTTATCCCGTCAAGTCCTGCCGTGGCATTGCGCTGGATCGCGCCACGCTCACGCCCACCGGTTTCGCCTTCGACCGGCGCTGGATGGTTGTGGATGAGCGGGGGAAATTCCTGACGCAGCGCGAAGCGCCCCGCATGAGTCTGATCAAGACCCAGTTGGAGGAGTCGCGGCTGCGGCTCTCGGCGCCCGGGATGTCCGATCTTGAGGTGGGCGATGCCGTGCAGAGCGCCGCCTTGCAAGTGCAGATCTGGGATGACCGATGCGCCGCACTCGACGCAGGGTCCACCGCCGCGCAATGGCTGTCCGATTTCCTGAGCCGCGAACTGCGGCTGGTGAGTTTCGATCAACGCCACAAGCGGGTTTGCAACAAGGGGTGGACCGGCGATGTGGAGGCCACGACCCTGTTCGCCGACGGCTATCCGTTGATGGTGCTGTCGGAAGGCTCATTGGCCAATCTCAACGCGCGCTTGACCGAGCCGATGCCGATGAATCGATTCCGGCCCAACATGGTCCTGAGCGGATTGCGTCCGCACGATGAGGATCGCATTCATGAATTGCAGGCCGACGCCCTCAGCATCCGGCTGGTGAAGCCCTGCGAGCGCTGCAGCATCACCACCACCGATCAGGCCACCGGCCATCGGCCAGGCGACGAACCGCTGCGCACGCTCAAATCCTATCGTTGGGATGCCCGATTGCGCGGCGTCACTTTCGGTCAGAACGGCATCGTGGTGCGCGGGGCGGACGCGGTGTTGCGCGTCGGCCAGGATTTGGAGATTGTCTGGGTCTGACCGATCGCCTACGCGCCGCTATTCGGCGAGTTGGAGGCGCAGTTGCTGCGCGGCTTGAGTGTTTCCCGATTGCTCGGCGGCCATGAGGCCCCCCCGCAGTGCTCCGCGTCGGCCGGGGGCAAGCGCCAGCGCGGCCTGATACTCCCGCAGCGCCTGATCGGGGCGTTTCAACTGCAAGAGCAGATCACCCAGCTGCTCGCGCGCCGGAACGATCGGGCCGGGAGTGACGGGGAGTTTTTCCACTGCGTCCTCCTCATCCGCGGCGGCGCGCATGCTGCGGATGGCCTCATCTACCGCACCGCTTGCCGCAAAACTCCAGGCGTCCGCTTCTTTTACCAGCGCATCGACTTGAGTCGTCCAATATTTGTTTCCGCCGGACTGCGATTCAATCAGGCACTCGCGCAGCTTATCGATCTCTACCTGCGCGGTGCGCACAGTGGTACCGCGGGAGTGTCCCAGCGCTTGCGCCCAAAACACGAAGGCCCGAACATGGGGAGCGGACCTTGGCAAGGGCTCCAATGACGCGGCGGCAGTCCATAGCTGCCTCTCGATGGCGAGCCGAACGGGCATTGCCGTGGCGGCATATCCCACCTTGAAATCGAGGGCGGGAAGATCCTTCATTGAGCGCAGCTCACCGACAATCCGCTCAGCATCATCAAACCGGCCGCGCTGCAGGTAGGCGTAGGTGAGGTAGTCCATGGCGTGCAGTTCCTCGCCCAGATCGCCGTGTTCATGCGCTGCGGCGCGTGCCGCAAGGTTTGAGGCGATGGAGTCATCCCACCGACCGAGGCGCGTAAAAATATGCGAAGGCATGTGCAATGCATGTGGCGCTGATGGCGCGATCCTGGCGTATGCACGCGCGGCCGCAAGACCACGCGGGGACAGTTCGGCGCTGTCGTACGCGTGAATCAGGTAATGCGCCAGCCCTGGGTGTTGCGGCTGACGGAGGAAAATGGGCTCAAGAATCCCGGCGGCGAGTTTTTGATTGGCGTGAGTCTTGTCGGTCGCTGGTGCTGTTGCGATCAACGCCAGGGCGTAGAAGATCTGCGCCTCAGGATCGCCCGGGTTGTCGCGAGCAACGCCGGCCATCGACTGCGCGTACTTCGCAGCGCGATGCGCATGATCCAGACTCGCCGCGTCGCGATAGTACTGATCCAAGGCTTGGATGAACCGGCGCTCGCGCAGCGAACCGGCCTGCAGATCGATGGCCAGTTGAACCTGTGCCGCGGCCTCTTTCAGTGCCTCTCCCGCCGGCGGGTCCCACAGCTGATGAAACAGCGACATGGCAATTCCCCAATGCGCGATCGCGCAGCCTGCGTCCTGGTCGGCGACGGCGCGAAACGCCTTTTCAGCCGCGGTGTACGCAAATGAGTGCAAGAGCGCCAGCGCGCGTTCAAATTGCGGAGCAAGCGGCGGTTTGCAGGATGTGGGGAATGTCACGAAGCCGAGCTTCTCCGGCGTCGGATGCGAGTGATGTTCTTCGTCATCAGCGGGTGCGACGGCCGAAAGAGCCAGCCACAGCACCGCAACGGTGATCTTGGTCATCCTGCCGCGCACTGTCTTTGCGATTATCATCACCTGTACTCCAATGGACGTTGCCGATGCGTTGCACTGGCGAGGTGGGGTCAGTCCGCGACCAGACTCACCCCGCGCCCACGCGGATCCGACCCGGCATTTGTCTTGCCCGCTGCATCGACCGCGATCACCTGCACATCGCCGAATTCCCACTTGCTTTGCTTCGGCGCGTAGCCGCGGGCGCGCAGACCGGCAAGCGTGTCGGGCGGCAGGGCGCAGCAGAGGCTGTAGATGATTTCATCCGGCGGCAGCAGTTGATGATGGAAGCGGCTGGCGGCCACGGCCTGCTGCGCTGTCATGCCGAACTCGACGATGTTCACCATGGTTTGAAACACCGAGGTGAAGATGGTGGACCCGCCCGGTGAACCGACCACCATCGCCACTTTCCCATCGCGCAGCACGATGGTGGGTGACATCGAGGACAACATGCGCTTGCCCGGAGCGATTTCGTTGGCGCTGCCGCCGACCACCCCGTACAGATTCGGCACGCCGGGCTTGACGCTGAAGTCATCCATCTCATTGTTGAGCAGAAAGCCGGCGCCCTCGACCACCTCGCCGTTGCCGAACCAATCGTTGAGCGTGTAGGTGTTGGCAACGGCGTTGCCCTCGCCATCGAGGATGGAAAAGTGCGTGGTGTGCATGCCCTCGGCAAGGCCCGGGCGAACGCTCTGCAGTGGTGAAATGGCGGTGGGGTTGACCTCGGCGGCGCGCTGCGCGATGTAGGCGGGGTCGATCAGCCGTGCCATGGGAACGTGAATGAAGTCCGGATCGCCCAGGTATTCGGCGCGGTCGGCAAACACGCGCTTTTCCATCTCGGCGATCAAGTGCACATATTGAGTGGAGTTGTGCGCCAGGCCCGCGAAGCGATAGGCCAGCCGGTCCTTCATGCCCAGCAGCTGAATCAGCGCGAATCCGCCTGAACTGGGCAGGGGTGCCGCCGCCAACCGATACCCGTGCCACCGCCCCAGCAACGGGTCGCGCCACACGGCCCGATACCGGGCAAGATCCTGGGCAGTGATCAGTCCGCCGCCGCGCTGCATCTGTGCTGTGACCAGCTGCGCGGTTCTGCCCTGATAAAACCCCTTCGCGCCCTGCGCTGCGATACGTTGCAGCGTCGCAGCCAGCTCCGGCTGTGAGAAGGTTTCTCCCGCACGGACGGCCGCATAGTAGTATTTGTCGAAATTGGTTCTGCCGTTGAATCCGCTGCGTACTTCCTGTGTGCGCTGCGCCAGGTGCGCAGAGACCGTAAAGCCTTCCCGCGCCAGTTTGATCGCAGGCGCAACCAGGCTGTTCCACGGCAAGCGGCCGAAGCGACGATGCGCAGCCCACAGTCCGGCGACGGTGCCGGGCACGCCGCTGGCGCGCAGACCCGAGGTGCTGGCATCGGCGATGACCTGGCCTTGCGAGTCCAGATACATATCGCGCGTCGCCGCGGCCGGTGCGGTTTCCCGGTAGTCGAGAAACCGCGGCTTGCCGTGGGCGTAAATCATCATGAAGCCGCCGCCGCCCAGATTGCCCGCTTCCGGATAGGTCACAGCAAGTACGAAGGCCGTGGCCACCGCGGCATCCACCGCATTGCCGCCATGCTTCAACACCGCCATCGCGGTGCGCGACCCGAACTCATCGGGCGTGGCCACCGCCGCTGCGGTGGCGAACGCAGACGCGCAGCACCCCGCAAACGCGATGGCCAGCAGCGCAGCAACGGCGCCTGTCTTGCGCAGAACCGGCAGGTTAACGCTTGACGTAGATGATCTCCCGGAACTGCACGCCATCGGTGGCCGCCGGTTTGCGATCCACAACACGCGGCCGGTAAAGCGCCCGATGCATGGCAGCGAGCACGGCGCGCTGCTGCGATTCGGTCGTATCGCTCTTGGTGACCTTGATATCGCCCGGCTTGCCTGCCGCACTCACCGGGAATTGCATTTCGACGAATTTCTCTTCGATATCCTCGGGTTTCGTTTTCGGATTCTTGCTGGCGCTGCGCGGCGCTTCGTAATACAACAAGTAAGGCTGCGCCAGTGGATTGTCCGGTCCGGTGGAGGCGCGCTCCGCCGTGGTCAACAGGTCCGACGCGGTTGCATAGTTTTGCGCCGCGGTCCTGGCATCGCCAGCGACCCAGTTCCAATCCCCCAGATCGATGGTGGTGTCACGCTTGAGCCGGGTGCCCGCGGGCCCATCGGCGTTTTGCAGCAGGCTCAGCGCCGTCTGCAGCAGCCGCTCGCCTTCGGGGTCCAGCCGCTTGCCTTGATTTTGCGCCAGGGACGGCGCGCCGAGTTGAAAGCCCTCATTCGCAGGCGCAAATTCTTCCGCTTCCGCAGTGCCATACAGGAACTCGGAGCGATAGCAGCGCGCCATTCCGCGCAGCTGATTGACCTGACGAACATCCTTTGTGTCGCCGGCGCGCCGGGTGATCTCGATGGCGCGCGCGTAGTAGCGGCGCGCGGTCAGGAACTTCCCCTGCCGTTCCTGCCACGCCGCCTGCCGCTCGATCGAAGCGATGAACAGCGGACTCTGCGGCGGATAGTTGCGCTCGGCAATGCTGACCAGGTATTGCTCTTCTCGATCGGCGTCAGCGGCATGATCCGCGCTCGTGTAGGCATCGATCAGCGGATACAGAAAGGGCAGCTGCGTGGTGGAGAACAGTCCGTCGGTTTTGCGCGTGATCTCCACGGCCCGCTTGAACATGGTGATCGCGAATTCGCTCTGCCCGGCCGCGACATACACCCGGCCGAGCCCGAACAGCGTGTGTGGCAGGCGCGCACCGTGCGATGCGCGCGTTTCGATGATCTTGATGCTGCGCAGATAGTGTTCTTCCGCTGCGGAGTAGTCTTTGAGCAGGTAGGCGGTTCGCGCCAGATTGTTCAGCGGCGTCACCAGCGCCATGGAGTCCCGCCCGTCCAGCTGTTCGGTGATCTGCACCGCATGCTCGGCCAGTGGCCGGGCATCGGTGTAACGCTTGGCGTCAAAGGCGGTGCGAAAATCACGATAGACGGATTTTTGCTCCTCGCGCGTGGGCGGGGATCCGGGCGCTGGAACGCTTGGCGCTGCCGCGCCAGGCGGTGGCGCGTCGGCCGCCGGCGGGGGGGTGGGCTCGGGTGCAGGAATGGACTGCGGTGCCGGGGCGGGCGCAGGCGCCGGTTCCGCCTGCTTCGGCACCTCCAGGGCGCCAACGGCGTTTCCCAGCAACGCCGCCGCCAGCGCAAGCGGCGCTAGCGGCGCTAGCGGGACGGCTTTTCGAATAAGTAGTGCGAAACAATCCACTCGCGTCCCCGTGCGTAGCCCCACAATTCCGCGCAAGACATGAAGAACACCCGCCAGTATACCCACCAGCGTTTGACCTGGTTGGCGCCGTAGGTTTGCGCCAGCAGCGGCTCGATACGGGCGCGGTTGCGGTCCATGTTCTGCAGCCAATGCTCGCTGGTGCGCTGGTAATGCCGTCCGTCAACCTGCCAATGCCCGGTCAGAGTGAGGTCGCGCTGGAAATACAGCAGCAGATCGTCGCTGGGCATGATGCCGCCGGTGAAGAAATAGCGCGCCATCCAGTCGCTCTCATCGCGCACCTCGAAGGGATAGGCGTAGCGCTGGTGGGTGAAGATGTGCACGAACAGCGTGCCGCCAGGCTTGAGCCAGCGCGCGACATTGCCCATGAGCATCTCGTAGTTTCGCATGTGCTCGAACATTTCAACCGACACCACGCGGTCAAACTGCGTCCCGTCCGGAAAAGTCAGGACGTTCATGTCGCTGGTGATGATCTGCAGGTTCGTCAAGCCGCGCTGCGCGGCGCGGGCATCGATGAACTGCTTCTGGGTGCGCGAATTGGACACGGCGATTATGCGTGAATTGGGGAAATTCCCGGCCATCCACAGCGACAGCGACCCCCAGCCGCAGCCCAACTCCAGTATGCGGTCGCCGTCCTTCAAGCCGGCGCGTTCGGCCGTCAGCGTCAGCATGCGCGCCTCGGCCTGCTCCAGCGTATCGGAGGGCTGCAGGTAGTAGCAGCAGGAATATTTAAGATGTTCGCCCAGCACGAGCTGGAAAAAATCGCAGGGCAGCTCATAGTGCTGCTCATTGGCTGCGGCGGTGTTGATGGCGATGGGGCTGCCTTTGAGCCGGTCGATCAATTCCATCAGATGCCGCTGCTGCGCCTCCGGGTCGCCTTTGTCTTCTTCGCGCAGGCGCTGGGCCAGGAGGCGGCGGATGCCGAAGCGCACCAATGCGTCCGGCAGCAGATCGCGCACCAGCAGTTTCATCGACAGCGACAGGGGTTCATCGGCAGGCGTGGGTTTGATGGACAAGGCAGTGCTCATGATGGGCTCGTTCAACTGGATTTGACGGTGGTGGAGACGGCGGCGGGTCGCGCGCCCGGCATGGCGGCTGCGGCCCGCGAAAAAACAGGCTTGAGAATTTTGTACAGGATGTAGACGGCCAGCGGCGCCACCGCGATCCAGGCAAGGCTTGCGTGAATGATGGCGTCCTTGAGTACGATGACGGTGTGCCAGATGCCCTGTTTCATCAGTGCCAGACCTGCGCCGATGGAGACCGGTTGCGCCGCGGCCTGCGTCATCCACTCGCCCAAACGCACAAACGGCACGATCAGCAGCAATTGCAGCGGCGCCACCACCGCCTGCGCCAGTTGAATGGCCGGAAGGTTCAGCCGGAAGGCCAGCGCGATCACGGTGCACAGCAGCGTCGAGACGCCCAGCACCGGAATCAATCCGACCGCGATGCCGATGGCAACGCACAGCGCCAGCCGTTCCGGCGCCACGCCCTGTTTGAGCAGGGCGAGCAGCGGATCGAACAGCCTGCGTTTGAGAAAATCCTTCATGCGTTGTGAGTGCTCAGCATGTTCGACAGCGGTTGATCCGGCGGCAGACGCCGCAGCTGGATCAGCACGTACAGCGACATGGCCATGTTGCCCAACAGCATGATGCCGACGAACCAGCCGGCACGCGGCAGCCAGCGCCGCTCCTTGAACGCCACCCACACATAAAAAGTGATGAAGCCATAGTAGGCATCGATCAAGGTGGCGATGGTCCAGTAGTGATCCGGCGGCGTGGTCAGTCCGCCCCACTCGGATACCGGCTGATGCACAGTGGCCCAGACGGTCCAGGCCAGCAGGGAAGTGAAAATGAAGCCGAACAAGAGGGTAAGGCCGCTTCTTGCTGTCATATCGTCAACCTCGGTATCGTTTGTACGTTATTCGCTGAAGGTCACACTTCGGATGCACCTGGCCTGGCCGTCCCCAGCGCGTAAGGCTGGAATTCCCTGGCCAGCGAGAATATGCCAGCCAGGGCAAGGATGAGCAGGGGGTCGGTGATTTCCGCGCGCCGGTCCGGCATCCACATCTGCTGGATCTCCACCACGGTCGTCACTGCAAACGCCACCAGAAATGCGAACCCCAGCCGCCCCAGACAGAGTGTCAGCGTCCAGAGCAGGGCGGCATACAAGAACACTTTCTCGAGCAGCGGCTGATAGTCGCGAGACAGCAGCAGATTGCCGGAGAAGGGGATCCAGTGAAACGTGCCGGCCTCGCCGTTGAAAACAAAAGGCCACAGGCCCGCGAGCAGCAATGCCGCGCTGCAGGCGGTCGCGGCTATGCCGGCGCGAGTGCGGCTGTGTACCTGGCGAGAAACGAACAGGCTGCACAGGGCGATCACCCAGGCCGCCGCTTCCTCATATTGCAGCTGCTGATCCACGATCCACAGCCTGGCGAACAGCGTGACTGCGATCAGTGCGATCAAGGCGGCAGGGGCATAGCGCGGCATCCAGATTCTCCGCATGGTTTCTGCCAGCACCAGCCAGCTGGCGATGGCCAGACTCCAGTTGACGACGGACAGCGCATGCGGACGCGACAGGTTCTCGATGGAGGCATGCAACTGCGCCGCATTCAGTGCGGGCGTGTAGGGTGAGAATTGAGCCACGAACCACAGGAGGATCAGCCACAGCGGCACCAGCGCCGGACGCTGGCCGACGAGACTGCGAAAGCGCCAGCGCTCGCCCACCAGCAGATAGCCGGTGAGCGTCGCCGCGCCGGCCAGTGCGCCAGTCGTATTCAGCAGCCAGTCGAATACGCTGGTGACGCGGTGGGCGGTGAACAGTTGCGCCAATTCCATGCTCAGCGACAGGCAGGAACCGGCGATCGTGGCCTGCAAGCATTGCGTCAGGCGGCTGCGGCCGTGCAGCGCCAGCAGGAACGCTGCACCGAAGGGCATGTAGATGAGCACGTTCGAGGCCAGGTCACCGCGCGACATGTAGTGTGACCAGACCGTCTTCAGGCGGTGCGCCAGCAGCGCCGGCTCAGGAATGAGCCAATCGAACGGGTACAAGGAACCCCAGATGATCAGCAGCGCGACCGCCGCGGCAAGCCAGCGCGCAATGCGCAAGTACGGCGGCGGCTCGAGGCGGGTCATGAAATGCCGAACTCCTGTCCAATCATCGCGGCCGGGCGCGCCGCGTAGCCACGGCTGTGTGCGGATCGTCCGGCCAATAGTGTTTCGGATACCGGCCCTTCAGATCCTTCTTCACCTCATGATAGCCCCGATCCCAGAAACTGATCAGATCGCGCGTGATCTGCACCGGCCGTCCCGCCGGCGACAGCAGTTTCAACAGCAGTGGCACGCGCCCTGCGGCGGTGCTGGGCGTTTGCGTCAGGCCGAACATTTCCTGCAGACGCGCCGATACGGTGGGGACGTCGCCGTCCAGGTAGTCGATGGGAATGCGCGAGCCGCTGGGGACGGTAAAATGGGTGGGCGCGTCGCGCTCCAGCGCCGAGGCCTGCGCAAAGTTCAGACGCCCGCGCAATGCATTGCCCAGATCGATGCGCGTGAAATGGCTGGCGCGTGTGATGCCGGACAGCCAGGCGGGCGCCCAGTCTTCGAGCGTCGCCAGCAAGGCTGCATCGCTCAGATCCGGCCAGGCGGAGTCCGCGTCCGCCGCCGTCGCGGGCATGCTCGCACGCATCAACTGTACGCGGGCCTGCCATTGGCGCAACTCACGGTTCCACGGCAGGGCGCCGATGCCCTCGGCGCGGATCCCCTCGAGCACCGCGCTCAACACCCCGTCTTCGTCGGGCTGGGCGATGGGCCTGGAGTCCAGGATCACGCGCTGCAACCGGCGCTCGCGCAAAGATTTGACCGCCCGCTCCCTGGCATCCCAGGTGATCGTGTCGGATTCGGATACATGCTCGGCAAAGTGTTCGTTGATGTCGGACAGCGTGAGCGGCGCCGCCAGATAGATTCGCGCCTCGCGCTCGCCGCCCTCCACCTCGGCGGCAACGATGAACTGCGACTTGGTCAACGCCTGCGCCTCTGTAAACAGCGCGCCCCGGCCATTGGCCAGCACATAGCGCCCGCCCTCGCCACGGCTGCGGCCGATGCGGTCCGGATACGCAAAACCCAACAGCACGGCGGCGAGCGCATCCTCGCCTGCGCCGCGCCCGTCGGTCGAGCGCTCACCGCCCGCGCGGAACTGCCGCTGCCAGTTCGCGCTCGTCTTTCGGGCTTGATCGAGCGCGCGATCATCCACGCTCATGCCGGAGGGCACCTCGCGGCGCCCGCCGCGCATGATGTCCAGGCGCAACCGAATGTCCGCATCGCGCGCGCCGACGCCGGCGCGCAGGATGTCGCGCTCGCTCAAGATCGCCGCAAGGTCGCAGGCCAGACGCGTTGCGCCCAGGTCTTGCGCGCGCATCAACATGTGGGCCAGGCGCGGATGCGTGCCGATGCGCGCCATCGCCCGGCCGTGCGCGGTGATGCGTTCACGCGCATCCAATGCCTCAAGGCTTTGCAGCAGCTCGCGCGCCTGCGCCAGCGGCGCCGCGGGCGGCGCATCCAGCCAGCGCAGCGTACCCGCGTCCGTCGCGCCCCAACAGGCCAGCTCCAGCGCCAGCGGCGCCAGATCCGCCTGCAGGATCTCGGGACTGGTTTGCGCTGCGAGCGAGGCGTGCGTGCTCTGCGACCACAGCCGGTAACACACGCCGCTGTCCAGCCGCCCGGCGCGGCCGCGGCGCTGTTCGGCTGCCGCCTGCGAAATCTTGCCCGTCTCAAGCCGGCTCATGCCGGTGACCGGATCGAATTGTGTGTAGCGACGCAGACCGGCATCCACAATGATGCGCACGCCCTCGATGGTCAGGCTGGTCTCCGCGATCGAGGTGGCCAGCACGATTTTGCGCCGCCCCGCGCGCGCCGGCGCCAGTGCCGCGTCCTGTGCCGCCGGCGGCAGGTCTCCATACAGCGGCAGCACGTCGATGATCGGATCGGCGCCGGATTCCAGGTTTCTGACCACGCGGCGAATTTCCGCGGCGCCCGGCAGAAAGCACAGCGCATCGCCCGGGTGCTCGGCGAGCGCCGCACGGGCCAGATTCGCCACTTGCAATTCCAAAGCAATCTCATTGCGCCGCGCCACGTAATGCACGGCCACCTCGAAGCTGCGTCCGGCCGAACTCACTACCGGCGCATCGCCGATAAGTTGTGCAACCGCGCCGCTGTCGAGCGTTGCAGACATCACTAGAATCTTCAGATCCGGCCGCAGCGTTTCCTGGCTCTGCAGCGCCAACGCCAACCCCAGATCTGCATTCAGACTGCGCTCATGGAATTCATCGAAAATGACGCAGGCCACCTCTTCCAGCGCCGGGTCTTCCTGCAGCATGCGAGTGAGAATGCCTTCGGTGATGACCTCGATGCGGGTGTGACGGCTGACGCGGGATTCCAGGCGGGTTCGATAGCCGACGCGTTCGCCTGCACTCTCCCCGAGCAGCTGCGCCATGCGCACGGCCACCGCGCGCGCCGCCAGCCGGCGCGGCTCCAGCATGAGAATTTTGCGCGCGCCGATAAAGGGGTGCGGCAACAGATGCAAGGGCACGAGCGTGCTCTTTCCGGCGCCCGGAGGCGCCTGCAGAACCGCAGCGCGATGGCCGCTCAACGCCTGCAACAGCGCCGGCAGTGCCTGGGTTATTGGTAAATTCGGCAGCGTTGGCATCACGGCGCCAGCATACCGGGGCTGCCGGCGTCCGTGTCATCCCAAGCCGGGCTCGTGCGTTGTATCCATCAGGAAGCGCAACTGGGAGCGTGTGATGCGAATCTTGATGAAAATGCTGGTGCCCGCCGCGATCAGTCTGCTGAGCGGCTGCGTGATTGCCCCGATCGGCCCGCCGCGAGCCTACGTGCGTGTTCCGCGAGTCGCCATCGTTGCGCCCGCGCCGGTTGTCATCGTGCGCCCCGGCTACTTTTACCGCTATCGTTGGTGATCGCCACGGCAGCCCAGTGGGCCCTGCCCGCCGGCCCTGCAGGGCCGGCGTCAAATTGCTACTATGCGCCCTCGCAATTTGACGCGGGCCTGTAGCTCAGTTGGTTAGAGCAGGGGACTCATAATCCCTTGGTCCTCGGTTCGAGTCCGAGCGGGCCCACCATCAAAGCATTGAAAAATAAGTAATTGTTAGATTTCAGCGGTTGCGCTGTTTGAAGTCTGGCACGCATTTGGCACAGTTCGCGGCACAGGTGTAAGCTCTTTTTCCAAGGGCGCACGCTGGGGCCATGCGACGGTGTGCAACCCATGGCGACTATTCGCGAACGAGCAAAAGCGCGCGGCGTGCGAGTCTTTCATGTGCAGGTTCGGCAGGCTGGGTTTCCGGCGCGCACTGCGAGTTTTCCAACGCAACGTCAGGCCGAGCGTTGGGCCAAGACCATCGAAGCCGACATGATCGAGGGCCGTCACTTTCGCAGCGCCGAGGCGCGGCGGCGGAAGATCGGCGAAGCGATCGAGCGATACTGTTTGGAAATGTTGCCGGGAAAAAAAGACGCAGGTAAAAACGAGGCACGTCTCAATTGGTGGAAGGCAGCGATTGGTGAGCTGCGGATTGCCGACCTGACGCCGGCGGTGTTGGCCGAGCAACGCGGCAAACTCATCACCGAGAAATACACGCGGTCGAAGCCCGGGGCTCGGTACTCCTCCGTTGAAGCTGCCGATCAGCAGAAATTTTCGCGCAGCCGTTCCACCGTCAATCGCTATATGGCTGCGCTCAGTCATGTGTGCACCGTCGCGCGCAAGGAATGGCATTGGATGTCGCACAACCCGTTTGACGGCATCGCGAAGTTCAAGGAAGGGCGCGGCAGCATTTGGTATTTGCGCGCGGATGAACGCAAGCGGCTGTTGGCGGAAACCGTGAAGGACGCTGACCTTCACGCTTTCACGATCATTGCGTTGTCCACGGCGTGCCGCGCCGGGGAGTTGTTGAAGCTGACCTGGCGGGACGTCGACTTCGATGAAAAGCAATTGCTGTCTCGCGACCCGAAGAACGGACAGACGCGGGTTGCTTGGATTCACGGCGATGCGTTGACGTTGCTGCGGAAACGCGCGGAGGCCGAGCACGAGGAATCCGGGCGGGTGTTCACCAATGCAGCCGGCGGCGCGTTTGGCTATGAGCATCGGTTCAAGGCCGCGTGCAACGCGGCGAAGGTGTCTGAATTTCGATTTCATGATCTGCGGCATTCCGCGGCGACGTACCTTGCGCGCGAGGGCGCATCGGAGCAGCAGCTGCGCGCGATTGGTGGGTGGAAGTCTTCGATCGTCAGCCGGTATGTGCATATTGCAGCCGAGGATTCCCGGAACATCGTCAAGCGAATGAACCGGAAGATTCTGGGGGAGACGGCGAAAGCGGCGTCACCCGACGCGTGAGCGGCTGGTGGCGGTCAGCTCCAAGTATCTCGGCAGGTTCAAACAGATTCGCCCGTTGATATTGCAAAAGGCCTCGGCCAGGCCGTTGAAGTCCCGGTGCCGATACAACCAGCGGGCTTGGTCAGTGGTTTTTTGGGTAGTGAATGCCAGCGGCCAGCCAGGTTTCGGGCTGCGTCAATGGCACGAGGGTGGGTGAGGACATGGCTGCTCCGCAAAGATTCGAATGCTTTGTCGGAGTGTCCGTTGTCGGCAAGCCGACGACCACCCACTGTTTGCGTTGAATTAGCACACAAACACCGGGAATCATGCGGCCTGGACGTACTCCGTCCATGCCGGCATTGGAGCGTGCCCATTCGACTGCGCTTTTGTTAAGCGACCGCAGCTCGAAGCACTCGACGACGAGCGACGGGTTTCTCTGCCAATCGAACGGTCAGCCGTATTCCAAAGGCCGCTAAAATCGCCGTCAGGGTATCGAGCCGCGGATTTCCACGCTCCGACAGCGTCCGATACAGCGTCTCGCGTGACAGTCCGGTCTTCTTCGCCAGGGCGCCCATGCCACCGACGGCTTCCGCGACGGTTCGCAAAGCAACGGGAACAGCGCGTGAATCGCCGTCCTCCAGCATCGCCTCAATGTATGCGGCGATGTCGGCCTCGCTTCGCAGATGTTCTGATGCGCGGAACGGGCGGCTTCGGGGCGCGGGCTTTATAGTCTTTCCAGTACGCACGGGCATTGTCGATATCCTTCACCTGGGAGCTTTTGTCGCCCCCGCACAGGAGCAGGATGAACGCGTCGTTTTCCCGCCCAAAATAGACGCGGAATCCGGGGCCGATGTCGATGCGCAATTCGCGTAACCCCATCTCCCACCGTTTTCCAATCGCCGAGCAATCCAGACTTTAAGCGATCCAACCGGGCCGCTATCCGGGCACGGGTCGCGCCATCACGCAAATCATCCAACCACTCGGTCAGCGGCTCCTTGCCAACAGCCGTCTTATACAGCTGGACTTCCATGGATTATTGTAGCTCAAAAGCTACAAGCATGTAAATTGTGGGAAAGAACATTTTGACCTGCCTATTGAATGAAACTCGAATAGATTAGACGTGTGTTCAACGAGTTAGCGAATCCTTCAAATTCCGGCTCTGCGCATCGCGTAGGCGGAGCGCGGCCGCAATACGCTCCTTGTCAGTTCTCGGCGCCGGCATTCGATCAATGAATCGTCTGACTTTTCCCGCCAGGTCATCCTGACCCTCGCGAAAAAGAATATCGTGCACGCTTTCCCAGTCGCGCAGGACATTCCGGCGTGTCTCGATCAATTGGGAACTCGACTTTTCCGGAGGCAGGCCCCTTGATTCCAATTCGGTGTAGACCGATCGTGCGCGTTGAAAGTATCGATTTGACGCATCTCGTTGCATCGCCCGAAAGCTCGAGCTGCGCATCGGCGATTTGACTTGACCACGCACCGCGCGCTCAGTGGCGTTTGCGGCGACACCTTGTTCGCGCAAGCGTGTTGCAAATCGTTGCCGCCAGTGGCGTAGCGTCGCTTTGCGGATGTTCAAACGTACCCCGCGCTCACTGACGGCCTTCACGACCATATGCACATGCGGATGTGGCTCGTCCGTGTGCATCACCATCGCGTATCGCTGCTTGAGGGCAAATTCCTCGGTGGCAAAGGCGCGCACCGCCCGCAGCACCTTTTCGGGTGGCGTCCCCGCCGGCATCGAAAAGATGATGTTGTGAACCAGCTTCATCGGCTTGCGTGGGCCGCGGACCGATCGGGCCGAGGGCCCCTCGTGGGCTTCCAAGTCCAGGTCCCAGTCCCCCTCAAGGAATTTGACGAGCCCCCGTGCCCTGACTTGATCGCCGGTATCGAGTTCGACGGCGAGCTTGCCTTGGCGGCCGATGTAGTCGAAGTGTCTGCCGACGCCGGTCAGGTTCCGGGAACCCCCCGAGACTTTGATCATGACCTCCGGAGCGCGGCCCACGGTTAGCGCGATGTGCTCTCGTAATGCAGGGGTCAATACCCGACCGCCGCCCCGGCCGAAGTTGGCTATGTCCAATAGGGGTACCTGGGTTCGTAAATCAACGACGCGCTTTTTCATGGCCGCTGCTCCAGCTCGTAAGGTTTGCGCTGATGAGAGCCTTCGTGTGATCGCGAAGTCCGGTCAATGCCCGTAACAGGGCCATCAGATCGCCACTGCTTGGCCCGTGCGGGTGCTCGCCTCGATTGAGTGCGCGGGCGATCTGGTTCAGGTTCCGGCCAATGGCTCCCACTTCTGCAATGCTTCGCTTCAGCGCAGCAAGCTCGTCGGATGGGAGTGGCGTCAGGGAGCGCAAGTGCGATCGGACGAGCATCGAAATATAGGTGCCCGTTGGGATTGATCGCGCGGTCGCTCGTTCGCGCAACAGCAACAGATCCTCCGCGTACAACCGTACGGAAATTCGGGTGCCGGTGGCAACGGGGCGGACCGGCCCCATTTCGTCGTCGTATGCCTCGCCGGCTGCGTCCAATGCCGAGTCGACCAGGCGCTTGAGGAGCGCCGATTCCGTCAGGCCCTGGCGCCACGCGAGCGCGGCGAAGTGGCCCTTGGTGTCGGATGTGACTCGAGCGGCGATGAGCGAGTTGGCGATCATTGATGAGAATTGTGAAACGATCGATGCCGATCGGCTATCCAGCGTTTGCATCGAGTTGACCCACAAACTCAAGCAATCATCGTCGCTGCCGTAGTTATCTTGGCCAATGAGAGGCTGACCCAACGCGCGAGAACAAGACCGGCGAATTTCTTATAAAAAGGCAAACGGCGCGATTTGCTTCCCTCAACATCTTGAGTAAAAATACTCAATATCATGAGTAAACGACAGACTGACTTCCAGCGCCCACAAGGCACCGTGCTCGCTGAGCGGCTCGCCGAGCCACGCCGGTTCCTGCACGTCGTCGCGGGCCCCCGGCAGGTTGGAAAGTCTACTCTCGTCCAGCAGGTCACCGGTGGACTTGGTCTTGCCGTGCGCTACGTCAGCGCTGACGAGCCGACTCTACGAAGCAATGACTGGATCGGCCAGCAATGGGAGGCCGCGCGGCTCGAGGCCACAGGAAAAGCAGGGGCGGTGCTTGTGCTGGATGAGATCCAAAAAATCCCTGCGTGGTCTGAGACCGTCAAACGCCTCTGGGATGAGGACACGCGTAAGAAGCGACAGCTCAAGGTAGTCCTTCTGGGTTCGGCGCCCCTCCTGATCGCCCAAGGACTGACGGAGAGCCTGGCGGGCCGCTTTGAGATGCTGCGTTTGCCGCACTGGTCATTCGCCGAAATGCGCACAGCCTTCGACTTCACGCTCGACCAGTACCTGTATTTCGGAGGATATCCTGGTGCGGCGCCCCTGGCCCGTGATCCCGTCCGCTGGGCGCGCTACATTGCGGACAGCCTCATTGAGACTTCCATTGCGCGCGACGTGCTGTTACTCACGCGCGTGGACAAGCCGGCGCTGCTCCGACGCCTGTTCGAGCTGGCGTGCCGGTATTCGGGCCAGATTCTTTCGTATACGAAGATGCTCGGCCAGCTGCAGGAGGCCGGCAACACGACGACGCTCGCCCACTACCTCGATCTATTGGCTGGAGCGGGAATGGTCTGCGGGCTGCAAAAGTATGCGGGCGACGCGGCGCGCAGTCGGGGTTCCAGCCCGAAACTGCAGGTGTTCAACACTGCGCTGATGACGGTCACTGCCGGAGTGAGTCCGGAAGAGGTGCAGGCAGACAGGGAATTTCGCGGCCGGCTCGTGGAATCCGCAGTGGGCGCCCATCTTGCCAACGCGGCGGCCGCGGGAGAGTGCGAACTGTTCTATTGGCGGGATCGGGGGCAGGAAGTCGATTTTGTGGCTAAAGTCGGTTCCCGCCTGACCGTGATCGAAGTGAAGAGTGGGCGTGCGCCGCAGGCGCACGCCGGTACGGCTGTCTTCTCCGCGGCGTTCAAGGCCAAGCGCTCGCTGTTGATCGGTGGCGATGGCATCCAAGTCGAAGAATTTCTGATGCGGCCTGTCACTGAATGGCTGGCGCCATGAACCGCACGAAACGCAAAGGCACGGCCATCCGCGACGTGATCAGCCGCTACCATGAGGCCGGACTGAAAGAGCCGGAGTTTCGGGTGACGGACGGATTCGTGACAGTGAATCGCCGCAAAGCCCGGGAAGAGACCCCGGATGTTACCCCGGAAGTCACCCCGATAGTCAGGCTCTGCCGGCTGGCAAAACCGGAGTGTTCAGTATCCATCGGCCGGGTGTCGACGCTCCGGCGCTTGGCAAGGGCAGTGGCGGGGGAAGTGGCAAGGGAAGTCACAGGTGAACGGCGCTGCCTTCTTGCTGGCCCTCGAACTGGGGTTGGTCGAAATGACTCGACCCCATGACCCGAGGAGTCGGCTGCAGAAATACCGACTAAAACCGAAAGGTCGCGCGGCGCTGAAACCAGGCAAACCTGCTTCAGCTCAATCATAGGAGAGTCCGGTGAATGATCTAACATTGCTGCGAGACCAACTGCGCCGCTTCGCAAATGAGCGTGATTGGGACCAGTTTCATTCGCCAAAGAACCTTGCGTCCGCGCTGGCGGTCGAAGCCGCGGAACTGCTGGAGCCATTCCAGTGGCTCACCGAAGACCAGAGCCGTGCGCTGTCGCCTCAGCAGGCGGAAGCCGTGCGCAACGAAGTCGCTGATGTATTCATCTACCTGGTGCGTTTGGCGGATAAGCTAAACATAGATCTCATGGCGGCGGTGCGCCAGAAGATGATTGAGAACTCGGAAAAATACCCGATCGAAAAATCTCGAAGCTCCAACCTCAAGTATACGGACCTGTAGCAGGTACTCCCGTTGATCGTCTATCACGCCACCAAATCGGAATTCCTAAATGCCGTATTCACGCGTGACATCGAGGCGGTGATCCTCGCAGCGTATCGAAAGCGAGTAGGTCACGGCGTCTCGCGTCAGGAGGTGCGCTCGTGGAAAGAGTCGCTGCTCGCGATGGCGAAAGTGCTTAACGATGACTCCATCCCGTCCAGCTGCGGCGTCGCCGTGGAGTATGGCATTCCTCAGACCTCCAAGCGCATCGACATGCTGCTATCTGGTCACGACGAAGCCGGCCGCGCGAACCTGCTGATCGTGGAGCTAAAGCCGTGGGAAACGGCGAAGCGCACAAACATGGACGCGGTTGTCCGCACGCGCTTTGAACACGGTGAATCCGATACGAATCACCCTTCGTACCAGAGCTGGTCGTATGCTGAATTGCTGAGAAACTTCAACGAAACAGTCTACCTCGAGGACGTGCCGCTGCAGCCTTGCGCGTACTTGCACAACTGTCGCGACGGCGGTGCCTCTTTCATCGTCAAGAGCACCGGCTTACCGGCCGGCGAGACGGCCAACACGGGATTTCTTCAGGTGGATCCCCAGCGGCCCAGCGTACTGTATCTCGGCACGGAAGGGAGTGGCTTGTTCAAGAGCACCGACGCGGCTGAAACCTGGTTTCCGATCAATCTCGGCTTGGGTGGCGACACCCACTACGACATGTCGATTTCTGGCCTCGTGATGGATCCGGAATCGCCCGACACGCTATACGCGGCCACTGCCTATCATTCGGTTTACAAGACGTCCACAGGGGGCCAGTAGTCAGGTGCGACGGCGGCCTCGAGGCCGCCGTCGCCAACAGCGCGTAACACCTCGAACGACTCAATCGCGATACGTCGGATCGACCCGATCAAGGCGCCGCAGCAACCCAGGCCACACCAGATTGGCGCCGAGCCCGCGAGTGACCGCCTTGGCCTGCGCTTCGATGCCTGCCACCAGGGCAGCGGGAATCTTGATCAGCTCCGCTGCACTGCCGGTGGCGCGAACCTGAATGGCGCAAGCGGCTTCAAGGATATACATGGCGAGGAACGCATCGGCAGGCGACGGTCCAACCGTGAGCAGCCCATGATTGCGCAGGATCAGGAACGTGCGCTGACCCAGATCAGCGGCCAGGCGCGGCTTCTCCTCATCCCGCACAGCGATGCCTTCGTAGTCGTGGTACGCGAGAGACGCGTGCACGAACAACGATTGCTGTGAGATTGGCACTAGTCCTTGTCGCTGTGCCGCCACGGCCACGCCGTTCAAGCTGTGTGTGTGCAGCACGCAATGCGCATCGGGCCGGGCGGCGTGGATGGCGCTGTGGATCACGAAGCCGGCGGGATTGATTTCGTAAGGGGACTCGAGCAGCTTGCGTCCGGCCGAGTCGATCTTGATCAGTGACGAGGCGGTGATTTCCTCGAACATCAGGCCGTATGGGTTGATCAGAAAAGCATCTTTCGCATCCGGCACGCGCGCCGAAATGTGGGTAAACACCAGATCGTCCCAGCCGAACAACGCCACCAACCGATAGGCGGCGGCCAGCGCTACACGGCATTCCCATTCCGCTACGGATACGCTGCCACGCAGGCTCGCGCCTGCCGCATTTTCACCGTTTGTCATTCCATACTCCCACGCATTGAGCGTCTCATTTCCAATTCACAGCCGGCGCATCCATTTCAATTTGGCGGCGCTGTATGGCGGATAGCGTAGCTCCACATCGAAGCGGAATCCGCGCTTCATCACCGCCTTCATGTGGCTGAAGGTTTCGAATCCATACCAGCCACCGTAGCGTCCCATGCCGCTGGGTCCGACACCTCCGAAGGGCAGCTCCGGGGATACCCTGAATACGATGGCATCGTTGATGCAAACGGATCCTGCCGGGATGTCCTCGACCAATCGTCGGTGCAAGGAGCGATCACGGGTGAACGCATACAGCGCCAACGGCGCGGGACGCTCGCGAATGAGCGCAACGGCATGCGCGCTGCTGGCCACCGACAGCACCGGAAGAATGGGTCCGAAAATCTCCTCCTGCATCAGCAGGCTGTCCAAAGCCGGGTTGATCACGACGGTGGGCGCCATGTAACGAAACACGGCATCCGCCTGGCCGCCGATGGATACCTCCTGGCCCGCAAGGTAGGACTGAAGGCGGGTCAGGTGACGATCGCTGACGATGCGGCCATAGTTCGCACTTAGTGCGGGGTCCTCGCCAAAAGATTTCAGCAGGCGCTTCTTCAGCTCCGCGAGAAACCCCGGCAACACCGACTCAACCACCAGCAGGTAGTCCGGTGCGATGCATGTTTGTCCCGCGTTCATGAATTTGGACCAGACGATTCGCGCTGCCGCCACGGCGAGGTCGGCATCCGCGTCCACGATACAGGGACTCTTGCCTCCCAGTTCCAGGGTCACCGGGGTCAGGTGTTGTGCGGCAGCGGTCATCACGATTCGGCCCACCTTTTCGTTGCCGGTGTAGAGAATGTGATCGAAGCGTTCGGCGAGCAGTTTGGTGGTGATGTCGGCGCCTCCTTCCACGATCGCCACGGCTTGCATATCCAGGTATTGCGGCAACAGTGCTGCCCACGCAGCCGATGTATGCGCAGACACTTCCGAGGGTTTGAGAACGACGGCATTGCCCGCGGCCAGCGCGGCAACCAGCGGCGACCCGAGCAATTCCACCGGATAATTCCACGCACCGATGATCAGCACCACGCCTTTGGGGTTGGGCTGAACGCAACTGGATCCCGGCTGCGTCAGCAGCGGTGTGTTGGCACGGCGCGCGCGCATCCACTGACGCAGGTGACGCAGCGCGTGGTCCACTTCCTTGATGACGAAACCGATTTCGGTGTTGATGGCCTCAAACAAATTCTTGCCAAGGTCGCAGTGCAGCGCCGCCGCGAGTTCGCTTTCACGTTCCGTGAGCAAGCGCCGCAGTGCCAGCAGTTGTTCGCGTCGCCAGGTAAAGGATCGCGTTCGTCCGGCGATGAACGCGCTGCGCAGACGAGCAACCACATCGCGTGGCGAAGACTCTGACGAACTCATTCGCGGCTCCTGCCGGCCGGCGCGCGCCTAACGGGGAGCTCCGGGCCGAATTGCATCGTGAGAAAGCCGATCGCCGCTGCTTTGGCCAGGCGGACATAGGCAGCCGTCAACCGTCCGGTTTCAATCATCGACAGAGTCAAGGCCGTGTCGATGATCTCGGTCGCGAGAAACGCGGCGCGCTGTTTATCCGCAAACGCAGGCACGACGAACATCTGCTCCAGCAGGTGCATGCTCAACCCCGCGCGTGCTCGATCGGCACGCCGGTCCAGCAACTTGATGTTGGGCGGCGTATCGCCGCCGATCGCGAGCTTGGTGATCACCGGGTTTGCGCGGTGATAGCGAACGGCCCGATCGATCAGGCAGGCGATCACCGATTGCCAGGAGTGCCGGATTCGCACCGGCATGGGCTTGAAGAGCGCGGCATCCTTGGCCTCCCTATGCTTTTCCAGCAGCGCCAGAAAGATCGAATCCAGATCGGGATGGAAATGGTGGGCCGAGCCGACCGGGATGCCGGCCCGCTTGCAGACACTGGTGTAGGTGAGTTCGCGCAGCGGCAGCCGTTCGAGAAGATCGCTGGCGGCGAGCAGCAGACGTTCACGTCGATGATCGCCGCGGCGTTGCGTGTATTGCGTGATCGAAGGCGGGCGCTTGCGCTTGGTTGCCATGAATGTTCGAAAAATGCCAGGTTACCGGGTCCCCGAAACTCGGAGACCGCCGAGTTCCAGGTGACAGCGTGGAAATAGTACAGTATAAGTGGCTGAACGTGGCGCTCATCCATGCCATGAATAAAGCCGCCATCTGGCCCTTGGGCACAGCATCTGGCGGCGACAACGGGGGACGCGATGCAACTGCAGAAAATTTTCCTGTCTCTGGCTGGTTTCGGCATTCTTTCAATTAGCGGCGCTCACCGCGCCCTGCCGGCGGAATCGTCCGGCGCCGTGCCGGCGACACTCGAAGAAGTCATTGTAACCGCCCAGCGCCGCGAACAGCGTCTTCAGGACGTCCCCATCGCCGTGCAGGTCCTGTCGTCGGAGATGATCCAGAAGGCGGCTGCGGAAAACCTCGGACAGATGGATCGCTACGTCCCTGGCCTCGTCGCGTCCGGCGACAGCCCCACTCAACCGCACTTCCAGTTGCGCGGCATCGGCGCCAGCGACTTCGGTGTCGGCACGGACCCGGCAGTGGGTGTCTATGTCGACGGCGTGTACGCGGCGCGTTCGGGCGCGTCCTTTCTGGCCTTCAACGACATTGAACGGATCGAGGTGCTGCGTGGACCTCAAGGCACACTGCTGGGCCGATCGAGCGCAGCGGGCGCGATTTCCGTGGTGACGCGCAAGCCCTCGGATTTGCTCGAAGGAAGCGTCGACCTGCGGCTCGGCAACGACGGTAAACGGCGCGTGGAAGGCATGTTCAACGCGCCGCTCGCCTCGGGCGTCGCACTGCGCCTGAATGCGGTCAGCAACGAGGCGGATGGTTATCTGACGGACGCAGGCACCGGCCGCAAACTCAACCCGGAAAAGAACTGGGCGGCGCGGGCGGCCTTGCGCTGGGATCTGGGCTCGGCGACACAACTGCAGCTTGCCTGGAGCCACGATTCGGTGAATCAACTGGCGCGCGTGGCGATCGGTCTGAATCCGCAGACGCCGGTGGGCACGCTGCCGCCGATCGTGACGCCCGCTACCGACGGATCGGGCTGGGTGAGTCCTTTGACGGCGCCAGTCTACAACGACGTAGTCGGTAACCGGGAGTCGCGCAAGCTCGACAATGTGATGCTGCAGTTCTCACACCAATTCGGTGACGTGGAGTTCCGCTCCACCACCGATTGGCGGCAGTTCGCCACCGAGAACCGCGAGGACGAGGACGGCACCAATCGTATTGCCACGTATTTCGATACTGCCAACGTCGAGCACAATGCCAATTGGTACCAGGAGTTCAAACTGTCGGGCAAGAACTCGCTCATCGACTGGGTGGCCGGCGTCAGCTATTCCTCCGAGCATGCGCAACAGCACAGCGATACCGACCTGTACACCGATAGCGCTGACACCGTGCTGAGCAATCTGGGGATCTTGCCGGGCGGCCTGTTTGGTCCGACCGGGGATGGGCTGACCGCCGCCGGCTTCCCGGTCGACCTGCGAGGCGCGCCGTGGCGAGAGACCATGTTCGATGATGGCCGATTCAAATCGCTCGGTGTGTTCGGCGATGTCATCTGGCATCTCACCGATCGCCTCAATCTGACCACGGGTCTACGCTATTCACGCGACAAAAAGGAGTTCGCGTGGCGCGCACCCTATCGTGAAGCGCCGCAATTGGAGGCCATACTCGATGCGTTGAATCAAGCCGGAGTGCTCGACCCGGCATTCGGACTGCCGCCGCTGCAGGCGTATCAATTCAATTTGATCTTCGCCTACGGTCAGACACCGGGCACGGCCTACTCTTACGCCACATCAAACACCTGGAGCGATGTGAGTCCGCGACTGGTGCTGGACTACAAGATCAACCCCGACACTTTGATGTACGTTTCCGCGACAAAAGGTTTCACGCCGGGTGGCTTCGACAGCGTGCAGATCAATGGGCGCTACGACAAGGAAACAGTATGGAACTATGAGCTCGGCGTCAAGGCGGCCATTCCGGAGGCGCGCGTGGTCGTGAACGCGGCGGCGTATTTCTATCAATATAAGAACAAGCAATCGCTCGTGCTGGCTGCGATCTCCGGCGGCGTGCCGCAATACGTCGTCGATTCCAGCGATCAAAAAGCGCATGGCCTGGATCTGGAAACGCGTTGGCAGCCCATGGCGGCATTGAGCCTGGGGTTGGCGGCCTCGTACATCGACTCGACCTACGAGAAATACATTTCTCAATACGGCACAGATCTCGCCGGCGATCCGACGGGCGAGCCGACTTTGTCGCTCTCGGCCAATGGCGACTACACCATTGCGCTCGCCGGCGGCAGCAGCGTCGATTTCTTCCTCGCCTCCAGCTACCGTGGTTCCACACGCTGCAACGCAGATGCGCTGGCAACCAAGACCTGCCTGCCGGCGGCCAACTTCTCGCTGGGTGGTTCGCAGAACATCACTGACGCGCGCCTTGGCTGGCGTAGCGCCAGCGGTAAATTGAGTGCTTCGCTGTACGGCAACAACTTGTTCGACAAGCGCTACGTGACCGGCATCAATCAGATCACCGCTGGCACCTTCGGTACGCCGATCGCCTCGATCAATGCGCCGCGCCGCTTTGGGCTCGATCTGCATGCTGCGTTCTAGTGTTTTCCAGCGGTGTGCAGGCACCCTCGGGGTACTCTTGTTCGCACACGCCGCGCTCGCGATGGCGGGCGCGCCGGACGGACGGTCGTTGTACGCGAGTTGCGTGGCCTGCCATGGGAAACAGGGTGAAGGGCTGGCGACCATAAAAGCGCCGGCCATCGCAGGTCTCGAGTCCTGGTATGTGGACCGGCAGCTGAAAAATTTCGCTACCGGGCTGCGCGGCGCGGCGACCGGAGATGCCGAAGGCGCCATGATGCGCGCCGCAGCCTCTTTGCTGAAAAGCGATGCCGAGCGTGCGGCCGTCGCCGCTTACGTAGCGGGCCTCCCAACACGACGGTCTGCACACCTCGAGTCTTCCAACGCCGCTGGCGCCACGAATGGACGCAACTATTTCAACGCCTTGTGCAGCGCCTGCCATGGCGCCAATGGCAGGGGGAACCAGCAGCTTGGAGCGCCGCGTCTGGCGGGTGCGTCGCCTGAGTATCTGGCGCGGCAGTTTTCCGCCTTCAAGTCGGGTCGACGTGGAGCGCACCCCGATGACAAGCTGGGTACACAAATGCGGGCTATCGCGGCGATGTTGCCTGACAGCCGCACGGAAGCGGATGTGATCACCTACGCCGCCGGGCTGCCACCTTGAGATCCGTCAGCGGGCCGCTGTGTCTGTTCGCGTACACGCTGCTCGCCTGCGCGCCGGTGCAGGCAAGCGCCTGGCGCTTGTCCGAGCAATGTCCGGCGAGTTTCGACAAACGAGATTCCCGCTGCTGGCTGCGTTCGACCTATCAGCAATACGGCTCGCTGACCGGTGCCGGTGTAGGCGGATTGAAAACCGGTCTGCCGCCGTTTCGTGACGGCTTCACGCCACAGCAGATCGACCTGGGACGTTACTTGTTTTTCGATCCGGTGATGTCGGCCAATGGAAAGCTGGCCTGTGCCAGTTGCCATGTTCCTGGCAAGGGCTTCACCGATCATCGCGTCCACAGCATCGGCATGGGCGGTCACGAAGTGCGGCGCAATGCGCCGAGTCTGTGGAATGTCGGATTCCTGAAGCGCTTTTTCTGGGACGGCCGCGCGCACTCGCTGGAAGAACAGGTGCAGGGACCGCTGTATAACGCGACGGAAATGGGGAATCGTCCGGAATCACTGGTCAAGACGCTGAACGGCCTTCCCGCGTATTTGACTTTGTTCGCGCAGGCGTTTCCACCCACCGGCAACGCAATTGGCGGCGATATTGCAGCGGCGCAGGTCTATACAGCGCTGGCCGCCTTCGAATCCTCGTTGATATCCCTCAACAGCCGCTACGATTTTTACGCGCAAGGGGTCGCCGACGCGCTGACTCCACATGAACTCGAAGGGATGAATGTGTTCCGCTCGTTTGTCGCGCGCTGCGCCGAGTGCCACACGCCGCCGCTGTTCACCAATCAACAGATCGCCGTCATCGGCATGCCCGAACCGGCCGGGATGCCTTTCGATGCTGGCGCCGGCGCGGCGACCGATGCGCCGATGCTGCGTGGAGGCTTCAAGATTCCCAGCTTGCGCAATGCCGCGCTCACCGCGCCTTATGGACACTCCGGACAGTTCGGCACGTTGCGCGAAACCGTGGCTTTCTACACGGGCGGGCGCGGCCATGCCGTGCCAAAGGGCGAAAACCTGCACTTGCACTGGCATATCTGGGAGCCGAAGCTCTCAGGCGTTGAACTGGACCGGCTCGTCGATTTCATCGGCGCGCTGACCGACGAATCTTTTCTGCCCGCCATCCCCGCGTCATTGCCATCCGGCCTGCCGCCGCCTATTGAATCCACTCTCGGAGAACGCTCTTGAAAAAGTCCGCACTTGTCAGCATCGCTCTGGTGGCCCTTGCTGCCTGGGTTGGGTACACGTATGGCACCCGCAGTGGCAGTCACGCGCCGCCGACCGCGGCCGGCTCCACCACTGACACCCTGGCTTCGGCCAAACACACCGCAGGTTCTGCGGCCGCCTTGCTCAAGCCCGGTGTCAGCACCGGACAGGTCATTGTCGTCAAGCCGGGTGAGTCCATTCAGGACGCGGTGCGCAAGGCGCAACCCGGTGACACGGTGCAGGTCATGCCGGGCAACTATTCCGAGACTGTGTACATCGACAAGGACAACATTGCGTTGGTCGGCGTGATTCACGGCGGCGACTGGCCGACCCTGGATGGACAAGGCAAGCGCAACGATGCCGTGCTGTACTCCGGCAATGGCATCCGGGTAGAGAATCTCAAGATCACCAACTACAAGGGCAATGCCATCATGGGACAGGCGGGCAACAACTTCGTTGTCCGTCACAACTGGATCGTGAATTCGGGCGTGTATGGAATCTTCCCGGAGTTCGCGCAGAACGGATTGATCGAATACAACACGCTGACCGGCATCGAAGACGCCGCGATCTACGTAGGCATGTCCGACAACATTCACGTGGCCCACAACGAAGTTCACGGCAACGTGGCCGGAATCGAATCGGAAAACTCCCGGCACGTGATCATCGAGCACAACCTGGCCTACGACAATGCTGGCGGCATCCTCACGTTCATCACGCCGGGCTTGCCGATCAAGACGGCTTTTGATGTCATCATCCGCAATAATTTCGTGGTGGCCAACAACCACAAAAACTTTGGCGCGCCCGGCTCCATCGTCTCCGGTGTTCCCAGCGGCACCGGCATCATCGTCATGGCGGCGGACGATGTCATCATCGAGAACAACGTCATCCGCGACAACAAGAATGCCGGCATCATCGTGGCCGACCACAAATCATTCGCCAACATCACGCCGGACCCGGAATCTGACCCCAGTCCGGATCGGGTGCAGGTGCTGCCGAATCTGTTTGCCGACAATGGTTACGAACCGATCAAGGACATCCAGGCCTTGATGCTGGCGGGATTGACCCGGCAAGGTCCGGACCTGGTCGCCGTGGGCAGCGGCAGCGGCAGCTGCGTCACGAATCGCGATGCCATCAAGTGGCTGGGCGTCAGCACCTGGACCGCCTGCCAGCGCACGAGTACGAGCGATGTCGTCACGTATCTGCTCGACCAACCGGCACCGCCGCGCGTGCTGTCGGCGCAGGACCGCGGCAAATTGGTCTACTCGTCGGTCTGTGCCGGCTGCCACGCCTACAACGTGCGCATGATCGGACCACCGACGCAGATTCTGCAGGCCATGTATGCCGGCAACCCGCAGGGCATCGCCGACTACATTGCCAAGCCGGTCAGGAAGCGCGAGGACTTTCCGCCCATGCCGTCCCAGGCGCATCTGAGCCCGGACCTGCGGCTGGCTGTGGCGCAGTACATGCTGACGGTGAAGTAGCGCGGGGGCGATCGCCTTTGTGCGCGTCGCGACGAGTATGCGGCGAACAACACATGGGAGAAAGCACGTGAAATCCATGACATGCGGCGAAGCCGTAATGAAACTTCTCGCCGCCTACGAAGTGGACACGGTGTTCGGCATGGCCGGGACCATGACCGTCGAGCTGTATCGCGGCATCGGTCTTGCGGGGATCCGTCACGTGCAGTGTCGCAACGAACAGGGCGCGAGCCTCATGGCCGACGGCTACGCGCGCGCCACCGGCAAACCTGGCGTGTGCACCCTCATTGCCGGTCCGGGCGTCACCAACGCGGCGACCGGCATCGCGCAGGCCTTCTGCGATTCGCAGCCGATGCTTGTGTTATCCGGTGCATGCGCAACGCGCACGCAGGGCAAAGGCTGGGGTGCGATCCACGAACTCACCGACCAGGCCGCCGTCACGGCCGGGTTCACTGCGCTCAGCGCCATGGTCCGCTATCCCGAAGAGTTGCCGGAGTTGATTGCTCGCGCGTATGCCGTGTTTCGCGGTACGCGGCCTCGCCCGGTGCATCTGTCGCTGCCGCGGGACGTCCTGCCCGAACCCGTCGCGGGAGAATGGACGACCCGGCGCGCGCCGTCCTTGCCGATGCCTGATCTGTCGGTGATCGAGGAGGCTGCGGATCGCCTCTCGAAAGCCAGGCGCCCGTTGATTCTGGTCGGTGGCGGCGCGGTCGGCACGCGCAAGTCGCTGACCGCAATCGCCGAGCACATTGGCGCTGCGGTGCTTTCCACCAACGCCGGCAAAGGCATCCTTCCGGAATCCCACTCCTTGTCGTTGGGCTGCTCCATCGTTCAGCAACCCAGCCAGGAGGCACTGGCGGCAGCCGACGTGGTGCTTCTGGTCGGCACCGAAGTCGCCGCGGGCGACAGCTTCCTGCCGAAACTCGAGATGTCCGGCGACATCGTTCGGATCGACATCGACCCCAAACAACTGACCGCGGTGTATCCCGCGGCAGTGCCCATACAAGCCGATGCGCGTGCAGCAATGGATGCGCTTGCGTCCGCGCTCGTGAGACGCAAAGCTGCAGGGCAGCGATCGCAAGGCGAAACGCAGGTTCGGGAGATTCTCGCGCGCAATACCGCGACCATGACCGATCTTGAAAGGCAGCACGCGCGTGTATGGAAGATTCTGCGGTCAGCGATTCCCGCCGATGCGATCGTGATGGGCGATGCCACACAAATCGTCTACACCGGCTCGTATGCCATGCCGATGGAGACGGAGCGCTGCTGGTATTACTCCGGCACGTATTGCGCGCTCGGCGTTGCCTTGCCGATGGCCGTCGGCGCCAAGATTGGCGCGCCGCATCGGCCGGTGATCGCCGTCGCGGGCGATGGCGGGTTCATGTTCACGGTCAATGAGCTGGCCACGGCGGCGGAGGAAGGCCTCGCGCTCCCCGTCATCGTGTGGAACAACGATGCGCTGAACGCGATCGTGGAGCAGATGGATAAACAACACGTCCCACGCATCGGCGTGGAGCCCAAGAGTCCCGACTTCCTGCAAGTGGCGCAAGGACTGGGCTGTCACGCCGTGCGTCCATCGAGCGCTGAGCAGTTGGCGCAATCGGTTCGCGATGCGTTCGCCGCCGATCGACCGACGCTGATCGAAGTCCGGCAGGACAGCCCGTGGCTGATGGCCTGATCGAGGCGTCCGGGTATCAGCCCGGATGCAGCGCGCGGGGCCGCCTCATCGGTTGCTGGTCGTTGATCTCGTCGCGCGGCCGGTAAGGCGCCTCCAGAAATTCTCTTTCGGCGGCGGCGAGGCGTAGCGCCAACGCCTCCACCGCGACGTCGAGGTGCGCAGACTTCGCTGCACCCACGATGGGAATGTTCGAATGAGAGTTGCCCGCAACCCAGGCCGTCGCGATATGCGCTCTGCTCACGCCGCGCCGCGTGGCCACTTCACGAACGCGTCGCGCGATCTCGCGGTCGATCTCATCGCCGTAGAATTCCTGAAAAAGGTCATGCGCCGTGCGCGATGTGCCGGCGTTGCGTGCAAGGTACCCGCGCGCGAGAGGGCTGAACGTGGTGACGGCGATGTCCTGGTTCTGGCAATACGGAAACATCTCCCGCTCTTCTTCACGGTAGAGCAGGTTGTACTGACACTGCATGTTGACGAAGGGCGTCCAGCCGTTCATCGCTGCCACATGGTTCATCTGCGCGAATTGCCACGTGTACATGGTCGAGGCGCCAAGGTAACGCACCTTGCCGGCGCGAACCGTGTCGTGCAGCGCCTGCATGGACTCTTCGATGGGCGTGTCGGCATCGAAGGCGTGAATCACGTACAAGTCGACGTAGTCGGTACCCAAGCGCGCGAGCGATCGGTCGATCGAGGTCGCGATGTGCTGGCGCGACAGACCGCGGTCGGTCGGGTCGTCGCTCATCGGATAAAAAACCTTGGTCGCGAGCACCAGCCGCTCGCGTGCGCTCATCTTGAGCAGGTTTCGGGCGACCACCTCTTCGTTGCGGCCGGCCGAGTACCAGTCGGCCATGTCGAAGAAGGTGATGCCGAGGTCTAGCGCGTGCTGCAGGATGGGAATCGATTCCGCTTCGTCGAGCACCCAGCCCTTCCAGGCAGAGCTGCCCATGGACATCGTGCCGAGGCAGAGCTGCGACACTTTGAGGTCCGTCTTCCCGAACCGGATGTACTCCATGCCAGACCTATTGCGCCTCTTTCGCCGGTGAATGATTTGCGATCCAATGGCGCGCGATGCTTGTCCGGTTGCACAGCCAGACGCCCTCGTGGCGTTGAATGTGTTCGAGCAGCTTCACCAGCGCGCCGATTCGACCGGGACGGCCGATGATGCGGCCGTGCAGACCGATGCTCATCATCCGCGGCCGTCCCTCGACTCCTGAACGATACAGCCAGTCAAAGGCGTCGCGGCAATAGGTGAAGTAATCCTCGCCGGTGGCAAAATCCCCGCCGCGCTGCAGGCGGCTGTCGTTGGTGTCGAAGCTGTAGGGAATCACCAGGTGGGCGTGGCCGGCAACGCGGGTCCAATACGGGAGGTCGTCGTTGTAGGCGTCGCTGTCGTAGAGGAAGCCACCAGCCTCGACCACCAATCGTCGAGTGTTGGGGCCGGGCCGGCCGGTGTACCAACCCAGCGGCCGGCGACCGATGAGACGGGTGATGACCTCGATGTTGCGGGCGATATCGGCGCGTTCTGCGGCCTCCGGAACACTTTGATAGTCGATCCAGCGTTGTCCGTGGCAGGCGACTTCGAGTCCGCTTGCGGCCAGGGCCGCCGCGGCGCCCGGGTTGCGTTCCAGCGCCATGCCGACTGCGTAGACGGTGGCGTCCACGCGGCGATCGCCGAGAACGCGCATGATTTCCCAAAACCCCACGCGGCTGCCGTATTCAAAATTGGATTCGACGTTCAGATTGCGCGCGTTCGGCAAGGGCTCGCCGCCGACATCGGTCAACACGGATTCGGAATGGGTGTCACCGTGCAGAATGCAGGATTCGCCACCTTCCTCGTAGTTCAGAACGATCGAGACGGCGATGCGCGCGCCGTTTGGCCAGCGCGGCTCGGGCGGGTTCTGGCCGTAGCCGATAAGATCGCGGGGATAAGGTCTTGAGTCCTTCATACGTTCTGCTGAGCCTTGATCCATTGCATGTACGCCTGCAGCGCCTCGCGTACGGGGCGAGGTGTCCAGCCGGTTTCTGCCGTGATGCGGGAGATATCGTAGGCGCCCCACATGCCATCGCGCAGGCTCGCATCCTGCAGAATATCGGCGTCCGCGTCGCCAACGATTTGTGCGTGAAAACCCGGCGCCATCTGCGCCGCCCATTCCACCAGCTGGGCAATCGTCGTGACGCAACCTTGAGCGACATTGTACGTGCTGTAGTGCAGCGTCGGCGCGCGAAGCAGAGACACAATGGCGCGCGCCACGTCTTCGACGTGAACGTAATCACCCACCGCCGTGAGCGTGTTCACGCGGGCGCAGGTCACGCCCTCCACGGCCATATGTGCGATCCGATTCGGCACATGGCGATGGTTGCGGCTGGCCGTCACGCGATCCATGGTTCCATACACCGAAGAAGGGCGTATCGAGGCGGTTGAGAGTCCGAACAGATCGCCATAGCGTTCGGTGATCAACTCGGAGGCCAGCTTGGAAATGCCGTACAGACGGCGCGGCATGACGTAGCCGTCTTCGGGTAACGGCTCCCCCGGACGGTCGGGCCCGTGATGCTTGTACACGGCACCGGAACTGACGTAGAGGAATCGCGGTGGCCGCGACTGGCTGCGCACCCAGTCCAGAACCGCGACCGTTCCCATGACATTGACGTCGATGATGCGGCCGGGATTCTCGGCTTCCGGTTCGCTGCGCGCTGCGGCTGCCGACCCCCGGGAAATCGGCGTCACCGTCGCGCCGTGTACGACATGCCGGATATCCTCGCCGCTGAGCGACGCGCGCCACTGTTCTGCTTGCGTGACGTCTGCAGTTACGACCTTCATGCGGTCCGATACGCTCGCAAAATATCGCTTTGCGGCTGCGTCCAACGGCGCAGCGTCCAGCACCACGACGCGCTCGTCGGGATTGGCTTCCAGCCACTGGCGCGCGAGCACGCTCATGACAAAGCCCGTCGCACCAGTGACCAGCAGTGTCATGGCAGCGGGAAGTTCAGCAGCAGGCCGAGCAAGGCGCGCGCTGCCGTGTCGAAGTCATCCAAGCTCATGGCTTCATCGGGATTGTGGCTGCCATTTTCATTGCGTACGAAGATCATACCCGTTGGAATGCCCATTTTCGCGAACACGGCAGCGTCATGGCCGGCGCCGCTGGGCATCTCGAACGGCGTTTGCAATTGCGCGCGAAAGCCGGCGCGCAGCCGTTCATCCATGACGGCCGGCGGCGAATCGCTGGTCGCGCCCAGCTTGAAGCTGACGCGGAAGGTTGCGGCGATGCGTGCCGCGGCGCGGCGTGCTTCCTCAGCAACCGCATCCATGATTTCCTGCGACACGCTGCGGATGTCGATGACGAAATGCGTTTCGCCGGCAATCTTGCTCGGCGCGTGAAATGCGGCGTCGGTATACAGCTCCCCGAAGGTGATCGTCAGATCGGCGCCTTGTTGTTCGTATTGCTGCCAGAGCGTCTCCAAATGGTGCAACAAGGCTACCGTTGCCGCGACCGCATCGTGCCGTTGCGGCCGATTGACGGCACCGGAGTGCGCGTATTGGCCGATGCAGCGGGCATTGCGGAAACGCTTGCAGCCGCGGATGCCGGTGACCACTGCCGCGGGCAGCGCTTGCGCCACCAGCGTCGGGCCTTGTTCGATATGCAACTCGAGGTAGGCGCGGATGCGCGAGGGATCGAGCAGCGCTCGTCCCTCGCGGATGGGACTCGGATCGAAGCCGCGTTCCAGCAAGGTTGCCTCGAGGCTCCGCCCGTTGTCCGAGCGGGTAATCGCGAGGCAGGCCGGATCCAGCAACCCGAAGGCGCCGCCGCTGCCCAGATAGGAAACATTGAACCAGGAGGATTCTTCGGCGCGAATGGCCATCACCGTGACATCGCAGTCCAACTGCTTTCCGGCACTCTTCAGTGCCGACAATATGCACACGCCGGCCACCACCCCGGCTGCGCCGTCGAAGTTGCCGCTTTGCGGTGAGCTGTCCAGGTGCGAACCGATGATGATGCGCGGCAGGCGCCGGTCGCGGCCGGGCAGCGTCATCATCAGATTGCCGATGGCATCGACGGAAATCTCCAGCCTGAGAGTCTGGGCGGTCGCGCGCATGATATCGTGCGCCGCTTGTTCGCCGTCACCGAAGCTGTCGCGCACGATGCCGCGTCCCTGCCGCGTGGCACGGTCGAGCGTATCGAAAAGCGTCTCCGCCAGCTTGATATCGGGTTGCATGGGTGTCAGGCGCGTAGTGTAACCTTCGCTTAAAGCCAGGATCGACGTGATGTCCAATTTACTTGCGGGAAAGATTGCCATCGTCACCGGCGCAAGTTCCGGCATCGGCCGCGCGATCGCCACCAGCTTCGCTGCCGAAGGCGCCACGGTGGTCATCGCCGATATCGTGGCCGAGCCCATCGAAGGCGGCGAATCCACGCTAGACCTGATCCGCAAGAACGGCGGCACGGCGGCGTTCGACAAGACCGACGTGGGTCGATGGGAGGACATCGATCGATTGGTCGGCACAACGGTGCAGCGCCACGGCCGCCTGGACGTTATGGTGAACAATGCGGCGATCTTTTCTGGCACGCCGCTTCTGGAGACCACGCTGGCGCAATGGGAACAGGTGATGTTGGTCAATCTGACCGGCATGTTTCATGGCTGCAAACGCGCGGTGCAGCAGATGGTGACCCAGGAACCGCGCAACGAAGTGCGCGGGCGGCTCATCAATCTGGGCTCACAGCAGGGCATCGTGACCGCGCCGCACGATACGCCGTACGGCGTGAGCAAGGCGGGCGCGATCTATCTGACCAAACAGATCGCCGTCGACTACGCGCAGGATCTGATCGTGTGCAATTGCATCTCCCCGGGCAAGATCGTCACAGGACAACCGGGCTCACCGTCGGATCCGGCGCGCCTGGAAAATGCCATGCGACGCACGCCGTGGCCGCGACTCGGGCGTCCGCAGGACATCGCCAATGCCGCGGTGTTTCTGGCCAGCGACCGGGCTACCTACATCACGGGTTCCAATCTCGTCGTCGATGGCGGTTGGCTGGCGCGATAGCGCCCGCGTCATCAGCGATTGGGAATCGAGTAGATCTTGCCGCGATAGGGCGGCTTGTCGAATTGATCCAACGCCGTGACGTACAGGGTCTTCTCATCCGGGCTGAACGCGAAGTTCGGCACCTGCACCGACGGCAGCGTTATCTGCCGCAGCAATTTGCCCGCAGCGTCGATGACAAAAATTACCCCGGCATAGGGCACCTTGTAGTCACGCGCGCTTTGGCCGATGTAAATCTCGCCGCGTGAATCGATCTTCACGCCGTCGGGCCAGATGTGAACCTTGTGGTGCGCCAGATCATCCAGACTCACGACGATGCGCCGGTCGGACAGCGACGCGTCCGCGCCGATTTTGAATTTCAACAGGCGGTTTTCGTCGGTCTCTACCACGTACAGGATCGCGCCGTCCTTGGAGACCGCGAGCCCGTTGGCGTTGTGCACGTCATCTGCCTTCAGACTGATCGTGCCGTCGGCAGCGATGTAGAACACCTTGCCGTCGATGGCGTCCCCATGACTGCCCGAGGTGCTGAAGTAAACGCCGCCCCGTTGATCGAGCGCGAAATCGTTGGGTCCGACAAACGGGCGACCGTCCTTGTCGTGACTGTAGGGCGCAAGAAGTTTCCCATCTGCTGCGATCCGGCCGACCGTGCCGCTGTCGTAGCAGGTGGTGAGGAACTCCCCGCGTGCCGTGGGAATCACGGCGGATTGACCGCAGCCTTTTTCGGACGAGAACACGGCGTTCTTCTTCCCATCCCAGGTCGTTATCTGGTTGCGGCCATATTCCACGTAGTACAGCTTGCCCTGATGCCAGACCGGACCTTCGGGGTAGGACGCATCCGCGTTGAGCACCCGGATGTCGTTCTGCGCAACGCAGGGCAGGACGGTAGCGCACGAGAGAACGCACGCCAGGCTCGTCAGTCGCAAGATAGCGCGCGTTATCATCAGGCAGGCTTTCCTGATACATCGAAAGTCGTGACATAGCCGACGGCGCGAGCCTGGTCGGCGACGATGGTTTTGCTGGCCATGCAGAAATGATACACGGCCCAGATTCCGGTGGGCGCGAGCACCAGCAAGGCCATGCGTAGTGAATTCGCATCGGGGCCGCCCGGACCGGCAAACCAGTCGCTTAACAAACCTACGCCTTGCGGCGCGATGATCAGGTTGAAC
>JANXOV010000176.1 GCA_025357635.1 Pseudomonadota bacterium
TGACTCACCGCTACAGCGTCTCGGTCGATGCGTGGCATCAACTGGGAGGCGGGCAGATCAACGCCAATGTGTATGGCATGGATTACAAGCTGGACCTGATTTCCAATTTCACGTACGCACTCGATCAGGTTCACGGCGATCAGTTCGAACAATTCGACAAGCGTCGCGTCTTCGGTGGCAATGTCGCCTATGTGCTGCCGCTGAGCCTGCTGGACCGGCCCGGCACGTTCAAAAGTGGAGTCCAAGTCCGCTTGCCTATTCCGCTCAAAGTGAACGCGGATTCCACGCGATCGTGAACGCACGGTGAGTGTCGGCGGCCACGGCCGCCGACATCGGCTTAGGTGTTCACGATGATATCGATGACGTATGCGGATTCGCGGCCGCCGCTGACGGAGTCACTTCCGCGGCTTTGTCCCCGGCACGGCATGGGTCGTCACCGGTGCTGCTGCGGGCAACGGCGGTGACTTGCGCATCGAGTCGCCTCCGGTTTTGAGTTCGAGACGGTGACTATGGTGGACCAAGCGATCGAGTATCGCGTCCGCGAGCGTCGGTTCGCCGAGATAGGCGTGCCATTTGTCCACCGGTAGCTGGCTGCAGAGCACGGTCGAACGCACGTTCAGGCGATCGTCGAGGATTTCTAGCAGATCTGCGCGATCTTGCGTGGTCAACCCAGTCAGACCCCAGTCATCAAGGATCAACACTGGAGCCTTGGCGAGACGCTTGAGGAGTTTTAAGTAGCTGCCATCGCCGTGGGCGGTGCGGATTTCCTCGAACAACCGCGGGACGCGCCAGTATCTACCTTGCAGGCCTTGCCGGCAGGCTTGATGCGCGAGCGCACACGCGATCCAAGTTTTTCCCGAGCCCGTCGGTCCGGTGATGAGTAAGTTCTGGCCGCGTTCGATCCAGGCGCCGTCGGCGAGCGCGGCGATCTGCGACTTATCGAGTCCTCGACCGGGCTTGTAGCTGATGTCCTCGATACAGGCCTGGGCGACTTTCAGCCGCGCGTCACGCAGCAAACCTCGGTAGCGACAGTTCTGGCGATGCAGTCGCTCCCGATCGACTATCAAGGCGAGGCGTTCCTCGAAGGCGAGCGCATGAGTAGTGGGCATCTCGCGCTGATGCTCGAGGGCCTGCACCATACCGTGCAGTTTCAGATAGCGCAGCATTTCAAGTGTATTTTCAGTCAACATGATGGCTCCGGGTGTGGATCGATTTCAGTGGTAGTACGTCGGGCCGCGCACGTTCGGGTGCGCGGGCAGATCGAGTTCTTCGGTTAGCGCCGCGGGATGCTGGTCACGGCCGGTTTGTAGGATCGACAGCACGCTCTTGCGACTCGGGCTCTGTAATTTCACGGCCAAGGCACTCGCCGCCTCAAGCCGGGTTTGCCCGTACTGGCGCGCGAGCGCCAGCAGCCCCAGACACGCGCGATACCCTTGCTCCGGATGCGCTTTGCTCTTCAGCAGATGCTCAACCACCGCGCAGGTATTCATACCGATCGAGGCGCCCCAGTTGATGAGCCGGGTCGGCGTCCATTCCGCGTGCGCCCGGTGGGATTTTGGCATGTGCTCCGGCAGCGTCGTGTGCACGCCGCGCTGATACGAGCGCAGATGACTGCCGATCCGCACACCGCGGTGGAACACCTCGATCGTGGCCGCGCTGAAGCGCGCCCATAACTCCTGCCCGACGAGGGCATGCGGGACGCTGTAATAATGGCGATCGACATCGACGTGATAGTCGAAGGCGGCGCGCACCCGCTTCCACTCGGCGTATACGTAGGTGGTGGTCGGCAACGGACGCATCGCGGGAAGATCGAGGGACTCGAACATCGAGCGGCGCGAGCCTGGCAGCTTCTGGAACGGCCGCTCGTTCAGTTGATGCAGCAGCGGACGGATCGCCGCATTGAGCTCATCTAAGCTGAAGAAGCGTTGATGCCGCAGCCGCGCGAGTATCCAACGACACACCAGCAATACCGTGAGCTCCGCTTTCGGCTTGTCCTTCGGCCGATACGGCCGAGCCGGGATCACCGCGATCCCAAAATGCCCGGCCATCTCCTCGTACGAGCGCTGCAGCTGCGGCTCGTAGCGATCCGCCTTGGTCACGCCGACGCGCGGATTGTCCGGCACGAGGATCGTCGGGCTCGAACCATAGAACTCGAGCATCCGCACATGGCTACCGAGCCAGTCCGGCAAGGTTGCCGTGCGTGTCGCCTCCGCGTACGCATAGCCACTCGCGCCCAAGGCGCCGACGAAGACACAGGCCCGGAAGGCCTCCTCGCAGGAGACGCCGTAGATCGGCACCGTGCGTCCCGCGTAATCGACGAACAGTTTCTCCCCCGCGATGTGCCGCTGGCGCATCGAGCGCTGCAAGCGCTTCGCCCACTGCCGGTAGCGCTCACAAAAGGCGCTGTAGCGCAGCGCCCCGCGACCGTGCATCGCGTGATATTCCTCCCACAACAATTGCAGCGTCACATGCTTGTGGCGCCTCAGTTCCGTGTGGATCCAGGCGCAGTCCGGACCCACGATGCTCGGCGTCGGGCGCAGTCGGCGAGCCGCGAACACACGGCTCTCCAACTCCATTTCTTCAAACGCCAGCGCCGCCTCCCACGTGCCGCATGCCGTGAGCACCGCGCGGCAGTACTTCCAGACCGCACCCTGCGAGAGGGATAGCGCCCGTGCGATATCGCGCGTACTTAAGCCGTTCGAGCGCAGCTGGATCAGCTGCTTGATCTGGCTGACGGAGATCCTCGGGTTCGACATCGGCGGCGCATCCTTCGTGGCTGGTGATCGGCCGGGGATTCTTGCCGTGCCTGGCGCGCCGTCACATCGAATCTTGTAACGCAAACCCCCGCAACGAGCCGCTTTTCTCCAACGTATCAGTGACTTGACTCGCGCTCACCTCTTGTAACGCTAAGGAACCTGATTTCTTATTCCGATCATGAGGTTGCGCCAGTATCATCTCTTGTAACGGTTCCCCGTTTAAGGCCCGCTTGCGCCAATATCCGGGGTTCTGCGCCCGCCACGCCTGCACGCGATCCACGTGCTGTTCGCCGCAGAAGTACTCGTAGTTTTCGGGTTTTCGCAACCATCGGCGCTGGCTCGATTGCTTGCTCGCCGCGCGACACTCCGGCTCGGAACAGTATTTCTGCCGGCGGCCGCTGCGCGGATCGCGGCCAAATAGTTTCCGGCACCACAGGCATCGACGTCGTCGGGGTTTGATCACGGGGGGCTTCAAGGTCCAATTGGGGACCGAATCATGCCCAGAAGAGCGCCATCTGCCGATGCCGCGAAAGTTTACGCGGTGATTCCCATCGCCGTTCTCATCATCATCGATGCCGGCACGGCATCGTGAACATCATTCCACCGCATCCCAAAAACGACCACGATCACGATGGAATCGTGTTCACGTCCCGCTGGAATCCGCGTTCACGATGCGCTGGAAACCCCGAACACCATGCGCCGGAATATGCACGCTACGATGACATCAGTCCGGTCGCGCTGTATCACACGCAAGAGCGGGTTCGTTACGCCACGGTTCGCGAAGACCAAGTCAAGCAATCAAGCTACTCGGCCTATGTGAGCCAGGACCTGC
>JANXOV010000117.1 GCA_025357635.1 Pseudomonadota bacterium
CCGTCAATCTGCGCCGGCCGCAGCGTTTCCAGGTAGGCAATGGAATGGCGTATAAAAATTGAAACTCAGCGCATGCATGCGCTGAGCACACAGTCGACCGAGGGCACCGGCCATGAAGAGCGAATCGCGACGCGCAACAACCGCGATGATTATGGAAAAATCGCCATGATCAAGTCCCTGTTGAGCCTGCTGGGGAAAGCCTCGTGCGAACCCTCGGCAAAGAAATCCGCACCGCCGGTGAGCCGCAGGCCACCGAACCCTGCAGGTGATTTCCGCGCCGTTTCGATCGCCTCGAGCGGCGCACGCTGTGCGGCCGCGAAGCAATCGGCCGACACGCGATACTTGATGCGTGAAGCACCTCGGCTGCCCCTGGCGGCCTGTACGATGCAGGCCGGTTGTACGTGCAGGTTTCGAAAGGTTTCCGATCGCCGCGACGGTGATCGCCGCCTGTTCGGCGGAACCGGGACAAACCGGTGGTACACGGGCAACGAGAGCCGCCAACGCCAGGGCCGTCGCTCGACGCGGATCTGACGGGTAATCGCAAGAGGCGGTTCGATATCGCGCCTCGCGGGTGCGCTGGCGCCACTCAGGTGTAGTTGGGCTTGCGCTTGGACAAAAAAGCGCTGATTCCTTCCCGGCCTTCAGGACTCACCGCCTGCGCGGAAATAGTGCGTCCTTCGATCATCATCTGCGCCTCCATGGCGCCGCTCGAGGAGGCCAGCAGCCGCTTCACTTTGCCGTAGGCACCGGTCGGTCCCGCGGCCAGCTTCTCCGCCAGCCGGGTCGCCTCGGCCAGCAGATCCGCATCCGCCACCACTTGATTGACAAGTCCCCACTGCTGCGCTTCCTCGGCGCTTAGCACGCGGTTAAGCAGCATCAATTCAGCGGTGCGCTTAAGGCCAATGAGTCGCGGCAGAAAATAGCTGGTGCTGCCGTCGGGCGTGAGTCCCACACCCGTATACGCCAGCGTGATCTTGACGCTCTGCGCAGCGAACGCCAGATCCGCCATCGCCACCAGGCCCACGCCCGCGCCGGCAGTCGTGCCGTTGACGGCTGCGATCAGCGGCGCATCCATGTGCGTGAACAGGCTGATGGCAGCATGCAGATGCGTGGTGAGTTCGTGCAGATAGCCTTGCATACCCTCGCCCTGTTCGTGCATCCCGCGCAAATCCCCGCCTGCGCAAAACGCTTTGCCGGCGCCGGTCAGCACCACGGCACGGATGTTGCGGTCGGCCTCGCAGGCAAGCGCCGCCTGCAGCAGATCGCGGCCCATCTGCAAGCTCAGCGTGTTCATGGCATCGGGACGGTTCAGGGTCACGAAGGCGACGCGATCGCGCACCTCCAATTGCAGGGTCTGGTACATGGAGGTCCTCAGGTGGATTTTGCAGAAGCCAGGCGGCGCAGCTCACGCAGCTTTTCTTCGAGATATTGCAGCACGCGCTTGTCGCGTTCGGTTTCCTTGTGCGTAAGAAAACTGATGCCCATGCCTTCGAGCAGATAGCGGCTCAGATCCAGACCCAATTCGAATGCGTCCTTGTTGCCGTGCCATTCGGGAAACACATCGAGTGTGGCTTCGTTCCAGTCGCGTTCGAAGGATTCCTGCGCCGGACGCAGGATCGAGGCCAGTTCGGCATCGGTGCGCGCCGCCACCGACAGCTCGAAGAAGGCGACGAACATCGGGTGTTTGACATGCGCCCAGTAGGCATCCACGCCCTGACGCACACGATCGCTCTCCACCGCGGGGCGCATCATGGACTTGCGCAGGGCCTTCAGGCGCTTGGCGTGCAGGTGATCCACGGCCGCCCGCACGATGTCGATCTTGGAGGGAAAGTGATGCAGCATCGCACCGCGCGACAGGCCGGCGCGTTCGGCGATCGCGGTGGTGGTGGTGCGTGCATAGCCTAAGTCCACGAAGCACTTGATGGCAGCGTCGATGATCAGGCTGCGCGTCGAGGCGCTCTTTTGCGCCTGCCATCCGGCAGCGGGGTTTTGCTGGGGGGTGTCACCGGCTTGCGCCGATCGCGTGCCGGGACGCCGTGTGCTGCGTTTTGTCATAGGTTCAAAAAGGATGCGGACTCATCGAAAAAAAGTCAAAGGTGATTGAAACCGGCAAACTTGACTGCTAGCGTAGCCTTAAAACAGGAGATCAGCATGGGTCGAGTAACCGGTAAGGTGGCGATTGTAACGGGAGCGGCAGGCGGATTGGGGCATGAAGATGCCCGGGTGCTGGCCAGCGAAGGCGCCAAGGTGGTGATCACAGACATCAACGAAGAGGCCGGCAGACGCGGCGCGGCCGATATCAACCGGCAATTCCCTGGCTCAACCGTATTCATGAAGCTCGACGTGCGCGACGAGGCGGCCTGGGTCGCGGTCATCGCAGCGACCGTGAAGCAGTTCGGCGGTTTGAACATCCTGGTCAACAACGCAGGCGTGGTGCTGGTGGCGACGCCGGAAAGCACCACGCTGGAGCAGTTTCGCTTCGTCAACGCGGTCATGTCCGAAAGCGTGTTCCTGGGCTGCAAGCACGCCATGCCGGCCATGCATGCCAGCGGCGGCGGCTCCATCATCAACATGTGCTCCACCGCGACGCACATGGGCTATCCGGTATTCTTCGCCTACTCCGCCGCCAAGGGCGCGGTGCGCGCAATGACCAAATCCATCGCCATCCATTGTCAGATGAACAAGTACAACATCCGCTGCAATTCACTGCATCCGGGCGCCATCGACACGGCGATGATCGCGCAGGCCAACAAGGAACTGGGCATGGACAATTCGGTGCACGAGTCCGCGCCCTGGGGCTTGGGCAAGCCGGCGGACGTGGCGAATACGGTGCTGTTTCTGGCCTCGGACGAGTCCCGCTTCATCAACGGCACGGAGATCGTCATCGACAACGCGCTGACGATTCAATAAAGCCGCGCGCGATGCGTATCCGTCGCCTCAGCTATCCGGCGCGATGGCCACTTTCAGGTTGTCGAGTTCGGCCGTGAACTCGACCTGGCACGACAGGCGCGAGGTCTTTTCGCGATAGTCGGACAATTCGTTCAGCAACTCCTGCTCATCGCTTTGTTTCTTGGGCAAACGCTCCGCCCAGGCCTCATCGACGTAGATATGACAGGTCGCGCACGAGCACAGGCCGCCGCAGATCGCCGCGACGCCGTAATCGAGTTCCCGCAATACTTCCATCACCTTCAGACCGGGCTTTGCCTCGATCTCATGCTCATTGCCATCGCGATCCACCACCGTCATCCGCGCCATCGAGGCCTCCTTAAAGCCGCTGTTTCCGGGCGTAAAAAACAGTCATGACTGTTTCTTTATGGGCCACGGTTCGTATAATACACATTCAGACTGGTCGGAACCTAAAGCCCGCGCCGCGCCGCGCGG